>CAZSNV010000059.1:0-19476 GCA_964608035.1 uncultured Gemmatimonadaceae bacterium | reverse complement strand
CTCCAGTACCGGCAACTTCCATCGTACCGCGGATCGATCCGTCTCTGAACGCACGCTCCCGCTCGATCTGTCCCGCCACTCCGGGGAGCGTCGCCATCCGTTTCCTGAGCACCGCCAGGATGCGGACTCCGCCGACTATCAAGGCGAGCGCAGCGCCCCAGAGCAGTAGAGGAACGGGACGTGGTAGCGACAGCCAGCGCGCCGAGCCGAGTATGAGCGCCCCACCGGCGAGCAGCGCCGCGACAGCGCCGACCACCAGCGTCAGCCCCGACGCATTCAGGAGTCGCGCCAGAGCCCTGCGTTCCCGATCGACGAGTTCGGTGAGGCTCATGTTCCAGGGCGGCTCGTCACCGCGTAGACGAACAGGTTCACGCCCATGCGCAGCGCAGCCTCATGAAGGGCGGGAGGATCAGAGTAGGTCCCTGGATCTTCCCAACCGTTTCCAAGATCACTCTCGTAGCTGTAGAACACCGCAAGGCGAGTTCCGATGAAGATCCCGAAGCCACGTGCCGGCTTCCCGTCATGCTCGTGCACCTTGGGCAGCCCAGCAGGAAAGTCGTACACGATATGATAGACCGGGTGCGTGAGAGGCACATCTACCAAGGGACGATCCGGAAAGACTCGCGCGATCTCCCGGCGGAAACTTTCGTCCAGCCCGTAGTTGTCGTCGACGTGGAGGAAGCCGCCTCGAGTCAGGAATTCCCGGAGACGAAGCACCTCCGCGTCCGAGAACTTGATGACGCCGTGTCCAGTGACGTGAAGGAAGGGATGGTCCCAAAGCCGATCATCCTTGAGGCTGATTCGTGCTTCTGTCGGTTCGACCTTCAAGCTGGTCCGTTCGTTTATCGCCTTCAGCAGATTCGGGATGCTGGATGGGTTCGCATACCAGTCTCCGCCGCCGTCATACTGTAGACGCGCGATAGACATCTTCGCGGCAGGAGCGGGGGGGGGGCCGAACGAGGTGAGCGCCAACGCGAGGAGCGCCGCAGAGGGACGAAGCGGCATCACGATTTCACCGCCATGCGGTATACGACGTTTCGGGGCACGCCGGTCTCCGACGACACCAGAGCCGCCGCGTCCCGGGCCGAAAGGCCTCCCTCACGTAATGCTTTCACGCGATTCTGCAACTCTTCCTCGTTGAATGGCTTAGGAGTCGCGCCTTCAAGTAGAATAACAACCTCTCCACGGGGCGGGCTGATTGCGTAGTACGCAGCGAGTTGCTCTACCGTTCCGTCGCGGAATTCCTCGAAGACCTTGGTCAGCTCGCGAGCCACTACGCAGCGCCTTTCGCCCGAGCCCGCGGAGGCCAGGTCGCTGAGCGTGTCGGCAACGCGGCCCGCCGCCTCATAGAGAACAACGGTGTGCTGGAGCGTGCCGATGAGGTCGATCGCCTCGCGACGATCCCGCCCCGTTCGCGAAAGAAAACCGAGGAATGTGAACCGCGTTGTATCGAGGCCGGCGGCGGAAAGAGCGGCCGTCAGTGCGGAAGCTCCTGGCACAGGAGAGACCCGGAATCCTGCGGCCCGTACAGCCTGGACGAGCCTGCTCCCCGGATCGGAGATGAGTGGCGTTCCCGCGTCAGTGACGACAGCGAGAGACTCTCCCTTTCGGAGCCGTTCGATGACAGGAGAAATCGTGCGCGCTTCGTTGTGCTCGTGCGCGGGGACCATTCGCGTCTTGATGCCGAAATGCTCGAGCAGAACGCGCGTCTTGCGCGTGTCTTCCGCCAGGATCAGGTCAGCGTTGCGGAGCGTCTCGATCGCCCTCTGCGTCATGTCGCCGAGGTTCCCGATGGGGGTGGCGACGATGAACAGCTCCCCTTCCCCGGCGGCTCCCGACCCGGCTGACTGTCGAACCATGTCAGGTTCGACAGGTCATGCCGCGTGCTTCTTGAACTTCTCCTCGAGGACCGGGCGTGGAACGGCGCCAATGACCTGGTCGACGACCTTACCGTCCTTGAAGAAAATCACCATCGGGATGGAACGGACGTTGAACCGCGTGGCCGTCCTGATATTCGCATCAACGTCGAGCTTTGCGACCTTCGCCTTGCCCGAGTATTCGGTCGCGAGCTGATCGAGGATTGGGGCAATGATGCGGCACGGTCCACACCACGCGGCCCAGAAGTCCACGACCGCCAACCCGACGTGCTTCTCGATCTCGCCCTCAAAATTCTCGTCCGTTACTGCGCTTGCCATCGACATGCTGTTTCGCCTCCGCCGGGCGGGCCTACGCTCGCCGGCTGGTTGGGACTAGTTTCCGCGCGCACCGCCTACCGGAGCGCGAGTCTGATGTCGGATACACCCCGCCGCGGAACCCGGATTGCTCATGTTGGGCTCGCGGTCAGGTCTGCTGCCGACCTGCATTCATTCTATCGCAATGTCCTCGGAATGTCCGAGGCTGAGCTGGCCAACAGCGATGGCGCCCGCGTCAGCGGGTTCGTGGCTGGCGACTCTCTGGTCGAACTACTGGAGGCCGACAGGCCCGATTCGCCGATCGGCCGGTTTCTCCAAAAGCGTGGTCCCGGCATCCATCACATTTGTTTTTCGGTGGATGACCTGGACGGAACGATGGAGCGATGTCGCGAGGCGGGAGTGCGGTTGATCGACGACCAGCCGCGCGTTGGAGCCGAAGGGAAACGGATCGCGTTTCTGCACCCGTCGTCAACGGGAGGCATCCTGATCGAGCTCACGGAGCATTGAACGCACGCGTCGGCTCCGTGAAGGCCGTCCGCCACACGCGATTCCGTGGGTCAGCCGGGGCGGCAGAATTCCTGGACGGTCGGGAAATCCGTGTCCCCGACGTACCAGCGGTTGGACGGCCCTCTGACAATCTTGAACTCCGGCGTCTTGGTCCGGTTTCCACGCGTCACCTGTACACGTACGATGCGTTCGGTGGCGCTCGTTCCGAGCCGTTCATCGAGAATCTGGGCCCGATCGTGATCGTAGCACTGCTGCAGGAGGATCAGGCGCTTGTCCATCACATCGCGCTCCATGTGGTCGCGTGCAGCACCCTGTTCGGTGCCCCAGATCGCTCCCATGGCCTGGAGGTCCTGCGACTTGACCGCTCCCATGAACATGGTCGCGGCATCTCGAGGTGTAGGAGCGCCGGCAAGCGAGGTGCCCATGGTGGGGCTCTTACTGCAAGCCAATGCGACGATTGCCAACAGTGCCCACTTCCTCACAGACGGCTCCACGCCAGTTTGAATGCGAACGTAATGGCGACCCGCCGGGGGATCAACGGGCGGACCCAGCCAGACTGCACACCTGCCTGACCCATGTACGCCGCGCACCAGCGTTTGTTCATCAACATTGACCACGTCGCGACGATTCGTCAGGCGCGGCGCACCGACGAGCCGGACCCCCTTGCCGCGGCACTGATTTGCGAGGACGCCGGTGCGGACGGCATCACGGCCCACCTCCGCGAAGATCGGCGCCATATCCAGGACGCGGATATTGAACGACTCGCCGCCGGGGTTCGCACCGCCCTGAACTTCGAGATGGCCCTGAGCGACGGTATCCTGGAGTTGGCGGAGCGCCTGCGCCCCAGGGAAGTCACCATCGTGCCTGAGCGGCGCGAGGAAGTCACCACCGAGGGTGGCCTCGATGTTCAACGTGACCCCGCACGGTTGGCCCGTGGCATTCAACGCCTGCGCGCTGTGGGCATCCGCTGCAGCCTGTTCATCGATCCGGATCGTGAGACCGTCGCACGCTCGCTCGACGCTGGCGCCCAGGCGATCGAGCTGCACACTGGTCGTTATGCGCACCATCCTGGCGACCCATCGATCCTCCGGGCCTTCCAGGATGCCGCAAACTATGGCACCGAACTGGGACTCGCCGTGCACGCGGGCCACGGGCTGACCGTCCGGAATGTTGGCCCCGTGGCGGCCATTCCCGAAGTCGAGGAGCTGAACATCGGCCACTCCATCGTTTCGCGCGCGGTGTTTGTCGGCATCGGACAAGCGGTCCGCGAAATGCGCGACGCCATGCGCCGGGCCAGAGCGATGAGCGATGAGCGATGAGCGATTGAGCGATGAGTTCTCTGGCCTTCGCGTCTTCGCTTGTCGCTCGTCGCTGACCCAGGCAACCGCTAGCCCTCGATCAGCACGGACGGATAACTTCACGCTCCACCCATGACTTCACCCGAGCGCACGACCTCACCGGAGCTGCTGCGCTTCTTCCACGCCGAAGCGCGGGAATACCTCGACGCGGTCGAGGATCTCATGTCCGGCAGCGCGGAATTCGAAGCGGGTTCGTTCGTGGCAGCGTCGCGCGCGCTCCGCGGCAGCGCAACGATGGCCCGGGTGCCGCGGGTGGCGGAAATCGCGCTTGCCATGGAGCGCATCGCCAACGGCGTCCGCGACGGTGAGATCGAATGGTCCGGCGAGCTTCGACGAGACCTCGACGACACTATCGTAGATTTGCGCCGCTTCGTTGCGTCGAGCGGGAATTGGTCGACCACTGACGACCGGCTGGCGGTGGATCGAATCGCCTCGTTGCGAGTGCTGCTTCCGCCGGGCACGTTGACGCCGCCCTCGCCGTCCGCGGCCGGAACCACGCCGATCTTCATCGCGCTCCAGTCCTCGGCCATAGCGGCCGATCTCGAGAACTTTCTGGCGAATCCCGTCGCTCGCTCGCTGATCGATGACGTCGTGAACCGGTTGCGGAGCCTCCGAGGCATTGCCGGCGTCGCCGATTATCCCCCGCTGGGCGAAGTCACGGATGCGGTCGAGCGAACTCTTCGTGAGCTGGCGCCTGACGCTGCCCTCCGCGACAGCGACACCGAACTGCTGACGGCGGCGGCTGCGGTTTTTCGTCGCGCCTCATCGGAATTGCGGGCCCGCGGCCGCTTTGAGAGCGCCGCGGCGGACGTCGATCGATTTGCCAGGGCCGCCGCGTCATCGAGTCCGCCGCCGATTCCGCGGGAAGCACCGGTCGTTCGCATAGAAGAACTGTTCTACACCGACGAAGGTCCGCACCTCATCCAGCGTGGCGCCGCACCCTTGCGAAGCGCGGAGGCGCGCTTTCGTGAGGAAGTCGTCACGCGCGCCGAACATCTCCGCCGGCTCGTAGCCGAAGCACGGGTCGCCATGGATCCCTTCACGCGCGAGCGCGTCCGCCGCGACCTCAAGGCGCACCTTGGCCGGCTCGACGAGTTCGCGCGCAGTTTCGGCGCGCAGCAAGTGGCATCGGTCGTCGGTGAGGCGGCCGCGATGGAGACATTCAACGACTCCGCGCTCGATGCCGTTGAATCCGTCGGCCGAATCCTCACGACCGCCGGCATCGGGCTGGATGAGATGGAGCGTCGCCTCGCTGTAGGGGAGCGAAAACGGTGGACTCCCGCCCTGTCGCCGGTCACACCAGCGCCGTCGCCAGCTCGTCAGGCGGAACGGCCTGCCGCCACCTCTCCGAGATCCGGACGCGCCCTGCGCGACATGCTGAACGCGAGCCTGACGCAGCTGTCATCACTGGAAGACATCCCCCTCATCGAACCGGTAAAGACCGACGACGACGCGATCGTGCCGGTCGAGGCGTTGATCTATCGCGGCTCGGCCGCGCTGGAGCGCGCCCGCGCGCTGCGCGATGAGCTCCGTACTCGGGGCTCGTCGGATCCGGAAACCCTCCAGGAGCTCTACGATTTGCTGGACCTCGTCCGCGCCGACTAGCTGAATGCGAATCGGCTGGCGCGGTGTCCTCGGGGTGGTCATCAGCGTCGCCCTGCTGTGGTGGACGCTGCGCGGAGAATCGTTCTCTGAAGTCTGGGCGGTCCTTCGGGAATCGAACGTGGGCCTCTTTCTGCTGGCGGCGGGGCTTGCCACGCTGTCGTTCCCGATTCGCGCCTGGCGCTGGCGTTACATCCTCGAGCCAACCGCAGGGACGCTGCCGTTTGGCGCACTGTGGCGCGCGACGGCGATCGGCATGATGGTCAACAACGTGGCCCTCGCGCGCGCCGGCGAACTGGCACGAGCCTACGTGATTTCGCGCGAAACTGGCCGCGTTCATTTCGCCGCTGCCTTGGCGTCGCTCGTCGTTGATCGGGTGTTTGACGCTCTCGTTGTGCTCCTGCTGCTGCTGCTCGTCGTTTCTCTTCCGCAGTTTCCCGCTGACGCAACGGTGGTGGGCTGGCCCATCGCGCGACTCCTCCTGGTCGGGTCGACGGTGGCAATCGTCGCGCTCGTGGTCCTCATCCTGGCCGCGATCTACCCCGATCGCGTCGTGCGAGTATGGGAACGTGCCCTGGGGCGACGGGCGCCCCGGCTGATGGAGCGCGGACGCGGAATCCTTCTTTCGTTCGGCGCGGGACTCGGTGTTCTCCGCGACGTGCGGCGATCGGCAGTCGTG
This sequence comes from uncultured Gemmatimonadaceae bacterium, assembly GCA_964608035.1. Lineage (GTDB taxonomy): Bacteria > Gemmatimonadota > Gemmatimonadetes > Gemmatimonadales > Gemmatimonadaceae > JABWBJ01. The sequence continues at coordinate 13,138 of CAZSNV010000059.1, read as the reverse complement.
TTCGCCTGGGCGCTCGTTATGTGGCTGGTGAACGGGACTTCCTTCTGGATCGCGTTCAAAGCCGTGGGGATCGACGCGCCATTTTCGGCGGCGTTGTTTCTGCAAAGCATCCTGGCGGCCGCGGTGGCCGCCCCGTCAGCGCCCGGCTTCTTTGGACCATTCGAGGCCGCGTCGAAAGTTGCGCTGAGCGTTTACGGGATCGACGAGACCCTCGCCGTGAGCTACGCGCTCGGATACCACCTGCTCGGATGGATTCCCATCACCGCGATCGGGTTCTGGTACCTCGGGAAGATGGGGCTGCACCTGAAGGACATCGGGGACGGGGGACGGGGGACGGGAGACGGGAAAAGCTGATGCCGGCACGCGAGGCGCGCGTCGAGGCTCAAGCGAAGCTCAACCTCTTCCTTCGCGTGCTGGCGCGTGAGGAGTCGGGATACCACCAGATCGAGACGCTGTTCTGCCGGATCGCACTCGCCGACACGATCACCGTTCGCTCCACCGCGAGTGGCCGATCGATCGAATGCGCCGGTGACCGGATCCCCGCGGGGGGTCTCGGTCTACCGGAGTCGAACGTGGCCTGGCGCGCGGCCGCAGCGTACGCCGACGCCACCGGGTTCCCGTCGGGCTTCGAGATCGCGATCGAGAAGCGGATTCCCGTCGGGGCCGGTCTCGGCGGCGGCAGTGCTGACGCCGGCGGTGTCTTGCGGGCGCTCAACCGGCTCAACCCACGCCCGATTGCAACGCCGGACCTGCTGCGGATCGCCGCATCGTTAGGCGCCGACGTTCCGTTCCTGACCCAGGATGAGTCCACGGTTGCGCTGGCCTGGGGTCGTGGCGAGCGCCAGATGCTGCTGCCGCCCCTGCCGACGAGCGCGGTCTGGCTGCTGGTCCCCGAGACCCCCGTCAACACCGCGGACGCCTATCGATGGCTCGATTCGTCCAAACGCCAGGTAGCACCCACGGCGATTCCACTCGATCGCCTGTTGACGTGGGCCGGGGTGGCCACCGTCGCTGGGAACGACTTTGAGCAGGTCGTCGGTGAGCAGGTTCCGGTTGTCGGCAGGCTCCTCGCGAACTTGCGCCGGGACGATGTGAAAACGCTCCTCGGGGGCTCCGCCATGGTGCTGCTGACAGGCTCCGGGTCCTGTGTTGCGGTCATCACCGGCGAGCGCCCCCTCTCGATGCAGTCCCCACCGCTGGTCAGCGGCGTCGCGGTGCTGGAAACTGAAACGTCCGGGTTTGTTGAGCCGGTCGTCGTGACGCATTAGGTTAGCGCTCCCATCTCGCTGCCCCCTCGTCCAATGGCAGGACATCGGTCTTTGGATCCGAGAATGGTGGTTCGAATCCACCGGGGGCAACTCTGTTCGGTTGACCTAAACTCCCGTCACGTCTACGTTTCAAGGTTACGGTAATGGACCTTTTGCCAGGTGTGCTCCGGGGGTTCAAGCTTATCTCCGGAAACGCCAACAGAGGACTCGCCGAGGAAATCGCCAAACACCTCGGGGTTGAGCTGTGCAAGATGACGCTCACCCGGTTTGCGGACGGCGAGATTTTCGTGCGAATCGATGAGAACGTCCGCGGTGCGGACGTTTTTATCGTTCAGCCGACCAATCCGCCGGCGGAGAACATCATGGAGCTGTTGCTCCTGATTGATGCCGCCAAGCGGGCGTCGGCGGCGCGGGTGACCTGCGTCATGCCGTACTACGGGTACTCGCGGCAGGACCGCAAAGACCAGCCGCGCGTGTCCATCGGAGCGAAGTTGGTGGCAAACCTGATCCAGACGGCCGGCGCGGACCGGGTTCTTGGTCTCGATTTCCATCAGCATCAGTTGCAGGGGTTTTTCGATGTGCCCGTCGATCACCTGTACGCTTCCCCGGTACTGGTGGCGCACTTCAGGAAGAAGACGTACACGGACCTGGTGGTGGTGGCGCCCGATGTCGGCTCGGCCAAGATGGCCCGCGGATTCGCGCGAAAGCTCGACGCGGCGCTCGCCATCATCGACAAGCGGCGAACGTCGCCTAACGTGGCTGAAGTATTGAACGTGGTTGGTGAAGTGGAAGGCCGGGATTGTCTCATCCCGGATGACATGATCGACACCGCCGGCACCGTCACGGAGACGGCGCGGGCGTTGAAGAACCTGGGAGCGCGGGACATCTACATCTGCGCTTCCCACGGACTGTTGTCAGGTCCGGCAGTCCAGCGGTTGAAGGACGCGCCGATCACGGAGGTGGTGATCACCGACACGGTCGTCGTGCCCGAGGAGAAGCGGTTCGATCGGCTGCGCGTGCTGTCGGTCGGTGAGCTGCTTGCGAAGGCGATTCGGTTCACACACAGCGAGCAGAGCGTTTCGAGTCTGTTTGACTAAGGCTGCGTACTGATTGCTGCTGCTGCTGCAGCTGCGTGCTGGTGCTGGTTTGGTTGAGTTAAGGGCTGGAGCCGATCTCCCGTCCCCCGTCCCCCGTCCCCCGTCTGGCTCTTCGATATGGCTACTGCACAGTTATCCGCGACGGCTCGCCCTGGCACCGGCAAAGGTGCCGCCCGAACGCTTCGTCGCGACGGCCGGCTGCCGGCCGTCATCTACGGGCATGCGCGCGAACCGCTGTCCTTGTCCGTCCCCGAGCGCGAGTTCGAACGCCTCCTGGAGAAGGTGTCTGCCGAGAATACCGTGATCGAGTTGAGCATCGATGGCACGATGTCGCGGACACTCATTCGCGAAATCCAGCGGCATCCGGTGAAGCGGAACGTGCTGCACGTGGACTTCCAGGAGCTGGTGGCCGGTGAACGCGTGATTGTCCGCATTCCGATCGTCCTGCAGGGTATTCCGGACGGCGTCAGGCAGGCGGGCGGCATCCTAAGCCAGATCATGCAGGAGCTCGAGTGCCGGGTCGATCCGCTCAACATGCCGAGCCACATCGACGTCGACGTCACCAATGTCACCATTGGCCACTCGGTGCACGTGAGCGAGATGATCATTCCGGAAGGCGTCGAGGTTCTGGACGATCCGGAGTCCGCGGTCGCGATCGTGGCTGCGCCGAAGGAGGAGGTGGTGGTGGCGCCCGTTGCGGGAGCAACGCCTGAGGCCGCCGTCGAGCCCGAACTCATTCGCAAGCCGAAGGAAGGTGAGGAGGGCGAGCCCGAAGAGACTTGATCCGACTCGACTGGCTGAGGCGCTTCCTTGGCCGTTCGGCCGACCAGGGTGGAAGCGACGAGCCGATGAAGCTCATCGTCGGGCTGGGCAATCCGGGCAAGTCGTACGCGGACACGCGTCACAACGTCGGCTGGTGGGTCATCGACCAGCTGGCCGGCGTTTGGCGTTTTGACGGGTGGCGAAAGGACCAGTCGGCCCTGGTCACCGATGGCAGGCTGGGTGGGCAGCGCGTGCGCCTTGTGAAGCCGCAGACCTACATGAACCTCAGCGGCGGCATCCTGCGGCCGTACCTGCGGCGCGAGTCATGGTCCGCCGCGAAGGACCTGTTGGTGATCGTCGACGACGTCGCGCTGCCAGTCGGGCGGTTTCGATTGAGGGCGAAGGGGAGCGCGGGGGGGCATAATGGGTTGAAGTCGATTGAAGCCGCAGCAGGAGGGCAGGAGTACGCTCGACTGCGCGTTGGTGTCGGGCCGCCGTCGGATCGCGAGAGAAAGGGGAACCTGGCGGACTATGTCCTGAACAAGATGGGGAAGCGGGAGCGGCAGGATATTGAGGCTTTGTTCCCGGATCTTGTCGCGCTTACCGAATGCTGGCTGGTTGAGAGTGTTGAGCTCGCGATGAGTCGGTTCAATCGGAAGGCGGATGTCGGAGGTCAAGACGGCGACGGGTGACGGGAGACGGGCGACGGGAGAGAGCGCCAATCCAGCGTCACGTGTCGGAATTCGGACGTTTTCCCTTCGGACTGCGCACTTTTTTTCGCAAACTCACGGCCATCGCGCAGACCTGATCAATCCGGGCGGCGAGACGGGCGTGCTCGATTGGCGAGATCGCGCCGAGATCGCGCGCAAGAAGGATGAAGTAGTCGAGTTCGCGCGCCGATCCGATTGCAATTTCCAGGTGATGCGCAAATTGAGGCGCGGTATCGCGACCTGCCCCTTCGCTGATGTTCGCAGGGATCGAGAATGCCGCCCGTCTGATCTGCGCTGGCAGACCGGGATACTGGGCGCCGGAGATTCCAGCAGTGGCGCGATAAGTGCGAAGGGCGAGTTCGTGGGCTTTCTGCCAGACGGTCAACTTCCGAAACGGGTGCATACCCCACGTTCGCCGCTTCGTCCTCCACCGCCTTCATCCTTTCAACGCAGCCCGCGACATCACAACGCGCTCTCTCCCGTCCCCCGTCTCCCGTCGCCCGTCTCGTTCAGTCAATCGCCGCAATCACTCGAGCATCGTCGACTTTCGGATCATTGACCAGCAACGACACCTCCCACGCTCGCATGTCGTCAGTCGGAAACGACGCAACAAGACGCCGGACCTCCGACGCAGGCGTCGAGGGTGCGATCCAATTCGAGTAATCCTCCACCCGCACCATCACCGGCATCCGGTCGTGTATGGGCGCGAGGACCTCGTTAGGCTCGGTGGTCAGGATCGCGCACGTTATCATCCAGTCGGCTCCTTCCTTCGGTCGCCACGCCTCCCACACACCGCCCAAGGCGAACAGCTCTCCCTCCTTCAGCGCGACGGCGTAGGGCCGCCGGCGCTTCTGGCCGGGAACGTCCTGCCACTCGAAGAAGACGTCGGCCGGAATGAGGCATCGGCGCTTCTGCATTGCGGTCCGGAAGGACGACTTCTCAAGGGCCGTGTCCGATCGGACGTTCGCCATCCGATGGCCAATCGAAGGGTCCTTGGCCCACGACGGCACGAGACCCCATCGGATCATTTCCGCTTCGGTAATGCCCTTCCGTTCCCGCACCACCAGAATGTCGCTGCTGGGCGGGATGTTGAAGCGGGGCACCAGAGGCGGCAACTCGGTGATGCCGAAGCGCTCCAGCTGGAGCGCCTCAGGCCTGGTTAATCCGAAACGGCCGCACATAAACCGGACGGGGGACGGGGGACGGGAGAGGGCGCGATCAACTCTAAGACGCGCGGTTTTCTCCCGTCACCCGTCTCCCGTCCCCCGTCTGCGCCAATTACGTTTCCCGTCCCAACAACTGCTCGACCACCCCCTCCTCGCGCCTCGGCAACCAGCGCGGGGCGGTCACGACCACAGGGAGGATTGCCGCACATGACCCGCCGCTACGAGGCGGTATACATCTTCGACTCTACCCTCGAAGATGCCGCCATCAAGGAGAAGATTGCGCGCTTTCACGCGCTTCTCCAAAGCCCGGACGAAATCTCCATCGATCACTGGGGACGCCGGCAGCTCGCCTACAAGATCGGTCCGCGCGACACCGGCTATTACGTCATCGCCCGGTTCCACTCCACGGCCAACGTTCTCCCCGAATACGAGCGCGCCATGAAGCTCGATGACGGAGTCGTTCGCTATCTGATCACGCTGTTCGAGCACGAAGTCGGCGCACCGCCGATGACCGAGGAAGAATTGGCGAACGCTCGCCGCCAGGACGACGACGACGACGAGGACTGACCCATGCGACGCCCACAGAAAAGCTGCCCGTTCTGCGAAGGACGCGTGCACTACGTCGACTACAAGGACGACCGCACCCTCGGCCGTTTCATCACCGATCACGGCAAGATCCTGCCAAGTCGGTTGAGCGGCGTGTGCGCTCGCCATCAGCGCCAGTTGTCCACCGCGATCAAGCGGGCGCGGTACCTCGCCATTATTCCGTACATCCGCGGTCATCAGGCCTGAGTGGAACAGACCCCGGCGCCGAACACCGACGCGGCGGCTGCCCCGGCAGCGGCGCGCGAGCGCGGCTGGCGGCTCATCCTGCCGGCGCTGGGGCTGTTCCTCCTGGTCCCCGCGTTCGCCGCGCTTCGCGTGCTCTTCCCGGTTGAGCAGACGATCCTGCTCGTCGGACCTGCAATCGGCGTGTGTGCGCTCGTCGCCTGGGTACAGGGCGGTCGCGTCTGGCTCGCCCTGACCTGGCTCCTTCTCGCGGCCTGGATGCTGGTTCGTCCGCTCGCCAACGCGTCATCCTTCGAGTTCCTGGCACGCGGCTGGGCCATCGTGCTGGTCTCGATGTTCGGGATCGCCTGCATGCTTGGAGGCCGGAGGCTGTTCCTGTCGCGCGCGCTCTCCGCGGTCGCCGCGACGTTCGTTTTCGCCGGCGCGGTCGTGCTTGTTTCGGAGGTGTCGCCGGGTCGCGTCCAACGCACTCTGACGGACGAACTCGACCGGCGCGCCGCGCCACTGAACGCGCAGGTGCAGGCGACAACGCTGGCGCCCGAATGGCAGAACTTCGTGGAAAACAACCCGCGATGGGCTGCAATGGTCGAGCAGATGCTCGCGAGTTGGAACCGGATGCCGGAGGTGACGGTCTCTTTCTTCCCTGCCCTCCTGGCTCTTGAATCGCTCGCCGCGCTTGCACTGGCGTGGGGACTGTTTCACCGCATCAGTCGGACGCGCGTTGGTCCGCCCCTGAGCCGATTGCGCGATTTCCGCTTTGGTGACCAGCTCGTCTGGGGGCTCCTCGTCGGAATCGTCCTGGTCGTGATTCCCTCACTGGGCGCGCTGCGAGGGCTCGGCTTCAATCTGATTGCTTTCTTTGGCGCGCTTTATGTGCTTCGCGGGCTTGGCGTGCTGGCCTGGTTCATTGCCGAAAAGCGCCTCGCCCTCGCGGTCCTCATTCTGCTCGCACTCCTGTTCACACCGGCTGTGGGTATTCTCGCCCTTGGTATCGGGCTTGGGGACACCTGGGTCGACTGGCGCGGTCGCGCCCGGCAGCAACTGACATAACGCATTGGAGCTGATCTCAATGGAAGTGATCCTTCGGCAATCGGTCGAGAAGCTCGGATCTCCCGGTGACGTGGTGAAGGTCTCCAACGGCTTCGCCCGTAATTACCTCCTGCCTCGCGGCATTGCCGTCGTGGCGACCGAGGGCAACAAGAAGCAGATCGAGGCGCAACGTCAGCGCCTCGAGGCGGCTGAAGACTCCCGTCGGGAAGAGGCGCAGTCACAGGCAGCGACGTTCGAACAGGTGTCGCTGACGTTCTCGGCACGCGTCGGCGAAGAGGGAAAGCTCTTCGGCTCTGTCACTGCGGGTGACATCGTCCAGCAGCTCGAAGCCCTGGGCCATCGCTTAGAGAAGCGGCAGGTGGACCTGCACGAGCCCATCAAGGCGCTCGGTGTCTACCGGGTGCCGATCCGCCTGCACGCGGACGTGAAGCCCGAGATCAAGGTCTGGGTGATCAAGCAGTAGGAAATGCAGAATGCAAAATGCAGAATGCAAAATGCAAAATTGCGAGCAATCCCGGGGCCGGCTCCCATTCTGCATTCTGCATTCTGCATTTTGCATTTCGACCCCCCGTAGGGGCCGGCTGCAGGCCGGGTGTCGGGGAATCAGGGGCTCGTGAGCGGGGTAGCCACCCGTCCCACGGGCCCTTTCGCCACTCGGGCGGTCCCTTTCACCGACTTGTAATGTCGCGACCTGTGCAGGCGCATTAAGCTTTGACCAACGAGGGAGAATTGCAGGCTCCCGGAACCGGAACAAATAATCCAGCCTCTCCTACAAAGGCGCGTTCGTGACTCGAGCCCGCGCATGACATCGTCATCGGCCACACGGCCAAGCCTCGCTGCTGCGCAGTCCGCGGCCGCGCTCTGCCTCGACCTGAAGGCCAACGATGTCATGATCCTGGATCTCGAAGGCGTTACGGACATGACGGATTGTTTCGTGATCGCCAGCGGCTCGTCGGACACCCACGTGCGCGCGATCGCCGAGCATGTCGCTGAGGAGATGAAGAAGCGGGGATTCCGGGCCCATCATGTCGAAGGTCTGACGCAGGGGCGCTGGGCACTCGTCGATTTCGTGGATTTCGTGGTGCACGTCTTTCATCCGACGCTGCGGTCGTTCTATCAGCTCGAGCGGCTGTGGGGGGATGCGGCGGTGGTTGCGGTGGTACCGCAAGGAGCAGGCACATGAGGCATGTGAGAGCGCTGGTGCTCATCCTGGTCGCAGCGATCGGATCGCCGGCCGGAGCACAGCAGTACTTCGGCCAGAACCAGGTCCAGTTCGACAAGTTCCGGTGGAAAGTCATCGAGACGCCTCACTTCACGATCCACTTCTATCCGGAAGAGCGCGACGGCATCATGGACGCGGCCCGGATGGCGGAGCGTTCCTACGCGCGGCTGTCCCGCATGCTCAAGCATGAATTCCGCGAGAAGAAACCGCTGATCATCTACCGGTCGCGCGGCGACTTCGGGCAGAACAACGTGACGGGCGATCTCGGCGAAGGCGTGGGCGGCGTCACGGAAGCGCTCCGGCACCGCATCCTCCTCCCTTTCACAGGCGACTACAAGAGCTTCGAACACGTCCTGGCACACGAACTGGTTCACGGGTTCCAGTACGACATCTTCGCGCGCGGCCGCGCCGGCAACGGCCTCCAGACCCTGGCCCAGGTCGACCCGCCGCTCTGGTTCGCCGAGGGCATGGCCGAATACCTGTCGCTCGGACCGAACCACATCCTGACGCAGTCGTGGGTCCGCGACGCGGCGCTCAACGGAACGCTGCCTACGATCAAGCAGATGACCGAGCGGCCGGACCTGTTCTTCCCGTATCGCTACGGTGAAGCGTTGTGGGAGTACATCGGCGGACGGTGGGGCGACGATGTGATCGGCGAGATCATGAACTCCGCACCTAACGTGGGGATCGACCGGGCGTTCAAGCGCGAGCTCGGCCTGAGCCTCGAGGAGCTGAGCGAGGAGTGGCGCGACGCCATGCAGGTGAAGCACCTGCCACAGGTGTCGAACCTCGATCGGGCGCGCAAGTTTTCCGAGCCGCTCTTGTCGCAACGCAAGACGGGCGGATTCTCCCAGATGTTCATCGCCCCGTCGCTGTCGCCCGACGGCAAGCTGATCACGTTCATCTCGCAGGGAAGTTTCCTGCGCGGCGAGGTCTTCCCGGATCTCTGGCTCGGTGACGCGGAAACCGGCAAGCGCATCAAGCGCCTGGTGCAAACCACGACGTCGCCCGACTTCGAGGAGCTGCGCCTGCTCTACTCACAGAGCGCGTTCTCGCCCGACGGCAAGCTGCTGGCGTTCTCGGCACAGCGCGAAGGCCGCGACATCCTGTATGTCATGGACGTCGCCAAGCGGCGCACGATCAAGCGCTTCGACGTCGGCCTCGAGTGGGTCACGTCGCCGAGCTGGAGCCCCGATGGAAAGCAGATCGTGGTCAGCGGAACGAGCAGCGGACTGACCGACCTGTTCGTGATCGATTACGAAACCGCGGCGCTGCGCCGCCTGACGAATGACAAGAACGGCGACATGCAGCCGGCCTGGTCGCCCGACGGGCAACAGATCGCGTTCACGACCGAGCGCGGCGAAACGACCGACCTCGACGTGCTTCGCCTCGGAAATTGGCGAGTTGCCACCTATGACTTCCGGAACGGGAGCATCGAAGTCCTGCCGGGTCAGGGTGGGCACAACCTGAATCCGCAGTGGTCACCCGATGGGAAGTCGATCGCCTACATCAGCGATCGCACCGGCATCGCCAACGTATTCCTCGCCGACGTGGCGTCAAAGGAACACTACCAGCTGACCAACGTCATCGGCTCCGTGAGCGGCATCACCGAGTACAGCCCGGCGATCACATGGGCTCGTCAGGCAGACAAGCTCGCGTTTACGTACTTCGAGGACGGCGACTACACCGTCTGGATGACGGGCAATCCGCGCCGACTCAAGGGCGAACCGTTCCGACCGAAGCCGGTTGTTGTCGCCACGGCGCCGGCCGGCGCCAGCGTCACGCAAACCATCGCCGCGATGCAGGCACAACAGGCCCAGCGCGCCAACGACATGCGCACCGCGCTGGACGCGGCCGCACGGCGGGACAGTGGGCTGACCAGCAACACGAACGACCCGCGCCGCGCGTCGCTCTATCGCGCGTCTACGGGAATACGGGCCTCGGCCGACGTTCCCGGGACGAACGAGCGTTCCGGCACGAGTCCCGTCAGCGTCGCACAGTTGCTGGACAGCGTGAACCTCGCGCTCCCGGATACGACCACTTTCCGCGAATACGACTACAAGATCGGCTACCGGCCGGAGTCGATCTACCGTCCGAGCATTGGATATGCCCAGGACAATTACGGCCGCGGCCTGTACGGCGGCGCGGGCGTCGTATTAGCCGACCTGCTCGGCAACAACCAGATGATCCTCGCCGGCCAGGTGAACGGGCGCCTGAGCGAGGCGTTCCTCCTCGGCGCGTACACCAGCCTTGGCAACCGGCTGCAGTACACGGTGGGCGTGGCGCAGTCTCCGTATTTCTTCATCTCGAACTACGGCTTTACGCCGTACGGTGACGGATCACCCAACTTCCTCGAGCAGTACGAGGTGTCGCGGTATATCGTGCGCGAAGCCTTCGCGATCGGCATGCGGCCGTCGAACCGCTTCAACCGCGTAGAGCTCGGCGTCTCAGCCAACAACGTGGCGCGCTCCATTGCGCTGTACAGCCGCGCCGTCGACGGCTTCACCGGGTACGGCACGCAGTGGTTCGTGGACAGCGTCATCAACTTCCCTGGACTCAATTACATCGCGCCCTATGCGGCGTACGTCTCGGACAATTCGCTCTTCGGATACACCGGACCCATCGCGGGCCGGCGTTTCCGCGTGGAGGTGAAGCCGGTTCTCGGTGGCCTCCGCTGGACGGAGTTCTCCGGTGACTACCGCCGGTATGTCCCCCTTCTCTTCAACTTCCTGACGCTGGCCTGGCGGACGCAGACGAGCATCGGCGTCGGTCCGGACGAGATGGTTTTCCCGAAGTACCTCGGACGTGCTGACTTCGTGCGAGGCTACGATCGCGAGCAGTACGCCGCTCAGTTCTGCGGTGGAATCTTCACGGACCAGTCGACCTGCTCGGTAACAGAACTATTGGGAAGCCGGTTCCTCCTTGGGAATGCCGAGTTGCGATTCCCGCTGATCCGCCGTTTCGATCTGGGCGTGATTCCGATTTCCCTGCCGCCGGTGGATGGACTCGTCTTCTTCGATGCCGGCGTGGCGTGGTCGCGCGGCCAGAAGATCTCGATGTCGCGTCCGGATAATTACGACCAGGATTCGCAGCGGTACCTGCTGCGAAGCTACGGCGCAGGTATCCGAATGAACCTCTTCGGCTACGCGTTGCTCCGCGCGGACTACGCCATTCCGCTCGATCGCGGAACTCGGCGCGGCTACTGGGTCATGACGCTGGGACCGAGTTTCTAGCCTGACGAGTGGTACGAGGGAGGCGCGGATGGCAAAGTCCGCGCCTCTCTTTTTTTTTCGCTCGATCGCGCTCGCATTAGGTCATCGTCCCCCCTACCTTATGCTGGTGCGGGGCCGACTCCTTTCGTTCTCCTTGCTCGCCCTGGCCGCCTGCTCGGACACGCGCGGCTCGGCGGGCGACGGTGTCGCCGCCTTTGGCGCCGCGTACGGCCAGGATCCGATTGCCCTTCGCGTTGCGCGTGGCGGCGGCGTGGTGCGCGCATACCAGTATCCACGGCTCGATTCGCTGATCTGGAGCTCGACGCAAGCGGTCGGCGCGCAAGCGCGCATCCTGGCATTCGATCCTGAAAACGGTCTCGAGGCATACGTCGATCGCTCGGGCGCTCCCGGATGGGTCGACCTGCGCGTGGGAACGATCAAGCCGAGCCGCACGTCGAAGCTCACGGTCATGACCTCGACGGATGCATGGTCGATCTTCGGCGTCACGCGCGACACGGTGATCCATCGATCGACTCCGAGCGGAGAATGGGAGTTCACCACCTCACAACCCGTGCGTGGGCTGTTCCCGGTTCAGGATGGGGGCCTGGTTGTCCTGACCTCGGACGACGGGACGTCCACCCTCCTGAAGCTGAGACCGCCCGAGCGCACCATCCTGGATTCAGCGACGGTGCCGACACCGACGTACACGGCGATGTCACCGCTCGGCGATCGGATGTACCTGGCGTCCGGCCGCGAAGTGGTCGCGCTGAACTCGAACACGTTCGACGAAGTCGCGCGCGTGTCATTCGACGGGCCGGTGATTGCCCTCACCACCTCGCCATCCGGCGACCGAGTCTTCGTCGCGACCGAGCGATCACGGGACATCGCGATACTCGACCGCTACAGCGGCGAACGATCCGACGTCATTCGGCTGCCGGGACCCGCGAAGGAAATGCGCATTGACCCACACGGGCGCCTGCTGCTGGCTCGACCAGATTCGGGCGACTCGGTGTGGGTGATCAACGTCGGCACGAATCAAGTCATCGCCACGCTGCCAACCGCATGGCGGGCGGACCTTCCCAACGTTGGTCCCGATGGCGCCGTGGCGACGATCGCTGGTCGTGACGTGCACTTCACCATTCCGGGCCACGACGAGCCTCGCATCATTGTCCGGGACGGGGCAAACGAGATCTGGCACTTCGTTTTCTGGAATGGCTTTCGCCCCCGGGCTCCAGGGCTCGACCTCCCCGTGGTCTTTCCGATCGACACGTATTACGTCGCTCCGACGAGTGACTCGCTGGCGACACCGGTGCCAATGCCGGTGGACTCCCTGCCGGCGCGTGCGCCGCAGGTCGTGCCCGCGGATACCGCCAGCCGAACGCCGGCCGCCAGCACGGTGTGGAGTGTGCAGTTGGCCGCCGTTCTTTCCGAAACCCGCGCCCGCGACATCACCCGCACAATCCGCGTCGACGGTGTGCAGCCGCGTGTGGTAGTTTCGGATGTGGATGGTTCACGCGTGTATCGCGTGGTCATGGGCCCGTTTGCCAGCCGCGCGGAAGCCGACCGGGTAGGCCGCCAGTCGGGACGGGACTACTGGGTTTTTGAAGGAGTGCCATGAAGCAGCCCGCGGATCGTGCCGTCAACAGCTCGTCAGGCGGACCCTTCGGCGATCGCTCGGCGGTGGCGATCGTCGGCGAGAGTCTTGCCGATGTGGCTCGTGAGGCGCTGAAGATCGCGCGCGTCGAATCGCTATCGCGTCCGGTGCTGCTGGTGGATTTGCTCGGTCAGGGAAGCGCGCTGGAGGAGATGTTCAGCGATGACGACCCGCACGGTGTCTCGGATTCAGCTCGCTACGGCGTGTC
>CAZSNV010000058.1:0-19629 GCA_964608035.1 uncultured Gemmatimonadaceae bacterium | reverse complement strand
CCGGGTGAACGACGACGATGAGGATTCCGGCGCTCCGGCAGTGCCCGCTGCCGCCGCACAACCGGCGTGGGGTGCGACGCTCTACTTCTGCCGTACTTGCGGCGCTTTGCATCCGGCCGCGCAAAACAGGTGCGCCGGGTGTGGACGCGAAGACGCCTTGGTCCCGTTGGGCGTGGTGCGACAGAAGTCACAGAATCCCGGGCTGCTCACGACATGCATCGCGTGCGGCGCATTAGGCAGGCAGCGCGTGGGTGTCTATCGCGAGCCAGCGAGGCCCGTTCGCGCGGTCACCGTGTCTGATGTGCACGTGCTCGCGCAGAACATGCTGCACCATGCCGAGCGACGTCGCCTGCTGGTGTTCGCCGACAATCGGCAGGAAGCGGCGTTCCAGGCGGGGTGGATGCGAGACCACGCGCGGCGGTACCGACTTCGCGCGCTGATGTTCGAGCACCTGACCGATGGTCCGGCGTCGATCGGGGATCTCACGGCGCATCTGGACGACACGCTGGAAGCAGACGACGATCTTTCGCGTGCTCTCGTGCCCGAAGTGTGGCGCGTTCACAGAAAAGAAGCCGAGGGGATTCGCCACGCTGAGGAGCGGAAGCGATTCCTGCGCATCCAGGTATTGCGCGAGATCACGACGAGTACGAGGCAGCGGATCGGCCTCGAGCCCTGGGGGCGGCTGCTCGTGCAGTACGCTGGACTGAGAGCGGATTTGCCCTTTGTCGCCAAATGGGCGCCGGTGCTGCAGACGTCCTCGGCCGAACTGGTGGATGGTATCGCGACGCTCCTCGACGTCACGCGACGCAGCACCGTCCTCTTCGATCGCGACGGAAAGATCTTCACGCGCTTCTGGCAGGACGGGGACTTCGAGATCCAGCGAGGCTATCTGCCGCTCATGCCCGGCGTGCCCAAGGCGCTGAAACTGCGGCGCGACGACGGAGACGACGACGGGCGAGTGCAACAATGGTTGAGCGTCCGTGGCCAGACACTGGCGATGCAGCTCGCCGGCAAGTTTGGTGTGCCACCGGCCAGAGCTGACGAGTTCTTTGAGGAACTGTGGGCTCTCCTGGCGAACGAGCTTGGTCTGCTGGTAGCGGTGACGTTGACCGGTTCGCGAGGTCGCGCGCTGCCTAACTGTGCCGGCGTCAGGCAGGTGGACGGCGACCGTCTCCTGCTGGCCGCGAATCGCGGCGTGTTCCGGTGCGACACGTGCCGCCGGACACAGAACCGGGTGACTCCACACATGGCCTGTCCAGCATGGCGTTGCCGTGGAACGCTCGTGCCGGCAGCGGAGGACCCGGACAACTACGATCTAAAGGTGCTCGATCAGCACTTCGCCATGCTGCGACCGCGTGAGCACTCGGCGCAGATTCCCTCTGAGGATCGCGAACTCATCGAACGAGCGTTCAAGAGCGAACACGAACAGGTGAACACGCTCGTCTGCACGCCCACGCTCGAACTGGGCGTGGATATCGGAGCGCTGGATTCGGTATTGATGCGCAACGTGCCTCCGACGCCGGCCAACTATTGGCAACGTGCCGGTCGCGCTGGGCGGCGGTTCCGGATGGCGGTCAATGTCACCTATGCGCGCACTGTCAACCATGACCGTGCGTATTTCACCGATCCGCTCAAGCTGTTACGCGGTCAGATTGCACCGCCGCGCTTTAATCTGCGAAACGAGCTGATGGTGCGAAAGCACGTCCACGCGGCGGTACTGACGGCGCTGTTCCGCCTGGCGCGGCCGGGCACACCTCTCGCCGCTGAAGAACGGAAGGAAGTCGAAGCCACCCTCGAGAAGTCACTTCCGATTCAGGTAAAGCAGTACCTGTTCGACGACGGCGGGGATGTGCGTTCCGAGCCGTTCGACGTGACGCTCCTTGAGACGGCGATCACCAAACACCATGACCGCTTGTTGGAGCACGTCGTGCGCGTGTTCGAGCAGGGCTGGCCCGCGGGTGACGCCGAAGTAGTGAGCCGCGAACGCCTGGCCGCCGGAGTATCAGGGCTCAGCACGGAGCTTGCGAGTGTCATCGCGAGACTCAAGCGGCGGCTTGATTGGGCGCTCGAGCAGATGCGCCGCCTCGAGGATGCACGCCGGCAACGCGGGACACTTGATGCCGATGAGGACGCGCTTATGGCACGCTGCGATCGACTCGTTAAGAAACTGAAGGGCATCGAGCTGCGACGCCGGCGCGAGGCTGAGGGTTTCGATGACACGAACACATACGCGGTGCTCGCCGCGGAGGGATTTTTGCCCGGATATGGTCTCGATACCGGGGGTGTGGTTGGGTTGCACCAGGCGCCACGATACGGGAGTGATCTGCGCGATTGGGAGGTCCGACGCCCATTGCCGCTCGCGCTTCGCGAGTTTGTTCCTGGCAACCTGCTTTACGCAAACGGACACCGGTTCTTTCCTCGGTTCTTTCAGCTGGAGGCGACTGAGCCGGTCGGGTTCCAGATAGATGTGGCCAATGAGGCTGTGGCTGAAGTCGGCGTCATGCAGCAGGGCGTGGCGGCGGGCCTTGGCGCCACGCTGCTTGCGGCAGTGCCGATCTGCGACGTTGATCTGCCGCACCAGTCCCACATCAGCGACGACGAAGACCATCGTTTCCAACTCGCTGTCTCGGTGTTCGGCCACGAGCAGTCGCGTCACGGTGGAGGGAAATCGTACCAGTGGGGAACGAAGGACCTGTCGTTCCGCTCGTCGGTGCACATACGCCTGGTAAACGTGGGAGCGGCACAAGTGGTCCGTGCCATAGGAACCCTTGGGTATCCGTTGTGCACGGTGTGCGGCCAGAGCCGGTCACCGCTGGCATCCCAGGCAGACCTCACGCAGTTCTCAACCGACCATCGCGAACGGTGTGGACGGGCCGTCGCAAACACTGGCTTCTTTGCCGACGTGGTGGCCGACGCGCTTGCGCTGCGTCGATGCGAGAACCGGGAAGAAGCCTACAGCGTGGTGGAGGCGCTCCGGAAAGGCGCCGCCGAAATCCTCGAAATGGAGATCGAGGATCTACTGGTGCTCACTGTCGGCCGCGCCGGGACGGAGCAGGTCGATGTGTTGCTCTATGATCCAATGCCGGGTGGGTCCGGGCTTCTGGATCAGATGATGGAGCGATGGTCGGACGTGGTTGCCGCAGCCCTCGCGGCTGTAGACCAGTGCCCGTCGGCATGCCAACGCGCGTGCATTGATTGCTTGTTCACGTTCCGGAACGCCTTCTATCACAAGCATCTCAACAGGCACAAAGCCGAGGAGCGACTGCGCGAGTGGGGGACGACGCTCCAGTTCACCCACGACGTTCCTCCAGCACTTCCGGCGGCCGACGGCGACGGCCTTCCCGTGAATGAAGCGGAGTCCACTCTGCGGGCCCTGCTACAGCGGGGCGGGTTTCCTGCACCAACGGCGCAGCGTGTTATTGATCTCGGTCATCCTCTCGGTTCCACTACGCCCGATTTCTTTTTCAATGATCCTGGTGGTCGCCTGGACGGCGTGTGCATCTATCTGGATGGCATGAGTCGTCACGTGCATGGGAACGCAGCGACACAGCGACGGGACAGGGTAATTCGCGAGGAACTGCGCAACCGAGGTTATGAAGTGTTCGAGATTCCATTCGGCCACTTGAGCGACAGGGACGCGATGGTGAGGCACTTCTATCGGCTCGGCCGAATCCTTCTCGATCGGAGTGCCGCCGACACCCTACGCGCGAGTCCGGAGTGGTTTGTTAGGTAGCTACCGAGCGTGGGGGTCGAACCGCGTGGCGCTGCAGACGCGGCTCTCATGCTCTTCGGCCCCGTGTTAGGCTAAGACGTAACTAGATCGCTTGCAGATGAACTCTATCCCTCACGTCCCCACTGCAATTGTGAATCAGCAGTTTCAGGCCATTTCACGCGAGGCAGGTCTAGCCGCAGCCCACGTCGGCATCGGAGTCTCCGCGCTCCAACATGCGAACAGTGCTGAGGACGGCTACTACGCCCATGCGTTCTTCGCTCTGTCAATCGGTTTTGAGAGGTCAGCCAAACTAGCACTCGTGATTGACCACGCCTTGAACCACGGTACCTATCCGCCGCACAAAGTCGTGCGTGGATTTGGACATCGACTCGGCGACCTTTTGGAGAAGGCAGATCAGATTGCAGCCAAGCACGGAGTGCCTGACGCGGGCGAGCGGCTACCCAAGAGTGAAATTCACGCTGCCATCGTCGACGTACTTACAGATTTCGCATCAAACGTGACGCGCTACTACAACCTTGACTTCCTCACTCGCGACCCGCGTACTGCCAGTGAAGACGCAGTGAGTCAATGGCATAAGCGCGTCACCGAAGCAGTCATGACAAGACACTATACTCACGCGGCGCGGAGGCGACATGAACACCAAGCCGCATTTCTGGATTCGATGATAAGTGGCCACACTCACGTGTTGCACACTTCGGAAACCGGGCGAACCATGCGGACTGTAGAAGCCGCTGTCCTGCACGGTGCCGCAACCGAGTTCGTAAAACCCTTTACGAGAATGTACGTCCTGCAGATTGCACGGTTCCTGAGCTACTTAATGTCAACATTGAGTGCCGCATCCTATAGCGCGCGCTTGGAGTCAGTGCCGCACCTTGCCGACTTCTTTCGCATCTTCGAGAACGATGATAAGTACTTTCGTCAGAGAAAAGTCTGGTCGATCTATCGCATTTGAGGCACGTCGACTCCACTCAGTTCACGATTCAGCTCATGCCATGTAGCCTACAACTAGGTAACTCGCGCTAGGTTTCCCTGAGGAATGCTCATGCGGTGCGGGAGTCTGGAAGTGCATCATGATGCGAAATGAACCACGGCGTTGTTTGGCGAGACCAACTCTATAAGCCAACTCCAATGAACGAACCGACAACTAAGAGCCTCGGCAGTGCCATTGACGAAATCGCCGCAGCGTTGACCGCACTGCCGGAGGGCGTTCGGCTTACCGCCGTTCGAGCGGCCTGTGAGAGTGTTGGACTTGCCCTTGCACCGATCGCCTCCAGTGGCGGCGGGACGAGTCGGACCCTCCAGTCCAGAGTAGGTGAGAGCGTACTCGCCGTTCCGGATGGGCAAGTGCTTCCGCAGGACATCCGCTCACTCAAGGACGCAAAGCAGCCGAAGAGCAATGCCGAAATGGCCTGCGTGATGGCGTACTATCTCCAATACACTGCGCCGGCTGCCGAACGAAAGTCGGTTGTCTCGGCTAGTGACATTGAAAAGTACTTTGCTCAAGCGGGGTTCCCGCTGCCTAAAGCCCCAGGGCAGGTCCTCGTTGATACAAAGGGCGCTGGCTATTTCGATGCTGTTGATCGCGGCACGTATAAGCTCAATCCCGTAGGTCACAACCTTGTGGTGCACGGCTTGCCAAGGAAGGACGGAACGGGCGCGCCGCGGGCGAGTAAGCCAAGAAAAGCATCGAGCTCAGGTAAGAAAGGGGCAGCAAAGAGCTCTCGCTAGCCAACCCAGCGATGCTCGACTCTGTAAGAGAGCTGGAGCGGCGACTTGCGGATTTGATGAAGGCGCTCCGCAGTGTTCGTGGTGTTCAGGTTGGTCGCTCTGACGTAAAGACTGACACACGAGACGCTGTCGATTTCTATTTCCGTGTTGTTCGCGAACTCCTTGCCGCGAGCGGTGTGACGGACGAAGCAATCGCTGGCTGCGACGCGCTTGCCCATGAGCTTCTCACGGCCACGCACCGTCGCGCGGCGACCGCGACGTATCGTAAGAAGGTCAGGGATTTCCACAAACGCGTCTTGGACGCGGAGAAAGTAGTCCTACTCGCGTCCAACCCGTCCGTTTCGGCTGTTCCGTCGGATCCGACCGATGGCCTTATCGTTGACACGTTGAAGAGTCTGCTACCATCAGCGGCCCTCTCCTACGAACAGGCGATTATTGACCTCCGGCAGACGTCTCGCCTGTCTTGGCGGGGCCCAGCTACGGACTTACGGGAGGCACTTCGCGAAACTCTCGATCATCTCGCCCCGGATGACGACGTGAGGGGTCAGCTGGGCTTCAAGCTTGAGGCTGGAACAACTGGACCAACAATGAAGCAAAAGGTCCGCTTCATCCTCAAGAATCGCGGCGTATCAAAAGGGGCGATGGAAACGCCAGAAGCAGCGGTTGTCGCTGTCGATGAAGCTGTGGGAACATTCGTGCGCTCGGTCTACACTCGCACCAGCATTTCAACCCACACGCCGACGGAACGCGCGGAAGTCTTGCGCATTCGCGACTGGGTGCGTGTCGCGCTTTGCGAATTGCTGGCGATCTGACTATTGGGGCGCAAATAGCCAAGGATTGTTGCACTTGACGAGCGCTCTCTCTCTAGGGATGGCGCGGGCTTCGCCGCTTACTCCAGCGCATTGGCGCAATCGCGACCCATCCGCAACACTCGGTGTCATGAGCGGTTCGCAGCCGTCCGCCATCAGCCTGAAGCGACATCATCCCGGTGCTGGCCAAGTCTACAGCGTAAGCTCGAGGGCGTCGTCGCGTTCACTAAAGGCCTTCAGTTGCGACCTGCGTGCGTGCACATCAACTAGCCTGAGATCCAGGTTCATCGTCGCGGGTGCCAAGGCCCGTAAGAAGGCGGCAGACAGCACTCGCGACACAGATTCAGTGATCGAGCCTGTCACGCGGACGCTCACCACGGCATCGACAGGCCCATTGGCTACGAACTCACGGATGGCCGACTCCACTTGAGAAGCGTTCAGGCCATCGAGCTGAAGGTCATGCCTGATGAGTGGGCGAGCAGGAAGTTGGCAGAACTTCCAGCCCATCTTCACGTCGTCGTCGGCGTACGTGCACTCGACGATCAAGAAGCCCTTCTCCTCGTCCGCCTCCGCGATCGACGTGCGTTCGATGGACCCTGGATACAGCACCGGGGCCGCGAGCGATCTCCCGCGCAAGTCCTTTGTAAGCGCCTGCTGTCGGTGAATGTGACCTGACCGCACCGCCGAGAAACCGCGCGGAATGTCGCTGGCGCGGATGACGTCCGGCGCTGTCGTGAACGTGTAGTTCGCCGGACCCACCGTCGCGCCTTCCACGCACTGGTGCAGGCACAACAAGCGAATACTGGCACTCACATCGGTGTATCCGGTGGCCACAACCAGGTCAGCGAACCTGGCGCGAACGTTGTCGCGCTCGGAAGGAAAGCCGGCCACCGCTATGCGAACGTCCTTCACCGCCGCGACAAAGGTCCGGGGACGGTCGAAGACACGAATGCCCGGATGTTGCGCGAACCTCAGGTGTGGGATGCGGCCTCTCTCATGGTTGCCCGGCACAACAAACACCGGCACGCCGCGGTCGGCGATGCGCGTCAATGGCTCAAACGCCTGCCAGACGACGTCGCTCGGCGGGCGTGATCGGTTGAACACATCGCCGCCGTGAACAACGAGGTCGACTTCGCCTGACAACGCCGGCTGCAGTGCAGCGGCATAGTTCGCCAGGAAGTCGTAGCCGCGTCGCCTTCTATTGATACGCGGATTCACCGGCAGGTCGAAGCCAAGGTGCGTGTCAGCGAGCAGCAGGATTCGAATGGTGTTACCCACACCGGAACTTATCGCGATTCAGTCGCGTCAAACGGCCGTGCTCGCAAATCGTGAACCGCGAGGCGGGGTAATGCGGGAGATACGAGACTTTCTCCCGGAGGCTCTCATGCCTGAGCGCGAGACGATCAAACGGGCGCGGAAGGACAAGCGCGAAGGAAAATCGGCGTCGACCCAGGCCGGCGAGTTCGTTCGCGAAGAGATCCACCACATTCGCGAAGGGAAGCATGGCGCGCGCTCCGCAAAGCAGGCGATAGCCATCGGCCTGTCAAAGGCGCGTCGAGCTGGGGTGCGGTTGCCGGCACCGAAAAAGGGAGAGGCACCGGCGCGTACGCGGAAAGCGGCTAAGCGGGATCTCGCCCAAGGTCGCAAAAGAAGCCAGAAGCGGCCTTCAGCGGCACGTTCGAAGGCGATGACCCGACGGCTTCGACGGGAAGGTCGGCAAGCCGCGTCGAAGACGGCATTGTCACGACACGCTCATGCGGCAGCGCGAGAAAGGACAGGAAAGGAGCGCTCGGCAGCCGCGCGTAAGGCGGTGCGGACCAAGGGCGCGGCTGGACGCAGGGCGGCGGCTCGCAAGGCGGCTCGAACTCGCGCGCGACGGCGGTGATGCGGACCGTGATCACCGCGACGTGCGGTCCCAAAGTCACCGATCGAGGTACGGTTCCGCACTCACTCGAAGGCCGCGCGGCGATGCAGGCATCAGCAGAACGGTGGTGGCCGCACGAGCCTTTCGTTGCCAGGGCCGCTGACAAGCACTGGACCTCGCGGTAAGATGCGCAGCGGTGCTTCTCAACGCTGATTCGGAGCCGGTGATCAGGGATCTCGCAATTGAGCTCGAGAATCGACCTGGCGCCCTTGCTGAAATGGGTGAAGCGCTGGGTCGTGCGGGCGTGAGCATCGAAGGTGGTGGGGCGTGGGTCGTCGATGGTCGCGGAGTCGCCCATTTCCTCTTTGCCGACGGTAGCGTTGCGCGTGCGGCGCTCGAGAAAGCCGGCATTCGCGTGATCGCCGAGCGCGACGTGGTCGTCCAACGACTCAAGCAGGCAGTGCCGGGCCAATTGGGTCAGCTCACCCGACGGATGGCCGACGCTGGTGTCAACATCGAAGTGCTTTACAGCGACCACGATCACCAGTTGATCCTCGTCGTCGACGACATCGAGCGCGGACGTCGGGTCGCGGAACAGTGGTCTCGCGAGAGCTGATCGCGGCCCATGGGACATCACAAAGCGCGAGTCGAGTGGCACCGCGGTGGCGCGAAGTTCACGGACAACCGCTATTCGCGCGCTCATGAGTGGTCGTTCGACGGCGGAGTGCGGGTACCGGCATCCTCATCGCCGAACGTGGTCCCGGTTCCGCTATCCGACCCGAAGGCGATCGACCCGGAGGAGGCGTTCGTGGCGGCGCTGGCGAGCTGCCACATGTTGTGGTTTCTCTCGATCGCGGCCAAGCGAGGCTTCGTCGTCGAGAGGTACGAGGACGACGCCGTCGGTGAACTGGCGAC
The DNA here is from genome assembly GCA_964608035.1 of uncultured Gemmatimonadaceae bacterium. Taxonomy (GTDB): domain Bacteria; phylum Gemmatimonadota; class Gemmatimonadetes; order Gemmatimonadales; family Gemmatimonadaceae; genus JABWBJ01. The sequence goes on along the minus strand of CAZSNV010000058.1, from coordinate 10,580 downwards.
AAACGACGACGGCCGCCTGGCGATGAAGACCGTCATTCTTCGTCCCGCGGTCACCTTCGGTGTCGGTCACCACCCAGCCCGCGCCGAGCTTGACGCGCTGCACCACGAAGCACACGACGCGTGCTACCTGTCAAACTCCGTTCGCACCGAGATCCAGGTCGCACCGGTGTGGCGCGACGAGTGAGAAAAGCAGCTTTCCCATTGATGAGACACACGATCCTGGTCGGCGACATACCGATCGAGGTCACACGGAAACGCATCAAGCACCTGCACCTGAGGGTGCATCCGCCTAACGGACGGGTTACCATCTCAACGCCGATGTCTGCCCGGCTCCAGGTCGTAGAAGCGTTCGCCGTCACTCGCCTTGAATGGATCCGCCGGCAGCAGGATTACGTGCGAGGGCAGGTGAGGGAAGCGCCCCGGCGCTTCGAACAGGGCGAAAGCCATTATCTGTGGGGGCGCCGGCACGAGCTCTCCGTTGTCGAACGTGATGGCATGCAGGGCGTGACACTCGACGATCGCGGCATCACGCTGTTCATCCAACCCGGCAGCGATGTCGTCAGGCGCATGGACGTCATGCATGCCTGGCACAAGTCCATCTTGCATGCGGTGTTGCCCGCGCTGATTCAGAAGTGGGAACAGCGGCTGAAACTGCGCCTAACCGCTTACCATCTGCGGCGGATGAAGACCCGGTGGGGGACCTGCAACTACCGCACAGGGCACATCCGGCTCAACACGGAACTGGTCACGAAACCGGCCGACCTGCTCGAGTATGTGCTGGTGCACGAGATGGTGCACCTGATCGTGCCGAATCATGGCGCCCGCTTCGTTGCCCTGATGAACGAGCACTATCCATCGTGGCGCGAAGCGCGGGCGCAACTCAGCGAGTCGTTTTTCAGAGCGGCCTGATTTGGTCGCGCTGTCGAGCGCGGACGCCGCCTGGAGGGTTGTGGCTGAGGCCTTCGCGTCGGGGGCCTGAAGGCAAAACGCCCGCCCCCAGACCGGGACGGGCGTTCGGTGTGGTAGACCACACACGCTTGACAGGCATTCTGACTCTAGCAACCGAGGCACGGTCGAGTCAAGTCAGGAGGTCGTGCCCGGAGCGGGATTTGAACCCGCACGTTCTTGCGAACGAACGCCTGTCAAGCGTTTGTGTCTACCAGTTCCACCATCCGGGCACGTAAACAGCAAACGATGGAATTGATCGGACGGCCTGTCAGGTCGCTCCCTGCTACCTCGTTTGCAGGGTGGCCGCTCAGCGTCACTTGACCGTCACGAACGTTTTGAGGGGGACGCCAACCCGTTCCTCGCCGGCAACGTCCTGTTTTACCATGTGCGCCATCGACTGCCACCGAGTGCCCGAACGATGATGAAGTCCGGGCGGGGACACCGCCGCTGACCCATGACCTATATGGATCAAGTGGACTAAGCTTACTCCGTATGAAAACGGTCAACATGCATCAGGCGAAGACCCACCTTTCCCGCCTCGTAGAAGAAGCCGCGGCTGGCGAGGACATCGTGATCGCGCGGGCTGGTAAGCCGTTGGTGCGACTGGTCGCCGTCGCTCGCACCGAGGGGCCGCGTCCGCTCGGTGCGCTGGCGGGGAAGGTCGTTGAGCATGACGACGCGTGGGCAGCCGATCCCGAGCTCGAAGCGACGTTCTATGGGGGCGCGGTCGAGCCTACTCGTAAGGCGCGCGTCTCCGAAGCACGTCCAGCGCGGAAGCCCGCCCGAAAGAAAAAGTGAACCTCCTGCTCGACTCGCACGCGCTGCTCTGGGCGTTGCATGCCCCGGCCCGAATGCGGCCCGTGGCGGTCGCTGACATCCGGGACACTCGCCACGCGGTGTACTTCAGCGCCGCCTCAGCGTGGGAACTGGAGATCAAAGCCTCGTAGGGGACTCGTCTTGCCACCGGACTGGCTACGTGCCGCCGAGTCAACCGGATTCATCCAGATCCCGGTCACCGCGGCGGTTGCGCAGGCCAGGGCGCGATTGCCGTGGCTTCACACCGATCCCTTCGATCGACTGCTGGTCGCGGAGGCCATGGAGCATGGCTTTCGGATTGCCACGCGCGACGCGGTGTTCACGAGGTATGGGGTAGCGGTGTTGGAGGTGTAGGGCAGGGGCACGAACGGCGCAGGGCCCAGACGGCGCAGGGCCCAGACGGCGCGAGGCCCAGACGGCGCGAGGCCCAGACGGCGCGAGGCCCGAACGGCGCGAGGCGCGAACGGCGCAGGGCCCGAAGGGCGCAGGGCCCGAACGGCGCAAGACACCGTCACGGACAGCGAACGATTTAGACGCGTCAAATGGCAGTGCTCGCAAATCGTGAACGACGATGCGGGGTAATGCCGAGATACGAGACTCGCTCCCGGAGGATCTCATGCCCGAGCGCGGAACGATCAAGCGGGCGCGGAAGGACAAGCGCGAAGGAAAATCGGCGGCGACCCAGGCCGGCGAGTTCGTTCGTGAAGAGATCCACCACATTCGCGAAGGGAAGCACGGCGCGCGCTCCGCAAAGCAGGTGATCGCCATCGGCCTGGCTAAGGCGCGTCGAGCTGGCGTGCGGTTGCCGGCACCGAAAAAGGGAGAGGCACCGGCGCGTGTGCGGAAAGCGGCGAAGCAAGATCTTGCACAGGGTCGTAAGAGAAGCCGGAAGCGGCCTTCAGCGGCACGTTCGAAGGCGATGACGCGAAAGCTGCGACGGGAAGGTAGGCAGGCCGCGTCCAAGACGGCATTGTCACGACACGCTCATGCGTCAGCGCGAGAAAGGACACGAAAGGAGCGCTCGGCAGCCGCGCGTAAGGCGGTGCGGACCAAGGGCGCGGCTGGACGCAGGGCGGCGGCTCGCAAGGCGGCCCGAACGCGCGCTCGGCGCCGCTAGCGCGGGCGTGTAGTTTAGGCAGGCGCAATCGGCGAAAACGCTTTGGTCCAAAGGAAAATACAATGCGTTGGTTCGTCTATCCTGTGACTGTCCTTTGTTTGACAGCTACGGTTTCCCAGCCTGTGGCCGCTCAACAAAAAAGCGCGCAGCCGCCCGCCGGTGCGCCTAAACCCATCCAAGTCTGCAAGCTGCTGCCAAAGGCGGAGGTCAAGAAGCACCTCCCATGGGAGAACATGTTCGATCAGATGCCGCTCGAGGAGGAAGCGATCGGCACCACCGGGTCCAGCTGTAATTACCCAACGGTCCACGTTCAGGTGATGCTGTTCACCAAGGGTTTCGTGGATGCCGCGCGGAAGTCGGGGACGCTCGAAACCATCTCCGGTCTCGGCGACGAGGCGTACTTCCGCAATAACAAGAACGAGTTCGCGGAGGTCTTCGTCAGGATCGGTTCGCGCCTCCTGACGCTGCAGGCGGATGTCGACGACAATGTGAATACTGTCAAGCCGAAAGTGATCGGCCTCGCCAAGGTGTACGTCGAGAAGCTGCGATGATTGGATGAGGACGCCCACGAATTCGCCAGGCAGAGTCCGTAACAAACGCGGTGGCGCGGGTACGCCGGGCACATGAGGAGTCGCGCCAGCGTCAAGGGTCATCCGATTCACCCGGCCCTGATTCCGTTTCCGTTCGCCTTTCTTGTGGGAGCCCTGGCGTTCGACGCCGCCGGTGTCGTCATGGATCGTCCGGCCTTCTGGACGACCGGCGCGTATCTCGCCCTCGCGGGCGTCGGAACCGCACTGGTCGCCGCGATCCCGGGCTTCATCGACTACTTCTTCACGGTCCCACCCCGCAGTTCCGCCAAGGTTCGCGCAACGAAGCACATGTTGCTCATGTTGTCAGCTGTGGTGGTCTTCGCCGTGGCCTGCGTGCTGCGAGGTGACGCCACGGCCAGGCCCGAGCTGCTTCAACTGGTTCTGGAAGCCGCAGGCGCCGGGTTGCTCAGCATGGGCGGCTGGATGGGCGGAACCCTCGCGTACCGCAACCAGATCGGCGTCGATCATCGTTATGCAAGGGCCGGAAAGTGGACCGAGGAACATGTCTCCCCCAGTCCCGACGGCTCCGCGATTCTCGCTCACTCGGGCGAGCTCGAGATCGATCAGATGAAACTGGTGCACGTCGACGGCAGACGAATCGTCCTGGCACGAACAGCCGACGGGTACGTCGCCTTTGACGATCGGTGCCCGCACCGCGGTGGCTCACTGGCCGGTGGCACCATGATGTGCGGCAGGGTCCAGTGTCCGTGGCACGGCTCGCAGTTCGACGTGGCGTCAGGCGCAGTGAAGGCCGGTCCGGCAAAGGAGCCGATCGAAACGTTCCGCGTCGAGAAGAAGGGAGACCGGCTGGTAGTGATCTTGAAATCCTGAATTCCGAACCACACAGGTAGACGACGACGCATCGACGATTCGGAGCGACGGCAGAGGATTTCGCTTGTGTCATGCCGACGCCACGGTTTCCCAAAACATGGTACTGTTGGAAACAGCCATCACGACCTGGAGGCTACGTGCGTGCTGCGTTCCAAATTCTCGGACTGGTTCTCGTGGCTGCGTGCGCATCGAACCAATCGCAGCCGCCGGGCGAGGCTCAACCGGCTCCTCCGCCACCAGAGGTCATTTTTCGGAACACCTCCTGGGAGGATCCAGAGCTCGCGGCGAAGGGACTTGGACGCCTGGAAGTTGTTGTTCGCGTCGCCGATCGACCGGCCCAGGTGGTCCAGAGTGCGAACGTCTCATTGAGACTGGTCGGCGCCACCGGACCCTCGAGGCAGTTGTTTACTGATCAGAGAGGTGTGGCCGCGTTCGAAGCAGGTGCCGTCGGTCGATATGACCTGATCGTCAGGGCGATTGGCTACGGCGTCGCGCAGACTCGGGTGTCCGTGTCACCCGGTTGCCGGTCAGACGTCGAGGTCTACATCGGGATCTCCGCCGTCGGGATCGCACCACCGCCACCAGAGCCCTCGCGAATCCGAGTAACAACGTGCCGGGTGCCGCGGTGACAGCCGCAAGAAGAAACGCGCTGATCGCTGCGGTGGCTATCGCCACTGCACACGAAGTGGGTGCGCAAAGAGGTTCAGCTCGTGAGTTGTTTGCAGTCAGCGGAATCGTTATCGATGCCGCGTCGCAGCGACCGCCAATCAGGACGAGAGTCTGCGCGATCATTCGTTCGCCGACTGAGCTGGACTTTCGCTGCAGCGAAGTTGATTCCACTGGCGCCTACCGAATTGACAGCCTGCCTCGCGCAACACTTCTCAGCGTGCAGTGCAACGCCATCCGGGAGTTCGACGGCAAGGCTGTGAGTTCAGACAGCATTCGATTCGACGGCGCGAGCGAACGACGTGACTGGGTAGTGTCGACCGTAGGCTGCGACAAGCGACCGATCCGCCAAATCCGCGGCGCATTCCGAGGACATTACAACGCGGCGTTCGAAGGGTTCGCGTTTGTCCCGTGCCCCGCCGATGCCTGGTTCCTGCCGGGTGATTCGCTGGAGAGTTTTCGGGTCGTCGAGAAATACGCAAACCCGGTCTGGAGCGAGCGCCTTGCTCGCGAGTTGAAGTGGCCCGACGTCAAACCTGACAGCTATGGCGTAAGGCGCTACTACGCGCATTGGCAGGGGACGATCACGGGACCTCTCAACAACATCGTGGGGCAAGCACCATTTCAGTTCCGCGTCGACTCGATGCTCGAGTTCCGCGCGCCACGCGGGAACGACTGCCGGTAGATGGGTTCTACTCCCCGCGCAAGATGACGGCCGGATCTGTCCTGGATGCGCGACGAGCCGGGACTAGCGTCGCCAGGACGACGACGACCGCGATTACCGCGACCCCTCCGGCATACTCGACGGCGCTCCCAGGGCTCACGTGATAGAGCAGCGCAGTCAACAGGCGCCCTCCCGCCCACGCGATAACGAGTCCGGCCCCAATCCCGAACGCAGCGATCACCGCCCCCTCGCGTAACACCAGTCGGGCGACTCCCCGCGGCGCGGCGCCCAGCGCGAGCCTGACACCGAACTCACGTTCCCGCTGGGCCGCGGCATACGACGCCACGCTATAGACGCCGACGATGCCGAGCAGCAGGGCAGCGGCACCAGACACGCCTAACAACAGCAGCGTCAGACGCACGCGCGCGGTCGCCGCGTCGACCAGGCTGCTCACCGACCTGACGCCAATCGCGGGAACGCCGGCGTCAGCGGCGTGCACCAGGCGTTGGATCGATTGCGCCGAGGGCGGAATCGTGCTCCGCACTATGTATTGTACCGAGCGCGGCATGATCGGGATCGGCAGGCTGTCGGGCGGCAACCCCTCCCCATCGCGGAGCAGCGGGAAATAAACGATCGGATTGGCCCCATCCTCGATGCGTTCGCCGGGAACATCGCCGGCGACGCCGATCACCTGGAAAATCAACGTGCGCCCACGATCATCCGTGCGCGATACGCGCCGCCCGACTACGTCAGTCGAGTTGAATAGTTGGAGCGCGAGCGCTTCGCTCAGCACGATCCGAGCCGAGCCGCGCATGTCACCCACCGCGAACGTCCGACCGCGCGTTATCGGAATGCCCTGGACATCGAAGAATTCGGCCGTTGCCACCGAACCGCTCGCGGCCACCGTGACCGCGCCTGGCGCACCAACTGCCTGAAGCTTGTACGTCCAATTGTCGCCGACTGCCGCCAGCGGGACCTTACTGACAGCGCCCGCACCGGTGACACCGGGTTGCGCGCGCAACGCATCAATCACGCGCGCGTGGAATGCCACCATATCGGCGTAGCCGCCGTACCGTGGGCCGTAGGGAAGAGCGACCTCGAACATCGTTAGGCCCTGAGGGGCGAAGCCGAGTTCAGCGTTGCGGAGGTTCGAGAAGCTGCGGCCCAGCAGCCCGGCGGTAATGACGAGCGCCAGTGCCATCGCGACCTGCGTTGCAACCAGCGCCTGCTGCGTGCGTCGCCAGGAACGACTCGACGTCGTGCGCGCGGCGGCGCGAATCAGTTGTTCGCGCGAGAAGCTGCCTGTGCGCGCCAACGCGGTCAGACCCACGCCTGCTCCGATCACGATCGCGACTACCGAGATGAATGCGGCCGTCGCCCAACTGAATGTCAGCTCGTGGAGGCGGGGGATATCCCTCACCGAGAAGCCGAGCTTGGAGGCAAGCATCAGGGAGGCCAGAGGGACGGCGATCAGTATCGACGCCAACCCGAGTAGCATTCCTTCGACGCCGAACCGCTGCGCAATGGCCAGCCGGGTGGCCCCTAACGACGTCGCAATGGCAACCTCTTTCGCAGCACGTTCCGCGCGCAGCAGGAACAGGTTGACCACGTTGCACGTCGCGACAACCAGCACGACGAGCACCATGCCGCCCAGCAGAAAAAGCTGGGCGCGAACGGGCGCGACCACGGCAGTCTTGAGCGACTGCACCGTGATCGTGGGCCGCGCGCGCTGCATATCCTCAGGCGTGATCTTCGGAAAACGCGCCGACACCCCAGGCAGAAGCGTGCTGATCTCGAGCTGTGCCGCTGCTGGGGTGACGCCAGGCTTGAGACGAGCGATGACGTCCAGGTTCCGTTCGTTGAGAGAGGGTCGTTCGAACGTTATCCGGGCCGGGTACCAAACCTGCACATCGGGATGAGGGAAGTCGAAGGTGCGGGGAAGTACTCCGATGATCTGGCGTTCTCCGCGATTCAGCACGAGGGTTTTACCCACGACGTTCGGATCCCGGCTCAGCCAGCGCTCCCACAGTTCTTCCGAAATGAGGATAGGGCTCGATCCAACCCACGCCGTGTCCCCCGGGGCGAAGCCGTGGCCGACGAGCGGCCGGACGCCTAACAAGTCGAATGTGCCGGGTGTGACAAAGCCCGCGATCACGCGTTCACTGACGTCGCCGATGGTGAAGTTGATCTGATCGGTGGTCCAGGACCCCGAAAGTCCAACCATCGAGCGAGTCCCGGCCGCCAGATGGGCGTAGCTGAATGAGTTGTGGCGGTCGCTCGTGCCGGGGAGTCCGGGTGTGTGCAACGACACTCGGACCAGCTCATCGGGATCCTTGTAGGGCAGATCGCGGACCAGGACGCCATGGACGATGGTGCCGATTCCTGCGGAGGCGCCGAGTCCAATGCCGAGCGTAATGATGACGCCGAGGCTGAAGCCAGGTGAACGACGGAGCCGGCGCGCGGCGTGTCTTGTGTCGCGAGTAAGGTTATCGAAGAATGCGAATCCACGCGCATCGTGCGTTTCGTCGCGAAACCTCTCCTTCGAACCGAAGGCAAGCGCGGCTGCGCGCCTCGCCTCCTCGGGCGCCATGCCGAGTCGGACGTTCTTCTCCGTTTCCATTTGCAGATGGAACCGGAACTCGTCATCCTGGTCGGCGGCGACTCGAGACCGCGTGAGCTGTTCGCGGGTGCGTCGAAGGAAGGCGAACATCGTCAGGCCTCCGCGCTCAGCACGAGCGCCACGGCGCCGACGAAGCGATTCCAGCTGGCGAGCTCCTGGCCGAGTGCGCGGCGGCCCGCGGTGGTGAGCGAGTAATACTTCGCCCGGCGATTGTTCTCAGTGGTTTGCCACTCGATGTCGATCCATCCCTTGTGCTCGAGGCGGACGAGGGCAGGGTAGATGGAACCTTGCCCGACCTGGAGCGCGTCTGCGGAGAGCTGTTCGATGCGCTGCGTGAGCCCCCAGCCGTGCATCGGCGTGAGCGACAGGGTCTTGAGGATGAGCAGGTCGAGCGTGCCCTGGAGGACCTGTTCGTTTGGTTGTGCCTTGGCCATGCTCTCCTCCCGAGTGTCGGGGGAAGTAGCCTGATCTCCTCCCGAATGTCAATAGGAGGACGGACGCGGCGGCATTGACCTGACTAGACTGACCAGATATTTTGCTTCTCATGCCCGACGAATACTCCCTCTACGAGGCCAAGGCCCGGCTGTCGTCCCTGGTGCGGCAGGTACGGGAGGGGAAATCCATCATCATTACGGTGCATGGCGTCCCCGCCGCCGAGCTACGGCCCATCGACCGGAAGGTGCGTCCCCAGACGCTGGACGAACGACTTGCCGAGTTGGATGAACGGGGTGCCATCGCGCCGTCGCGTCGCTCGCCCACCGAGGCCGGCGCGTTCCCCATCGGCCCCAAGGTGAAGGGAGCCCTCAAGCGGTTCCTCGAGGAGCGTGATTGACGACGGCGTACGTCGATTCCTCATGCATCGTCGCGACGGCCTTCGGCGAGAAGGAGGCGGCCGCGATTGCACGCCGGCTCTCCCGTTTCGACCGCGTGCTCTCGTCACCCCTGCTTGAGGCGGAGCTGTTCAGTGCATTGCTGCGCGAAGGGCGCGAGGTGTCCAGTGTCTGGTCATCGGCTATCGAATACGTGATCGTGGACCGGCCCTTGACCCCCGAGCTGTCCCGGGTGCTCGCTGCCGGGTACCTCAGGGGCGCGGATTGCTGGCACCTTGCGACCGCGCTGTATCTGGCGCCGGATCCGTCACAACTCGTCTTCCTTACGCTGGACGCAACGCAGCGGAAAGTTGGCAAGGCGCTCGGTTTTCCGACCTGAGCGCAACACTGTTCACAGCCTGACACGCGTCGCAGTCAGTTGATGCGAACCGCGGGTTCGTCGAGTTTTGGAAATCGGATACGCCGGATCGGGACGGATCAAAACGGATCATGCACTGGATGTGCAGAGCCCTCGGGGAGATCAGGCGGTGGAACCTTGGCTCGGGGCCGGAATGGAGCACTAGCTGGACGGCCGGCAAGCCGAACTAACGGTCCTGTCTTAGTTCGGTTTCCGTTGTAAACTGAACTTCCATCCAGCACAGAGTTCGGGTTGTCCAGAACCTGAATCGAGGATTCATGTCACACTTCTCCTTTTATCGGTTCGTTCTCTTCTGCCTCGCGCTCGGCGCCGTTCCATTGGTCACAGCCGAAGCACAGGGAACATCAGCCGATGCCCGGCTTCGTGCGCTGTACACTGCCGAGTGGACCTGGCGGCAGCAGGAGATGGCGCGCCGGAGCGATGCACCCGGTGATGCCGGCGCCGCCGATCACTTTTCGCGAGTCGATTCCGCATCGCAGGTAAGGCGCTACGTCTATTGGACGCGGACGCTCGCGACGCTCGACAGCATCCCGCTGGACCAGCTCTCGCCTGACGAGCGGATCAACGCGCAGGTTTTCGGTACGTCCATCCGTGCGCTGGCCAACGACATCAAGTTTCGGAACTACGAGGCGCCGCTCAACAGCGACACGTTCTTCTGGACGGAGTTCACGCCTCGCCAGGGCTTCGCGACGCTCGATGTCTACCAGAATTACGTAGCCAAGCTTCGCGACGTGCCACGCTACTTCGATGAAAACGTCGCGAACATGCGCACCGGGATGGCTCGCGGCTTCACAGTACCGCGCGTGTCCGTAGTCGGTCGCGACCGAACGATCGAGCCCTACCTCAAGGCCGACTCGACGAACCCGCTCTACACGCCGTTCACGCAGATGCCGGCAACGATCTCCGACGCCGAGCAGGTGACATTGCGTCGTGAGGCGGTCACCGTCATTCGCGATGTGATCGTGCCAGCCTACACGCGGCTCCTGGCGTTCATGCGCAGCGAATACCTCCCCGCTACCCGCACGACGCTCGGCGCCAGCACCCTCCCGGACGGTCCGGTCTACTACCAGGCGATGATCG
>CAZSNV010000057.1:0-19652 GCA_964608035.1 uncultured Gemmatimonadaceae bacterium | reverse complement strand
GAGCATCGCCACGTAGTCGGCGCGCGTGCCGGTCGAGTCGTCAAACGGCCCGAGGTGTCTTCCGTTGTCACGCGCAATCGACGGTTTGTCGGGTGGCTGGTACGGCCAGTGCGCCGCGTTGTAGGCAATGTCAATGAAGAACGGCCGCTGAGCGCTCTGCTCGATGAATCGAACGGACCGCTCGGTAATGAGGTCCGTCATGTAACCGGGGACCTCCACGACGCGATCGTTCTCGAACAGGGAATCGTTCGGTGCCGTGTGCTGGTAGTAGTCGAAATACCCGCTCTTGAATCCGAAGAAGTGGTCGAATCCGTGCGCACTCGGACTGAATGCGGCTTTCCAGCCGAGGTGCCACTTGCCGATGAGCGCCGTCGCGTACCCGTTGTTCTTGAGGAGTTGTGGAAGGGAGTGTCCCGTCGGAGTCAGTCCCCGCTCCAGGTCCGCGACGCCCCCCGCGCCGAGCGGCGCCTCCAACGTGAATCGCTGCTGGTACCTACCAGAGATGAGGCCGGTCCGCGTGGGCGTGCAGGTGGCTCCATTGGCGTAGAAGTCCGTGAGCCGGACTCCGTCGCGCGCGAGTCCGTCGATGTTGGGTGTCCGGACGTCGGGTGCACCGTAACTGCCGATATCGCCGTAGCCCACGTCGTCCGTCATGATCAGGACGACATTCTGACGCAGCGAAGCAGCCTGCTGGGCCCATACGGCGGCAGGGATCAGGGCAGCCATGATTGCAGCGAGTGACGCTTGAAGAACGATCCGGAACATGGAACCCCTCCTTGTATCGACGCCCCGTCAGCGGCGGGGCGCCGTCTTCTCCCGCAGCTCGCGTACCCAGTTGTGCACCACAATCGTCTGCGCCTCGGCGCCCGCGCGCTTGAGCATCAGAAAGCTCCCGTCTGGCGCGACATCCCAGTTGGGGTGCGATGAATCGGTGAGGTAATCACCGGTCAGCATCACCTGACGCTGGCCGATCGAGAACGACGCTCCCGTCGTGACATTGACCTTCACGACTTCACCCACCGGACCGCGGTAGTACAACGATTTGCCGTCCTTCCCCCAGATCGGTTCGGTACCACCCACATCGCTCACTTGCACACGCGCGCCGGCACCAGGAAACGGCCGGACATAAATCTCGAACCGTGTGGTCTCATTCGACTGGTAGGCCAGCCATTTCCCGTCCGGTGACAGACGCGGCAGGCTCTCGGTGTAGGGTCCCGTCACGATCGGCGTCAGCGTCGTATCGCCGGACATCGGCACAGCGAGGATGTCGCGCGAATAGGTGGCACCGGGCGCGGTGCGAATGATCAGCCACTTTGCATCGGGAGAGACGATAGCCTCGAACGGCTCCAGGTCCCTCTCGAACAGCCGTTCCGCCGGTCCGCTGCCGTCGACCGGCTGTCGCCAGACGCCTGGTTTGCCACCGCGCTGGGCGATGAACACCACGCTGCGGCCGTCAGGTGTCCATTCCGGCCGGACGTTAGCGCCTTCGGTGGTGAGCCGGGTGAACGTGTTGCGGTCGATGTCGTAGATCCAGACATCCTGCGCGTTCGTCGTGGTGACGCTCATTGCGACTTTGCGCCCGTCCGGTGAAAAACGCGGCGTCGAATACGTTCCCGGTTCCGTGATGAGCGGTGAACCCGATGTACCGCCAGCACGCAACACGACCGGCTGGAATTGCGCGCGGCCGCGGAGGTACACCAGCGTCCCGGTGCGGGACAGGGACGCCTTGATGCCTGACGTGGGATCGACCAGAACTCCCTCGTCCAGTTGAACCGCGTCACCGATCGGTCGATGCGCCTTGGTGTCAAACCGCACGGCCATCAGACCGCCGGTCGGGGAGACATACACAAGCTGATCGTCGATCAAACCAAGCGGCGCCGCCATCACCGGGGTGAGCTCCGAGAACCGCTCCGTGCCCGTCAAAATGACCGACAATCGAGGAACCGAAGACGAGCTGTTTCCGCTGGCGTACAGGATCGCCTTGCCATCTGGAAGGATGTACGGCCACCGACGGCCCAATCGGACCGTGGCCGAGTCAGAGGCGCCAACTTCAACGGCATCTCCGCCGTTGGCGGATACCTTCCACATGCCACTGAAGCCGCCGATGTAGATCGTATCGGTGGCGCTCCAGGTGATTCCGTACGGTACCGATCCACCGGTCGACCCAACGGTCGTCACCTGACCGCCGTCGACGGCGATCTTCTTGAGGACGTTGCCCTCGGTGAACGCGAGCCACCGGCCGTCGGGCGAAAAAGCGAGGTTGCGCCCTGCGACGTTCCCATCGCCGATCCGGCTCGCGCTGATCTCGTTGATGCGGCGCAGGAACATCTGGAATCCGGAGACACTGATCGACGTGAACGCGATCATGTCGCCCCCTGGCGACACGGCGATCGTGGTGCCGGCGAGCACGTCGTTGACGCGCACGTTAGGCGGGAGGTCGAAGTTGACGCGCACCACCGGGGCGTTGGGCGGCGCCGGTACGGGCTTGAGCGCTTGCCGGCCCACCAGACCGGCCAGAACCGCAACGAGGATCCATGGCGCGAACTGCCGCGCCCGCGATGCGGGGGTCGTACCTGCCGGCTGCACAGGTTGGTACGCCGTCGTTATGGCGGCCCCCTTCCCCTCGAGCGCTTCCGCGAACTCCTTCGCGGTCGAGAATCGATCGGCCGCGAGTTTCTCCAGCGACCGGGCAATCGCCGCATCGAGGTGCGGCGGTACGCTCGGCCTGCCCGTTCGCACGCTGGACGGTCGCTCCGTCAGCACCTTGGCAATGACGGCCTGCGACGTGCTCGCCGAGTGCGGCGGGTCGCCCACCAGCATCTCGTACGTCATCGCCCCGAGCGAGTAAATGTCGGTCCTGCCATCCACGACACGATCGCCGGTCGCCTGCTCGGGGCTCATGTACTGCGGCGTGCCAAGGCTCAGCCCTGTTTGCGTTATGCGCGAGCCCCCGGCGTTGCTCACGGCCAGCGCGATACCGAAGTCCGCGATCAGCGGCTGTCCTTCCTGCATCAGGATGTTCTCGGGCTTGAGGTCCCGATGAATCACCTTGTGCCGGTGCGCATAGTCGAGCGCGCCCGCGATGGCGGAGGCGATGCGAATGACTTCGTCCACCGGCAACTGCTTTTCGCGATCGAGGCGGGCGCGCAGGCTTTCGCCCTGCACGAACGGCATCACGTAGAAGAGCAATCCGTTCGCTTCGCCGGAGTCGAACAGCGGCAGCAGGTTGGGATGCTGCAGGTTTGCCGTGACTTCGATCTCGGCCAGGAAGCGCTCGACGCCAAGCACCGCGCCCAGTTCCGGATTCAGGACCTTCAGCGCGACGCTGCGATTGTGGCGGACGTCGCGGGCCAGATACACCGTCGCCATACCGCCGCGCCCGACTTCGCGGTCGATCGTATAACGGCCCTGAAGGGCAGCGCCGAGGCTGGCAAGCATATCAGGGCGCCAATTTAGGCGCCCGGAGTCGCGCCAGTTAGTCGCGGACTTACCTCGAAACCGTCTTCAGGACCTCTTCGAGGATGGCCGGGGTCACCGGCTTGACCAGGTGATCGTCGAAGCCCGCCTCTTTTGAGCGCTGCCGATCACCGTCTCCGCCCCATCCGGTCTGCGCGATCAGGACCACGTTTCGCATATCGGGATTCTGGCGGATGCGGCGTGCCACTTCGTACCCTTCCATCTCGGGCATGCCGATGTCGATCAGCATCAGGTCGGGCCGGAATCCGACGGCCTGTTCGATCGCCTCGGGACCACTCGCCGCCTGACTGACGGTGTGTCCCATCAGGGTCAGGAGCATCGCGAGACTCTGTACGTGATCGTCGTTGTCGTCGACGACGATGATCCGCTTCCTGGTGACGTCGTTCTGCGGGCGTGGGGCAATGGTTGGCGCGAACTGCTCCTGAGGGGGCGCGGCCAACGGGAGGCGGACCACGAATTCACTCCCCTCGCCTGGACCGGAGCTGTACGCTCGCACAGTGCCCCCGTGCATTTCCACGAGATTCCGCACGAGCGCCAGGCCGACGCCGAGACCTCCGCGCCCCTGCTGCGTCGTGCGTGGTCCCTGCGTGAACATCTCGAAGACATGCGGCAGCAGCGTCGACGGAATGCCGCTGCCCGTATCGCGGACTCGCAGGACCACGTCGTCAGGCACTGCACCCTTCCGCGGAATAGTCCCGTTGTCCCCATCGGTCCGGGTGATGGTCGCGTCAGAGCGAGACCGCTCCGCGATCAATGTGACCTCTCCATTCGGCGACGTGTGCTTGGCCGCATTGTTGAGCAGGTTGACAAGCACCTGCGAAATGCGCGACGGATCCGCGTCGAGATAGAGCGGCTCTTCCGGGAGAATCACATTCAACCGGAGCCGGCTTTCCTGCATCTGCGGCAGGCTTGTTTCCCGCGCGGCTTCCATGATGGAGCGCACGTCGATACGCTCCCGGCGCATGTCGACTTTCTTCTCGACGATGCGAGCGAGGTCGATCAGGTCTTCAACGATGCGCGCCAACTGCGTGGCCTGCCGATCCATCACCTCGCGAGACCGATCGATGGCCTCGCGGTTGTCGCCCGCCAGACGCATGATCTCCACCGCATTCCGGATTGGCGCCAGCGGGTTTCGCAACTCATGCGCCAGGGTGGCCAGGAACTCGTCCTTGCGTCGATCTGCTTCCTTCAGCGCCTCGATGGCGCGATGCTGTTCGGTGATGTCGCGTTTGATCGCCAGAACAGCTGCGCGCGCGCCGTTCTCATCCCGGACGAGCACTTCCCGACAATGGATGAGAAGAGGCGCTCCGCCTTTCTTCTTCTGCAGGAGTTCCCCGTCCCACGAATCGGTCTGTTCGAGCTGCGTATTGAGCTCTGCCCAGGCCACGGAGTCGGTGCCCAGCAGCTCGTTGACTCGCTTGGAGAGCGCTTCGTCCGCGGTCCAGCCGTACATCTCATTGGCGCCGCGATTCCAAAACGTGATCCGATCCTCGGCGTCCCTGATGATGATCGCGTCCTGCGAGAGCTCGAGGAGTGTCGCGGCAAGGTCCTGCCGCAATTGCATCATCTCGCGTGTTGCGATCGACGCCGAGAGTGGGGGGCGCGATGACCCGGTTGCGTCGGCTACAGGTTCGTTCTCGTACAAAGGATCAGATCCCTCTGCCGTCCTTGATTGGGGATGTGTCGCGAACTCCATACGTTCTTGGTCCGAGGGATTTCCACCGGCTCCGACGCGAATACCCGTGCGAGCGTTGCCGTTTCCGGCCGCGCGACGCATCCAACCACGTGCCGCCTACCCGCATAGGATGATCCGCGGCTGCAGGCGCCGCCATTCCACCAAAGAGGTAAAGGCGCCGGCGGGCTGGACCGATAATATGGAAGAGGCCGCCTTACGAGTCGCCGGTTTCAGCGCCGGCGGACCAGCGTCCGACGTCAGGTCCTGTTCCGCGCTGCCGCGTCCTTCGCCGCCGAGAGATACCCGGGCTCCAGCTCGAGCAGATTGGAAATCTTTCGCGTCAGGTAGTGCTCATGCTCGGCGATCTTGCCGTCGGCGAGGACTACGCCCCACATGATCTCGGCCAGGACCATCTTTTGCCCGGTATCGTAGCTGCGCTGCAGTTGCGAGGTGAATCGGAAATGGTCCACAGCGTTCCGACGTTCCTTCTCGGCCAACTCCATCAGGGCGTGACCTGCTTCCCGGGGCAGTGCGAAATGCCGCTCCAGGACATCCTCGAGATGCGTTCGCTCGGCGTCGCTGAATTCTCCGTCGGCATGTGCGACGTCGAGGAGCAGGACACATGCGGCGAGGTGTAGCGGATCAACGGACGGCTGCGAGCCGGGCTGCGCCCCTGCCGGTTCTTCCGCGGCGTGCTCCTTTCCGATGAGTCGCTTGATCGCATCGATCAGCATGCGGGATGGATTGAATGGAACAACATCAGCTCGCGTGCAACTGAAGGTCCATTCCTACCGCGTCCGAGATCTCATAGCACGCCTGCAGATCCGGGTGCCTGACGACGACATACCCGTCACTCACCAGCGTCTGGATCCAGTTCCGCCGCTCCGCGCCCACCGGGAGCAGGTCCACATGCGCGATGTGCTCGCCGAAGCGCATCATGATGCTTTCGAGGCCTTCGACCCTGCGGATGCGCCCCCGCCCTTGTGCGCGCTTGAAGATGTTCGCGACGTTGTACTTCCGGTTGGTCAACACGGAGAATGTCCCCTTCAGGTCGGCCTCACCGTATCCGTCAAACAGGTCGACGTCGCCCACGAAGTTCATGAGATCCACCGTATGCGCGCCGGGTGGCCGCGCCGCGATCTCCCCGAACACGGCCTCCTTCTTCGCGGTGTAGAACCACTCCATGTGCGTGAAGCCCGTGCCGAATTCCAGGGCCTTGAGCACGTCGTGACCCAGCGCGATCCCGGCCTTCACGTCAGGCGGCGAGAGATCACGCAGGGCGATGGTCTGCGGTGAGATCCATTCGACGCTGCGCGCGATGAGCGGATTGGGGCGGTAGTAACAGACGTTTTCATAGACGATGCGGCCGTCGATGCAGATGGTGTCGTAGGTGAACTCCTCGCCCTCGATGAACTCCTCGACGTTGACCTCGTCATGCGACTTCACCTGTGCCAGCGCGCGCTCGAACTCCGCCGCGCTGCCGGCACGAACGGTGTCCATCGATCCCGCCCCGGCGATGGGCTTCACGATCACCGGGAAGCCGATCTCGCGGGCGGCGTCACGCACCTGGGCCACGGTAGTCGCCGACGCATGCCGGGCCGTGCGGATGCCGGCGGCAATGACCTTCTGCTTCATCAAGTCCTTGTTGCGGAACGTCTGGGCCTGAGCCTCGCGCATCCCGGGCGCGCCTAACGCTTCGCGCAGCTTGGCGGCCAGCACCACGCCCGGCTCCCAGAGACAGACGACGCGCTCGATTCTATGCGTCCCGAGGCCGGCCCTCACCGCGCGAACCACCGCATCCTCGTCGGTGAGATTCGGCACGCGCAGGTAACCGGACAGGTGCTCGCGGGCCATCGGCGGCAGCTCGGGCTCGGGCACGTCGCTCAACCCGTAGACCTTTCCGCCATGCCTCGTCAGGCCACGGCAGAAGTAGGGCATTTCACCGGGATAACCCGGGGCGATCATCAGGACGTTCATCAGATGGGACGGGGGACGGGGGACGGGAGACTGGTGATCTCTTCGAGAAACTGATTGGTATGTGGGTCCGCGGCAAACGAGCGGGGCACTGCCTTGGGCTGGGAAAACACCCGTCCCCCGTCTCCCGTCTCCCGTCAGCTCAATTCAATCCTCATGAGCGACACGATCCTCATAACCGCTGCTTCCACGACCTTGGTGTCCGAATGCCGCACAATCACAAACCCTTCTCCCTCATAGCTGCTCGACGACGCCGTGCCCAGTTCGGGGAGCTTCACGTCTGTGATCAGCTCGCGCAATTCCCGCTGCACGACGTCCCATCCGTGTACCGCGCTTACGCTCCCATGCCCCTGGCCGCGGAGGAACGCCGCGCCGGCCGCATACCTGCGCTCCGGCGGCTCGAACTCCTTGAAGATCATGACCCGAGCCCAGGCCTGCACGACGTCCATGTCATGCGCCCGGGACATGAGCGTCGTGATCTGCGCACCCGGCGGACGAGCGGCGACTTCCGAAATCGCGATGCTTCCATCGGCGCGACGGAACCATTCCATGTGCGTCAGGCCGGTGTCCATACCAAGCACGTCGAGCGCCTTTCGCCCCGCCGTCCGGATGTCGTCGTAGCGGCTGCTGTCGACTTCGCGCGGCAGCACCAGGCACCACTGGATCCACGGATTCTCCAGCACGTGGAGCGGCGTCGGGTAGTAATGCGTGAGCGAATGCCACACCGACTTCCCATCGATGGAGATGGTCTCGAAGGACTGCTCCTGGCCACGGACAAACTCCTCGAGCAGGACGGGATGCTTCTGCGATGGTGGCTGCATCGCCAGCGCCCGGCGAAGCTGGTCGAGGTTCTCGACGCGGTACGTCTGCTGCGCACCGGCGCCAGCCGGCGGTTTCACCACGACCGGGAAGCCCGACGCCTCCGCGAACGCACAGGCGTCATCAATCGTCGTCACCAGGCGATGCCGCGCGCATGGCAACCCGTTCGCGCGCAGCAGGGTCTTCATCCGCGCCTTGTCGCGAAAGTTGGTCGCGGCCTCCGCCGACATTCCCGGCAGGCCTAACGCCTCGCGCGCCTCCGCCAGGGGCACCTGCAGCTGCTCGTACGCGCCGAACAACCGGTCGACCTGCCCCTTCCTGAAAGCGAGTTCCCTGGTCGCCCAGACGAGCTGGTCGACATTCAGAATGTCCGAGACGCGCCAGTGCGCCACGCTGCCCTGCAAGTGCCGCAGCGCATCGGCGGGATCATGCGTGATCACACCCAGCCGGACGCCGTACAACGTGGCGGCGGCCTCCACCATGCGCATGGCGTTGTCGGACAGCATGGGGGCGACGAACACGGCAAACATCTGAGATGGGAGATGGGAGATGTGAGACAAACTGCAAACCGATCACGTCTGCGATCGTCAGGTCAGCTCCACCTCAGCACTTCCCAGGTGAACCGGCCAACGGACCAGGTACGCCGTTCCCTGCAATGTTCGATCGAGTCCGCGTTCCGACTTTGCGACGGTCTCAATCGGATGCTCCCACACGGTGGCTTGTGCGTCTGCCTTCAACTGGACTGGCCGCGAAACCGAGATCTCCGTCGTGAACCACGCGTCTGCCGGAAACGTCACTGGCTTCCACGAGAACTTCGCGCGTACGCTGCCATCGGGGAAGAAGGTGAGCACCTTCGTCATCGAGTCGTCGCGAGCGCGAAGCGACACGGTCACCACGTCCGCGCCGGACTCGACTTCGGCCTTCATCGCCAGGCCCGCGGTCGTCGCGAGCGCCGTGTACTCCGCGCGGGCATACGCCGCGAGCGTCACGTCTCCCGGCAACACCCGCTCGATGAACAACGCCCTGTCGTCGAGATCGGCGGGCGGCAACTCCGCCAGCGCGAGGGATGCCTCAATGTCGTGAATGCTGGGTGCCGAGTTCACGTCGTGCTCGATGCTTCCCGTTGCTTTCGTTTTGGTAGCCGCTTGCAGTGCCGTGATGTGATACGCTTCGCGACGACGCGTCAGCGTGTCGGCCAGATTCTCGCCTGGCGCGAACCGCGTGAGTTCCTCGACCGCACCACCTCGCGCCGGACTGACCAGGGCCGAGTAACGGGAGGAGTGGATCCAGAGTTCGTCGTGCCCGTCACCGTCCAGATCGATTGATTCACACTGCGGCGATTCGCCGTGACGGAGTTCGCCCTCCGCCGACGCCAGGTTTCTCCAGATCTCGGCGCGGAGGAACGGCAGGTACAGTCCGCCGAAAACCCCGTGCCAGTACGCATCGTTGCACTGCGCGCGCCCAATGGCGCGTCGCGCGGCAGGAGGGTCGCCGCGCTCCCGACACAGCCCTGAAAGCGCCTGCATCTTCTTGTGCATCCGGTTCGACTCCGGATACTTCACCAGGAAGTTGCGCCAGTGCGCTCCACGCACGAGCGCACCGTCCGCCTTGAGGCGCTCATCGCCGAGTTCCTCCTCGAGCGAGAGGAACCGGAGCGCGGCGGGCGTGGGGAGCGACCACCCTTCCATCTCGCGGTAACTCGCCGTCGGCAGGTACGCGAGCCCGCCGCTCGGCACGGCGACGAGCGCGTCGTCAAATCGAGAGAGCACGACTTCGCCGGACTCGATCACCTCACGCATGGCCACGAAAAAACGATCGAGCCATCCACTCTCGTAAACCCATTCGCGCGTGCCCGGCCATCCACCAAACTTTTCGCCATCGTCGGCGAGGACCGCCAGCATTCGTCCCCGCGCACGCAGCGCTCGCAAATAGGCGACGGTGTCTTCGGGAGGCTGGAACGGAATCAGGTAGCGGAGGCGCTCATCGATGGGAAACAGCGCGATCTGTTTTCCGTCGTGTTCGGTGCGAAACGGTGCGTGGAGCTGCTCGCGCGCAAACCCGCTGGCCAGAAAGTGCCGATCATCGACCAGGATGAACTTCACGCCCGCATCGTGCAGGTCGGCGGCGAGGTCGGGTTCCCACACCCGCTCCGTCAGCCACAGCCCGCTCGCTTCGGCGCCGAGCCGTTGCTTGACCGCGTCGCGCATCCACGCCACCTGCGTCAGGCGATCGGCACGCGGCAGTGATGCGAGGATCGGCTCGTAGAAGCCGGCGAGGAGCAGTTCAACACGGCCGTCGCTGGCGAGATCAGCGATGTCATCCAGCAACGACGGTTCATGCTGGTCGAGCCATTCGATCAGCGGTCCCGAGACGTGCAGCGTGATGGGGAAGAACGACTGCGCCCGCACGTGCTCGAGGAACGGGCGGTAGACCTCGCGCACGTGTTGCTCGAACACGTATCCGAAGTTCCCCACCGGTTGGTGCAGGTGGAGTCCAAAGCAGAAACGAATCGGTGCCTCAGTCATTGTCCTCAGGCACGCGTTGAATTGACGAAGCGAGCAGTGGTATGATGATGGGTGTCCCGCACCCCGGTGGTAGAATGGCCGACGACATGGGAATCTTCCGAACGAAGGTTGGGATCGAGAGCCACACCGCGAGGGGATTGGTGCAGTTCGTCGAGGACGTGATGGTCGACACAGGCTCCGAAATGAGCTGGCTGCCGGTTTCCGTTCTGGAGTCGATGGGTATCCAACGTGAGCGGGCTGTACGATTCCGAATGGCTGACGGGACCGTCATTTCCCGCGACTCCGGGTTCGCGATCCTGCATGCAGGAGGCGCGTTCGTCTCGGACCACGTCGTCTTCGCGCTTCCCGGTGACTTACTTCTGCTTGGCGCGCACACGATCGAAGGACTCAATTTCAAAGTCGATCTGGCCAACAAGGAGTTCGTCGCCGCCGGGCCAATGCCTGTCTGAATCATCCTGAAGCTCCGTCGGCTTGAGGCGAATCGGCCGCAAAGCCAAGGCGATGATGGAGAAACTGGAGCTCGGCTTGTCGTGACGGTGTCGCATTGATCCAGATTCGCCAGAACGCGGACTGCGCGTCGAACGGGATCCTCGCCTCGAACTGCTCGAACAGGCCAACGAGATCCATGGCTTGTCGGAGGACCGCCGGATCCTCCTCGACTTCGAGACGTTCGACCGACCGAATGAGTGCCACGCGTAGCACTCCCCCCAGAGTGACGGCGCCCGAGAGAAGCTGATCGAGCTCATCGGGGCTGAGCAACCGCGGCAGCATTGACTTGCGCAACACGGCGCGGATAGCCAGGCGTGATCGTTCGGGAAAGTCGGAGAGACGCAGGACGTGAGCGTTACCGCTCACGTCGATGAGTTCGACCGAGATATCCGTGACCGACTGCGCGATGACGCGCCAGCGGAAGTCGTGACGCCGTCCGGTGCGTCGTTCGACGACGCGCGCCCAATCGTCGTCGACCTCCACGGTGGCAGACGTGAATCGTTTCCGCTCTGTTGGCGCCACCTGTCGTGCGGCAACAGCGGCCGCGGCATGGCGCATCGGGGCGGAGAACGAGGGCCGGGCGCTACGTAAATAAATGTCGCGGCCGGTGCCCTCCGTGCGATCGTTGCTGGCCGCGTCCGCCAGTATCTCCATGAACGCGGCTTCGGCGGAGGCGGCGGCCGGCCCGGCCAACGAAATCGCCCGAGCCGCATAGCGAAGATCCTGCCGCGGTTCGATTCCTCCGATGTCGTCGAAGAACCAGCCGCACGACGTGAACATGCGCAGCGCATCACGCTCGAGCTCGAGCAACTCGCGCGCCCGAACGAGGTCATCGGCGCTGTGGGCACCGGTCGCGACGGATCTCGTGAATCGTTCGAGCGCGACCGCGTCCGAAGCGACAACGGTTCCGTAGGCGTCCCTCGCTTCCCACGGATCGGGTATCAGGGGGATCGCCTCATGCTCGTAAATGTCGTGCAGCGCGACGGCCAGTTCCTCGAGGCCAACCCGCAACGGCGTACGCCACGCCTGTGAGGGGAACCGATTCCCGTCGATGCGACAACCGCAATTCTCCTTCCAGCGGCCGACGCCATGCGCGCAACTCCATGAAGTGGGCGCGACCAGTTCGACATCATCCGTTGCGGGATTCCGTGCCAGGAACGAGCCGAAATTCTCGACGCGCAGGGATCGGGCGCGCAGCTCGTCGAGCGCGCGGGCCAGGGCCATCTCCCCGAACTTGTGATGATGGCCGTACGTCTCGCCGTCAGTGGCTATGGACACGAGCGAGTCTCGCGCTGGAACCGCCGAACCCGGCGGGGTCGAGCGTCGCGCGAGTTTGCGTGGGTCGGTCGAAGGGGCGACACTCGTTATGATGGGTGCCTCGAGCATCCCGGCCGCCTCGGCGAGCGCTCGACCCCAGGCCACGCCGTCGTGTAGCGCACCACCGAAGGCGACGGCGTGCGATGAGTCGCCTCGATAGACGAAGAGCGCGATCGACGTCCCCCCAGACAGACGGCACAGTCCGGGACGCCCCCCGCTTGGCGCGTTCACGACTTGATGTGGCGCGACGATCGTGAACCGTATCCCTTCCTCGGCCAGCACCTCGAGAGTTTCGAGGTCAACGGCGGTCTCGGGTAGCCACATACCCTCTGGCTCCCGCCCGAAGCGCCGCCGGAAATCGGATATGCCCCAACGCACTTCGGTCCGTTTGTCGCGACGGGTGGCGAGGGGCAGGATGGTGTGGTGATATGGTTGCGCGATCGCGTTCCCGTGCCCACCCAGCCGTGTCGCGCTTTCGTGGTCGGCGGAGAGAATCGCCTCATAGGTCGGCCGCGCCTCTCGCTCCATCCATTCGAGCAGCGTAGGCCCGAAGTCGAAGGAGATCGACTCGAGCGTGTTCACGAGTCGCGCGATCCGTCCATCGCGCTCGGTGACGCGTGCGGCGACAACAGCACGATAGCACTCGCGTTCGATCCGCTGATTCCAGTCGTGAAACGGCGCCGCCGACGGCTCTGCCTCCACCTCATCGAGAAACGGATCCTCGCGCGGCGGCTGATAGAAGTGACCGTGGATGACTACCGAAGACATCGGACGGGAGACGGGGGACGGGAGTTGAACACCTGTGGCCTTTGGCCTGCGGCCATGGCCTAGAGTTTCAGCGCATCGGCGATGGACGGCACGATGTCCCGAAAAACATCATCCCGCCGCTGCAATTCCTGCGCGAGCTTCACTCCCCCATCGACGGCCTCGCCAGACAGCGCGCCTTCCAGCGCCGTCAGTAACTGCGCGCAATCGCCGGCGTGTCCGTTGAAGCGCCGCTCGGCGTAATCCGCCACCTCACCTGTCGAGATGATGAACTGCCAGTCCGACGATTGCAGCAGCAGCATCGCGCGCGCCGCTTGTGCCAGGATTTCATGCGTGCGTTCATCGGCGACCGCGCGTGGAGCAAGCGACCAGAAGCGATCCTCGATCTCCCAGATGATTGGCCACGTCCATTCCACCAGTGGACCGTTCCACATCGAGAAGTCGCCGTTCGCGCCCCACGATCCCTCTGCCAGGCGAAGCCCGGCTCGAGGTGCATGCGCATCGAGGTGACCGCCCGCCGTCGCGGCGCGCAGGCTACCGAACTCCGGCAAGTGGGCGTACAGATCGCCGAGGAAGTCCGGACCCTCGAACCACCAGTGTCCGAAGAGCTCAGTATCGAATGGCGCGACGATGACATTGCCACCCTTTGCGCTTTGCGCTTTGCCCACCTGATCAAGCAGGTGCGCGAAGTGTGTCGCATGATGGGTTGCCTGGCGCCGCGCATCGTCGGGCGCATAGGGCGCTTTGTCACCGAGGTCCGTGCCCGGATCGCTCACTCGCCACAACTTCAATCCACCGGGCCAGCGGATCTTGTGAAACTCCAGGTACGGGGCCGCGCCGGGATACCCGCCGTGCCGGCTCCACACCTGCATCGATGACCGGGGGTCGCGCACCAGCGCCGCCACGTCTCGCGGGTCCGTGGCGTCAGTCACGCGGTAGGCCTCGTACGGCGAGTGGATGGCCGCAACGTTCGCGTCCTTCACGGCCTGGGCGACGCGCACCGGTTCACGGGCGAAGCGCTCGCCATACACGCCCAGCGGGCTCCCGGCGCGCGCCATGTGCGAGTCGACGAAGAAATACCTGAAGCCGGCCCCCGCCACGAGTGATTCGATGCCCTCCCGTTCGATGGGCGGCTGGCCGGGCGGCGCCCACGGTCCTGGTGGCCGGTAGGCGCATTCAGGCAGCCAGCATCCTTCAGCGGCCCGACCGAATATTCTCCGGTGTTCGGCCGCGCCTAACGCGAGCTGCAGACGGATGCTCTCATCCCGCTTCAGCATGGGGAGGAATCCGTGCGTTGCCGCCGAGGAGGTCACCTCGAGACGCTCGGCGTCCTGCAGCCGGCGGAACTCGCGCGGGATGTCGCGGCCGATCTCGTGGAACAGCAACCGGAGCCGCACCAGGCGGGCGCGCCAGTAGTCGACGAGCGGGAGGAGATGACTATCGCCAGTCGATGCGAGCGAGGCCGGCGCTTCGTCGCAGAAGCCGAGCCGCTGGTCGAAATACGCCTCGAGCTCCTGGACGAACGTCGGGTGCTCGAGCTGGTTGGCGAGAATCGGCGTGAACCCGATCGTGACCGGTGCGGCGATGTTCAGCGCGTCGAGCGCCCTGAACTTCTCCACCAGCGGCAGGTAGGTGTCGATCGCCGCTTCGCAGATCCAGTCGCTGCCGTGCGGCCACCGTCCGTGGTTGAGCACGTACGGCAGGTGGCTGTGCAACATCACCACCACGTCCATCTGGTTCATGGGCTACCGCCGGAACCGGGGCGACGCGAGCACGCGACGATACACGTCGCGGTACTTCTGCTCCGAACGCTCCCAGCCGAAATCGCGCGACATCGCTTCGCGCTGCATCTCCTGCCAGGTATCGGGATGCTGGTAGTGATCGATTGCGCGAATGCAGGCGGCGAGGAATTCGGCCGTGCTGAATCCGTCGAAGAGGAAGCCCGTCACCCCGTCGTCGATCGTGTCGGCCAGGCCGCCGACTTTGCGCGCCACCGGAATCGAGCCGTAGCGCTGCGCCCGCATCTGGGTGAGTCCGCACGGTTCGTATTGCGACGGCATGATGATCATGTCGGCGCCGGCCATCAGGCGGTGCTCCTGCGTCCCCGTGAAATTCGTTTGCACGCCGATCCGTCCCGGCGCGCGCAGCGCGATTTCGGTCAGGATGTCGACGTATTTCTTCTCGCCCTGGCCCAGGAACAGGAACTGCGCGTCGAGCGACAGGAACCGCGGACTGCCCAGGATGAGGTCGAGTCCTTTCTGGTAGACCATGCGCGCGCTCATCCCGAAAATGGGAACGCGCGAGCGCTGCGGCAGCCCGAACACTCTCTGGAGCGCCGCCTTGCAGCGCTTTTTCCCGGCGAGATCGTCGCGGGAATACCGCGACGTGATGATCGGGTCGGTCTCCGGATTCCACTCGTGCTGGTCGATCCCGTTCACGATGCCGACGAAACGCTCGCGCAGCCCGATGAACGCGTCGTGCAGTCCGAAGCCACCCGCCGGTGTGCGCAATTCGTGCGCGTGCGACGGGCTCACCGTCGTCACCGCATCCGCGAACGCGATACCGCCCTTGAGCAGGTTGACCCGTCCATACCATTCGAGCTGTGAAAAGTTGTACAGCCCCCAGGGCAGCCCGAGTTCGGCCATCACATCGGTCGGGAAATGACCCTGGAAGCCCGCGTTATGCACCGTCAGGATGGACGACGTGCGGCGGTAGAACTCCCGGTCGGGATGAGAGTCGTAGGCGCGCAGGTAGATCGGCGCCAGCGCGGCGTGCCAGTCATGGGCGTGCAACAGCACGGGACCCGTCGCGACCTTCGGCAGGACATTCAGCGCCGCCAGGCAGAAGAACGCGAACCGCCGGTGATTGTCGCGATAGTCACCGCGGCTGTCGCCGTAGATCTGTTCGCGCCCGAAATACTCCGCGTTGTGGATGAAGAGAATCCGTGGCTTACCCTGACGGGGGTTGTCCCTGAGGGCGCGCGACTCATAGAGCCGGCCCTCCTCGCGCCGCGGGCCGACCTGCACCGGAAACGAATCGCCGACCGGTTCGAGATCGTTGACCACCTCGGTCGCCTGCTTGTACAACGGCATCATGATGATCGAGGTGATGCCGGAACGCGCCTGGTAATGCGCGAGACTCGAAACGGCTTCACCGAGACCGCCGGTGCGCGCGAAGGGCGCGAGTTCGGCGGCGAGGTGAACGACGGTGACCGGCTCGTTGCCCGGACCAGCCGTCAAGGGATTCGGCGGCGGCGCGGACGCGACAACCGGCCGTGCCGCGACCGGAATCGTGGATGGAGGTGTTACGGTGGGCGGCGTGCGCCGACGGCGGCCTTCCATGGTGTCTGCCTTACGCCGTCGGTGGATCGTCCGGGCCGCCGTCTCCATGCATGGCGGGCGCGTAGGATTGCCCCACGTACTCCACCACCATGCGTCGGGCCGTGAACTGCTGACCTGCCACCCGCAGCGCGTGCTTCATCTTTTGCACCCAACCGCCGGGGATGCCCTGATCGTCGCGCGAATAGAACGTCGGCACCACCTGCTCCTCCAGGAGCCGGTACAATCGCTCGGCATCCCACTCGTCAGGCGTCGCGCGAGTGGATGCCGGAGGAATCGCCCATCCGTTCAGTCCTTCATAGGCCTCATGCCACCAGCCATCGAGTGTCGAGAGCTGGGGCACGCCGTTCAACGCCGCCTTCATTCCGCTGGTGCCGCTGGCTTCCATCGGAACGCGCGGCAGGTTCAGCCACATGTCGACCCCCTGCACCAGCCGATGGGCGAGGTGCAGCTCGTAGTCCTCGACGAACGCGACGCGTCCCTCGAGCCTGGCATCACGGGTGAAGCCGTACACAGCGCGAAGAACCTCCTTGCCCGGCGTGTCGGCGGGATGAGCCTTTCCGGCAAAGATGATTTGCACCGGCCGCGCCGAGTTGACCAGAAGGGCGCGAAGGCGATCGATGTCCCGGAAGATGAGGTCGGCGCGCTTATAGGTTGCGAAACGTCTGGCAAATCCAATAGTCAGCACGTCCGGGTTCAGCAGCGTGCCCGCGCCGACTACGTGCGTCGCTTCTTTCCAGTGCCGCACCCATCGGCGCCGGGCTTCCTCACGAACGAAGTTCATGAGCGCCACTTTCAGCTTCATGTGGGCGCCCCACAGGGCCGCGTCATTGATCTCGCGCACCGCTTCCCACATCGCGACATCGGTCATCCGCTCGGGCCAGTCAGCACCGAAGTACCCATCCAGCAATTCAGCAATTTCGCGCGCCATCCATGTCTGCGCATGGACGCCGTTTGTGATATGGCGGATCGGGACGCGCGCCGCTTCGCGGTCCGGCCAGAGCGGTGCCCAGATCTGCCGCGACACGTCGCCGTGGCGGCGCGAAACGGCGTTCACGTGCTTCGACAACCGCAGCGCGGCTACGGTCATGTGAAATCGCCCCGGTTCGTCCGTGGGATGCGTCCCGATCTCGAAGAACGTCTCGCGGCTGACGCCGAGTTCGTCCCAGACAGGTCCTGCGCAGCGCGCCAGATCCTCGAACGTGAACGTGTCGTGTCCCGCTGGCACGGGCGTGTGAGTGGTGAAGACGCTTCGCGCTCGCACCTGGCGCGTGGCTTCGTCGAACGGCACGCCGCGCGCGGTCAACTCGCGAACGCGCTCCACCATCATGAACGCCGCATGACCCTCGTTCGCGTGCCATGCCGCCGGTTCAACGCCCATCGCGCGCAGCACCCGCACGCCGCCCACGCCAAGGATCCACTCCTGCTTCAGCCGCACCTCCGGGCCACCGATGTACAGTTTCGAGGTGAGCTCTCGATCCTCCACATGATTCTGTTCCAGGTTGGTATCGAGCAGGTAGACCGGGACGCGACCAACGTCCATGCGCCATGCACCGATGTGCACGTCGCGGCCGCTGGTCTGCAATCGGGCGAGGAACGGCTCGCGGCTCGGGCCGTACACGCGCTCGAGCGGTGCGTTGCCGACGTCGAACTGCTCGTCCGAGTCCTCCTGCCAGCCGTCGAGCCGGAGCTTCTGGTCGAAGTAGCCCTTCGTGTAGAAGAGTCCGACGCCGATCAGCGGCACACCAAGATCGGACGCCGCCTTGCAGTGATCGCCGGCAAGGACACCGAGTCCTCCCGAATAGATCGGCACCGAATTGTGCAGTCCGAACTCGGCGCAGAAGTAGGCGACTGGTCGTTCCAGAGGAAGGTCGGGGTGCGTAGCGGCAAACCACGTGTTTCGCCAGGCTTGTTCGCTGCGGAATTCGGCCATCATCGCATCGAAGACTTCCAGGAACCGCGGGTCGCGCGCGCAATCGCTGAGGCGCCCTGGATCAATCCGGCGCAGGATCGCGATCGGATTGTGTCGGGTCAGGTGCCACAGCGAGTCGTCGAGGATCTGGAAGACCCGCCGCGCGTCGCGTTTCCAGCTCCACGACACATTGGTGGCGACTTCAGCCAGGCCTTCTATCCGTTCAGGAAGAAAGGGAAAGCGATTCCGGTCTACAGGCATAGGGGGAGAAAGCTAACCCGAATGCAGAATGAAAAATGCAGAATACAGAATGCAGAATGGAAACCATGTCCCGGGCTCCCCATTTTGCATTTTGCATTTTGCATTTTGCATTCTGCATTTCAGTGCCCTATGTGCATTTGCCGTTCGACGCGCGCGTAACCCGCTTCCGCTCCCGGGTCGGTCGTCAGCAATGAGACCACGATCGCGGTGAGGAAAGAGAATGGCATCGTGATCAACGCCGGGTTGCGCAACGGGAAGGGCGCCGCATCGTGCTTCAGGATGTCGATCTGGATCGTGGGCGACAGGTAGATGAGCGTCAAAGTCGCCGCAGTCCCGAGGACCATGCTGGCGACGACACCCGCGGTGGTGCAACGGCGCCAGAAGATCGACAGCACCAATGCCGGAAAGTTCGCGCTGGCGGCGATGGCAAAGGCCAGTCCGACCATGTATGCGACATTCTGCCCCTTGAACGTTATGCCGAGCATCACCGCGACGACGGCCAGCACGACGGTCGCGAGGCGTGCCACGCGGAGTTGCTCCTGCTGCGTGGCATGCCCGCCACGCGCCACGTTCACCCACAGGTCGTGGGACAGCGCCGCGGCGCCCGACAGCGTGAGGCCGGCGACCACAGCGAGGATCGTCGCAAACGCCACCGCCGCAATGAATCCGAGGAAAGGCGTCCCGCCTAACGTTTCGGCCAGCAGGGGCGCCGCCATATTGCCTCCCGCATCCACGGCGCGAATGGCCTCGGGACCGACCAGCACCATCGCACCGAACCCGAGGACGAACGTCATCAGGTAGAAGAACCCGATGAGCCCCGTCGCGTAGAAGACCGACTTCCGCGCCGTTTGCGCGTCGGGCACGGTGTAGAACCGCATCAGGATGTGCGGCAATCCGGCAGTGCCGAACATCAGCGCCATGCCCAGCGAAATGGCGTCCAGCGGCTTCGCCACCAGCCGGCCCGGCGCCAGCACGCCGTCGCCGTATTGCGCCGCGGCGGCGGCAAACAGGCGCACCGGATTGAATCCGAACTTCGATAGCACCATCAGCGCCAGCAGGGCGGCCCCGCCGAGCAAGAGTACCGCCTTCACGATCTGCAC
>CAZSNV010000056.1:0-20232 GCA_964608035.1 uncultured Gemmatimonadaceae bacterium | reverse complement strand
GCGATCGTTCGCGACGCCAGCGGCGATGGTGTCCCAGACATCGTGGTCGTCTACGGCGGCAACGACCTGAAGCCGCCGAACACGCCGCGGGATCCCAGCTTTCTCGCGCTGATCTCCGGCGCCGATGGGAAGGTCATGAAGGTGCATGTAGCGCCGGACAGCAACGAGATGTACACGGCCCCGGTGGTCTATGAGCGCCCGGACGGGACGGAGTGGGTAGTCTTCGGGACGGGCGGCGAGACTCACGGCGGAGCGATGTACCGCGCGCCGGTGGCGTCGCTGCTCGATGGGACCTTCGCCAAGCGTGCCGAACGGCTGGTGCCGCCCGGCGAGAAGAAGGGCGTGATCGCGCCGGCGACGCTCGTCGAGCTGACAGGCGACGCGGAGCTCGACATCGTCATCAGCTCCTTCGACGGACGGCTCATCGCCGTGAACGGCGCGACCGGTGCGACTCTCTGGGAGCAGCGGCACGATGCGGAGGAGTCGTACCATCCGGCGGCCGTGGTCCGCCTCGGCGACGGCAAGCTTGGGCTGTTCGTCTCGCGCGGCCAGGGGGCGTTTCCGCGCTACGTCGCGACCGCCCACCGGCTCTTCGACGCCGCGACCGGAGCCGTGCTCTACGAGTTCCGCGACACCTTCTATCCGGGCGGAGCGCCGCTCGCCGTGGATCTCACCGGCGACGGCGTCGACGAGCCCGTGTTCTTCTCCCAGGGCTTCCCGTCGGCCGAGGGTGGGCGCATCTACATCCTCGCCATCGCATCGAAGAGGCTCACCACCCACAATGTGCCGACGACCTTCGGGACGACGCCGGTCATCGCGGACCCGCGGAAGACCGGCACGCTCGAGCTGATCGGACTCTCCTGGAACATGTTGCCCAATCCGGGAGCGCCAGCGGGCTGGCGGGACCTGCGGTCGCACCTTTTGCGCATGGACCTGTCGGCGAAGACGCCGGCATTCATCGGTTGGGGTGCCTACATGGGCACGGCCACTGACGGGCAGTATCATCCGCCGGCGCCCGCATCCACGAACGAAAACCGATGACGTCGCTTACGCTGATTGGCACCGAACGCTGAACGTGGGCTGGGTGCCACCCGGCTCGTGGTATGGACTAAAGGCTGGCAATAACGCTGTATGTAGGTACTCTCCTTGCGAGCCCGATACTGGCTCCTCGAGCACCTGAATATCGAGCTCGCTCCGGAGGGAGACGGCAACGACTGACCCCGCTAAGGAGAACATTGCATGCGCTCCATTCATCGATTCCTGCCGCTCATTGGATTACTCGCCGTCGCAGGTGCCGGGCATGCCCAGCAGATCACCTCCGCTGGTCAGCCCGCGCAGCTCGATATCCGGGCGGCCGGTGAGCGCAGCATTCGCATCACGCTCAAGCCCATCAGCTTCACCGATGATTTCCCCGTCACGCCGGCCGTAGCCACGCGAATATATCCTGCCGCGACACTGACCCTTCGTGCTCTCCCGAGAACGGTGAAGCGGAAGGTGGGAAATCTGAACGTGGAAGTCCGGCCGAATCCGGTCACCGTGGTCGTCACGAGTGCCACCGGTGATCCGGTGCAGCACCTGGTCTTCGAGAACGACGGCAGACTGTCGTTCAGGCTCGACGATCAGCCGGTGCTGGGCATGGGCGAGGGCGGCCCGCGACCGGTGCGTGGGACGCCGTGGCGCACTCAGCCGATCCAGTTCGATCGCCGGGGCAGCCTGGACACGATGGAGCCGCGCTGGCAGAGCGACGCCTACGGCTCGCGCAATCCCGTGGCGATGCTGCTCGGCACCGAGGGATGGGGCATCTTCGTCGCAACGCCGTGGGTGCAGGTAGACCTCCAGGACGCGCAGCGCGGCTTCTTCATCCCCTGGAAGCCGACGGGCTCGGAGAACGTCCCGCAGAATCAGCGGAATCAGCAGCTCAGCCAGGGGAAGGGCATTCCGCCCATCGACGCCATCGTGCCGGGTCTCTACGACGTCTTCGTCTTCGACGCGCACGATCCGGCAGCGGCCATGAAGGACTTCTCCGTGATCACCGGCCCGGCAGTGCTGCCGCCCAAGTGGGCGCTCGGCTACATGCAGTCGCACCGGACGCTCGAAGATGAGACGCAGATGATCGGCATCATCGACACGTTCCGCGCCAAGCAGATTCCTCTCGATGCGGTCATCTATCTCGGGACAGGGTTTACTCCGCGTGGCTGGAACACCAGACAACCGTCGTTCGATTTCAATCCCGACGTCTTCAAGCGCGACCCGAAGGTCGTCCTGGCCGATATGCACGACCGCAACGTCAAGGTCATCGTGCACATGGTCCCCTGGGACCGCGACACGTTGCCTACGCTGCACGGATCGATTCCCGCGAAGCCCGGCGAGACGCTCGACGCCTCGCACATCCAGAATTACTGGCAGCAACACGTCGGCCTCATCAATGCCGGCGTCGACGGGTTCTGGCCGGACGAGGGGGACTGGTTCAACCTCTTCGAGCGGCTCAAGCGTCATCAGCTGTACTACCAGGGCCACCTCTCGACGCAGCCCAACGTCCGGCCGTGGCATCTTCAGCGGAACGGCTACCCGGGGATCGCGCAGTGGGGAGGCTGGGTGTGGTCCGGCGATACGGAAACCTCGTGGAAGACTCTCGAGGGCCAGGTCGCGGTCGGCATCAACTACTCGCTCAGCATCGCTCCGTTCTGGGGTTCCGACATCGGTGGCTTCTATCCCAACTCGGAGCTGACCGGTGAGCTCTACGCTCGCTGGTTCCAGTTCGCCGCGTTCAACGGCTCGTTCCGATCACACGGGCGGACGTGGTGGACGCGCCTCCCCTGGGGTTGGGGTCTGAGCGACATGGGCCCTCGCGAGACCAACAACAGCAACGAGGACTCCAATCCGAACAATCCGCGCAACATTCTCCAGTCGGAGATGAACAATCCCACGATCGAGCCGGTCGCGAAGAAGTACGCCGAGCTGCGGTACCAGCTCATGCCGTACACCTACACACTCGCGTGGGAGGCGCGCGACACGGGCATGCCCCTGATGCGCGCCATGTGGCTGCACTATCCGGACGATGTGCGCGCGAGAGGACTCGGCACCCAGTACCTCTGGGGGCGCGACATGCTGATCGCGCCGGTATTCGAGAAGGGAGCGACGACGCGTGACGTGTACCTCCCGAAGGGGGAGTGGTACGACTGGTGGACCAACGCGAAGGCGACGGGCGGGCAGACAGTCACGCGCGCGGTGGACCTCGCGACGATGCCGATCTACGTCCGTGCGGGCGCGATCATTCCGGTGGATCCGGTACGGCAGTACACGAGTCAGCCGGTGAGCGAGCCGACGACGCTGCGGGTGTACCGAGGGGCGAACGGGGAGTACACGCTGTACGCGGATGACGGCATCAGTCAGGAGTACCTGCGAGGGCGGGCCACGTGGACGCGGATGACGTGGGACGACCGCACGAGGCGGCTGACGATCGAGCCGGGGGCGCCGCGGGGCGCGACCAGTCTGGGAGGACCGCGCGAGTTTCGGGTGGTGGTGCTGCCGGAGGGGACGACGAAGACCGTGAGTTACGCGGGTCAGAGGATTCAAGTGGCGTTCGAGTGAGAACCGGAGACCGAGTGAGAGGTGGAAGATAGGTCACCTGACCCGGCTGCCGCTCGGCGCGGGGGTGTGCTCCAGCCGAACCACGCGGTAGCCGCCCCTGCGCTTATCCTGGGCGTACATCGCAGTAAATACCACAATGAGAATCAGGCTCAGCGGTGCGAAACGCCGGAATGCGATCTTGCCGCCATGGGCTTCGGCGGGCAGCAAGATCGAGCGCGCATTGGCGATCAGTTGCTGCTCCGCCGGCAGTTGGCCTTTCACGATGGCGCGGAGCGCGTTGGCGGTCGCGTCACTGTCCAGCGCACCTGACTGCCGAAACGCGGTTAGGGCGATCGCAGTAGCATCGAGGGCCTCCTGTACATGGCGCGCGCGGAAGCCGAGCGCATCGGGGTCCGGTGCCTGGGCCGCGATGGTGAGATAGTTCGGGAAGCGCTGTTCCACGGTCTGGAGCAAGGCAACCGTTTCGACCGGGGGCAAGGCCTCGCCGAGGTACCGATCCGCGATGTTGCCGAGAATGGGCACGCCGAAGGCGCCTGCGGCGCCGAGGCCGACACCGGCGGTCAGAACAATGCCGAGGGAGCCGGTGCGAGGCATACGCTCACTGACCGAGCCGACCATGGTTGGAAAGTAGAAAGCGGGGCCAAAGGCGAAGACGGTAGCCGCGGCAAGCGCTGACACGATCCCCTGTGAGTAGCTCAGCAGCAGGAGGCCGAGACCGAGGCAGGCCGAGGCGATCACGAGCATTCCGCTGGGCGAGAAGCGCTTGATGAAATGCTTGGCGAGCATGCGCAGTGTCATCATCAAGCCGCTGATCCAGACGAGCACGAGAATGCCGTGAATGCCGGCGGACTGCAGGACTGCGGGCACCCAGCGCATGGAGCCGAGCTCCATGGATGTTCCAATGGCCATGACGACCAGCATCAGCATGAAGAGTGGCTTGGTGAGCGTGTACCGGAACATCTCCTTGACGGGGAGACCGGCCTGCGCGTTCTCGGTCTTGGGGAACTTGCGCGGCAGGAGCAGCCAGCCATAGAGGAGAATCGGGATGTAGATCAAGGCGAGCTGGAACGGCCAATAGCGGAGCGGGCCGCCCCAGTTCGACATTACGAAGCCGGTCAGTCCGCCGAACATGATGCCAATGGGGAAGAATGCGTGGTACCAGTTGAGCCGCGTTGTTTTCTCTTCCGGGTAGAGTGCGACGACCAGCGGATCTCCGGCGGTTACCATCATGCCATTGCCGATCGAGAGTGTTGCCGCGCCGAACAACAGCAGCCAGAAGCCTGCGGGATTGCCGGCGAAGGCGACGGCGGAGAGCATCACTGAGAGGCCGATGAGATGTGCGAAGAAGCCGAGCCTGAAGCCGTTCTTGAGGCCATAGGCTTCGAGCATGGATCCGAGCACGAGCAGGGATATGGTGCTGCCCCAGATGGAAGCGCCGGCGATCAGTCCGACCTCGTAATTGGTCAGGATGAACTGCTCCTTCAACTGGAGTACCACGTTGCTGATCAGCGCAAATGAAGCCCCCGATGGTACCAGCGTGAGGCACATGCCGGAGAAGAGTTTGGCGCGATCGATACCACTCGGCTCAGTCAAGGCCGTTTGTCCTGTATGAGAGGTACGTCGGTTGATTCGGGAGCAGTCAGGACGGCGCCTTGGGATCGCGGTGTCGTCCTATCCGCCAACGCATATTGCGCATCATGTTGCCGCGTATGTAAGGGAGGTATTGCCGATGAGTCCGGAGAAACTGCTGCGATTTGTGACTGCGCGTGAGATTAGCGCGGAGGAGTCGCCGTGGGGCACGCGTGAGCCCCTCTGTCGGCCTGCGTTCACGGCAGCGCAGCGCCTCTACATGGTGAGAATGAACATGGCGCCCGGCGAGGCGCATCCCTTTCACCGACACCCGGAAATGGAGGAGATCATCTATGTGCTCTCCGGAACTGCGGAGCAGTGGGTGGATCGTGAATCGCGAATTCTCAGAGCGGGCGAACTGGCGCACGTGCCGCAGGATGTGGTGCATGGCACGTACAACATCGGTTCGGATACTCTGGTGTTTCTAGCCATTCTTTCGCCGGCCAGGTCGGAAGGCCCCGCGACCGTGGACGTGAGCATGGATCCGCCATGGATCTCCTTGAAGCCGGGCGCAGCGGATTCGCCCGGCGCCTGAGTAAGGCAGTGAAGCGCCGGCGAAAAACGATCCTCCTGCTCGGGCCGCGCGATCCGGAATCAGCGTCGCTCAGGTACGTGCGTGAATTGTTCACGGCGCGTGGCCATGACGCACTCCTGGTCGACGGCGGACAGCCTGCTTTCGTAGCCGAGCTGTACGCGGCCGGAAAGTTCGACGGCGTGCTGGGGCTGGGCGATGCTTCGACCGCAATCGTGACGACGGCGATGCGTGCACTGCCACTTGGTGTGCCGCGACTGATGGTAACCACGCTTGCTGCCGGCGATACCAGGGCCTACGTCGATGTCCATGACATCACAATGATGAACCCGGTCGTGGATGTCGAAACCTTGAATGCTGTATCCCGGCGCATCCTCGTGAATGCGGTGGGAGCGATCTGCGGCATGGTCGAGCAGAAACCGGACACGCGAGCAGACCGGCCGCTGGTGGCCGCAACCATGTTTGGCGTGACGACGCCCTGCGTGACTGCGGTACGGCAGCAGCTCGAGCGCGCGAATTTCGAAGTCCTCGTCTTTCACGCAACCGGCAGCGGCGGCCGCGCCATGGAGGGATTGATCGAGGCCGATTACTTCGCGGGCGTGGTCGACATCACGACTACCGAGTGGGCCGACGAAGTTGCTGGCGGGCTGCGCTCGGCTGGACCGGATCGCCTGGGCGCGGCAGGCCGCAGGGGCATTCCGCAGGTGGTCTCGGTGGGTGCGCTGGACATGGTCAACTTCGGCACGATCGATACGGTTCCACTCGCGTTGCGTCAGCGCAAGCTGTATCAGCATCATGCGAATGTCACCCTCATGCGCACCTCACCGCAGGAGTGCGCCGAGATCGGGCGCCGCATCGCCGAAAAGCTGAATCAGGCGACGGGTCCAACAGTTCTGCTGCTGCCCCTGAGAGGGATCAGCATGATCGATGCAGAAGGTCAGCCCTTCTACGATGCCGCAGCCGATCAGGCGCTGTTCGATGCGCTGCGCGCGCAGGTTGGCCCGGCCATAACCGTGATCGAAATCGACGCGCACATCAACGACCCCGTCTTTGCCGACGCAGTGGTCACCCAATTCCTCGCGATCATGAACGAGCATTAGCGATGCCATTTATCGGGTACCAGGAGTGTCTCCGCCGCCTGCGCGATCAGATCTCGCAGCGCAGGCCCATCATCGGCGCCGGTGCTGGCACCGGGATCTCGGCCAAGTTCGCCGAACGAGGCGGCGTCGACATCATCATCATTTACAACTCGGGGCGCTTCCGCATGGCGGGACGGCCGAGCACGTCAGGGATGATGCCGTATGGCGATGCCAACGCGATCGTGGTCGACATGGCGCGCGAAGTGTTGCCGGTAGTGAAGGACACGCCTGTGCTGGCCGGTGTCTGCGCAACCGATCCCTTCCGGATGATGCGTGTGTTTCTGCCGCAACTGAAGGAGATGGGCTTCGACGGCGTTCAGAACTTTCCGACGGTCGGCCTCATCGATGGTACGTTCCGCCAGATCATTGAGGAATCCGGAATGGGCATTGAATTCGAGGTCGAGATGATTGCGAAGGCACACCAACTCGAGATGCTGACCTGTGCCTACGTGTTCGATGAAGAAACGGCGGTGCAGTTCACCCAAGCCGGCGCGGACGTGATCATTCCGCACCTTCGGACCACGGTTGGCGGGTCCATCCCTCTGAAAAGGACCACGGTCGTAAGCCTGGATGAAGCGGTGCAGCGAGTACAGGCAATGCGCGATGCTGCCGCGAAAGTGAACCCTGATGTGATTGTGCTCTGCCATGGTGGCCCGATCGCGCGCCCCGAGGATGCGCAGTACGTGCTGCAGCGCACCAGGGGCGTGGTCGGCTTCTTCGGCGCATCCAGCGTCGAACGCCTGGCCACCGAAGAGGCGATCGAGAATCAGGCACGTAGATTCAAATCGATCGTGCTGTGACTACTCCACACGTAATACGCCGCGCATGGTCAGCCAGTGACCCGGGAATGTGCAGATGAAAGGGTATTCTCCCGGCTCCGCGGGCGCAGTGAAAACGAGTCTGCCGGATGCCCGCGAGTTTACCATCGCCCCCACAGCCACGACCGGCAGATCTGGCGGGACATAATTCGCGTCTGCGGCTCGTGGCTGCGCGATGAACGCGTTGAGCCGTCTGCCTGCGTCTTCCAGACTCGCGTTGCGCTGCAGGATGACGATGTTGTGTGGCATGTCATCCGTGTTGTCGAACGCAATCGCGACGCGCTGACCGGCGCGCACCGTGATGGTCGTGCGGTCGAATTGGTTCTGCCCTTGCACGGGTGACACTGCAATCGTGACGTCGGGTTGCCGTGCTCCGCCGCCACCTGCGCGGCCGACAGTCGGCGCTTCAACGGGCCCTCCGGCCACCGGATTGTAGAACTTCAGGAACTGCTGCTCGAATGGAATGCCCGTCATGAAGTCAGGTTGGCGGCCGCCCTGCCATTCCGCCTCGATGCGATACTTCCAGTCGCCCGCCAAGGCCACGCGGACACTGTCGACTGCAATGAAAACCGAGTCGGACGGCGCGGTCATGCCGGCACCACCGCGGCGGTGCGTGACCTGCACCGCGATCACATTCCGGCCTACGCGAAGGATGCCTGCAGGGACCTGATACTTCCTGAGGCCATTGGGCGTGTTCTCCGTGGTCCCGACCTTGACCCCGTTCACATACGTGACATCGACATCCCGCACGGCACCCAGGCTGAGGCTAGCGGCGCTTCGGCCAGCGCTTTCGGTGAGTTGAAACTCGCGGCGCAACCAGACAATGCCGGTGAAGTTCGCCATCGTCCCGGTCCACGGGGCGGGCACGGCCAAGGTTTGCCACTGCCGGTCGTCCAGGGCGGGTCCTGACATATCCACGGCCGCGCCGATCTCACCGCGGTACACGCGTCCTGCAATGCGAGCAAACTCGAGTGCACCGACCTCATCGGCGAATGCGGGCAGAAAGCCATCCCGATGCTTGAGTCCGGCGAGGAATAGAGCGGTGGGCAACCACTCGTCGTGAAGCATGGTCGTGTCCTTGCCGATTTCGAATACCAGGCGTCCGATCTGCGCTGAGGGCGCAAAATCAGCCAAGGCGAGAAACGCGTGCAGTCTCACGTTTGCGTCCGCATCACGCAGGCTGCCCGCTTGCCGCAGGGCGGCGAGGGTGGCGGCATTCCTGGGCAGGGCCATCAGTGCGTTCTTGCGCACACCGGGCGCGGGATGCCGCAATGCCGCTCGCACGACCTGTTCGGCCGCCGGGTTGGTCCCATTTAGTGCACCGAGGCCGTGCACGGTCCAGATCGCGTGCACGGCGGGCGAATTGAGGCCGATCGCATCGCGAGTGGGATCTGCGATGATGCGATACAGCTCGGGCAAGACGTCCACGCGGCCGCGTTCAACCAGCAGTCGCTGCGCGGTCATCCGCCAGAACATGTTTGTATTGCGGAGCGTGGCAACGAGCTGCTGCGGCCGATTCCGGCTCAGCGTCAGCGGTGTGGACCTGGGTGCGCTCTTCCACACCAGCCGATAAATGCGTCCTGATTCGCGGTCGCGGTAGGGCGTGATGTAGGAATTGCCCTTGCCGGTTTGCCACCGCATGCCGCCCGGCGGCCGCGGCCATGGCGTATTGTGCTGTTTGATGAAGGCGTACCAATCGAGGATCCATACCGCACCGTCGGGACCGACCTGAGCGGCCACGGGCGATGTCCATTCGTCGTCGCTGGCCAGCAGGTTGCGGCCATCGACTTCGCGGTAGCCTGAGCCGGCGCGCTCGATCACCGCGCGATGCAACAGGTTACCGGTTGCCTCACCAACCAGTGCAATGCGATTCCAGTATTCCTGCGGGAAGCTGCGGGCGGTATAGAGATTATGTCCGGCGGCGGAGGTGAAGCCTCCCTGTGAATCCACTTGGCGCGTATGCGCCGCGACCGGGAAGATCGCGTAGTGACCATCGATCTTCTTGCGTCCTGGACTCTGCAGGCCGGATGCATCCTCGTAGTATCGATTCGGAATCGGCACATACACGCTGTGCTCGTTGTTCGCGGTCGATCCGAAAATGTCGAAGGTCTCGGAAAAGCCGAGACCAAACGTGTTGTTGGTGAAGTCGGCAACCAGCTCCAGCTCGGAGCCATCCGGACGGAAGCGATAGATGCCGGCACCGAAGCGAATTTGCTTGCCACTCACGACGCCGTTGAAACCGGAGTAGCCCACCGCGCCCCAGAGCCGGTTGTCGAAGCCCCAGTGCAGGTTGGAGGGACCGGCATGCGTGTCGGCCGTGTCCCAGCCCGTCATGATCTTCTGCCGAACGTCCGCCCGGTCGTCGCCGTCGGTGTCCTTGAGAAACAGGAAATACGGCGCCTCGGCTACGATTGCGCCGCCGTTGGCGAGAACAATGCCGGTCGGGATACTGAGGCGGTCGGCAAAGAGCGTGATTTTGTCGGCGCGGCCGTCCTGATCCGTGTCTTCGAGGATGCGGATGACATCGTGGCCC
The DNA here is from genome assembly GCA_964608035.1 of uncultured Gemmatimonadaceae bacterium. GTDB lineage: Bacteria > Gemmatimonadota > Gemmatimonadetes > Gemmatimonadales > Gemmatimonadaceae > JABWBJ01. The sequence goes on along the minus strand of CAZSNV010000056.1, from coordinate 9,990 downwards.
TGACCCTCGGGCTGCTTGTCGTTCGGGTAATCGATGGTCTCAGCCACCCATAGTCGGCCGCGCTCATCCCACGCCATTGCGATCGGGTTTACGACATCCGGCTCCGCGGCGAAGAGCTGAAGCTCGAAGCCGGGCGGCACTTGCCAGTGTTTGAGCGATGCCTCGGGCGTCAGCGGCACCTGCAGTCGCTGGGCGCCTGGCGCCGGCACATAATCGGGAATGGCAATGGTAGGCGATGCATCCGAGTACTCGATGGGCGGGATGTCGTAAGCCTTCAGCTGTGCACGAACATCATCGCCCACGCCCCACAACACCGCGTTCCGTAGCAGCTGCTGGAACATCGGCTGGTCCCAGGTACGCCGGTCGTGGCCGTACGCAGTGTAAAAGACCCGGCCTTTCCCGTGCGTGCGCACCCAGGTCCACGGCTCTTTTCCTGTCGAATCGACTCGCATCATGAGTACGGTCTTGTCGGGATTGTGCCGCTCGTGCACGTAGGTCTCGTCCCAGGTCGCGAAGGGCTGCACGTTCTGCATCGCCGGGTGATCCCGAACGACGATGTCCGCCGTGAACGTGCCGGTTCCATGCGACAGGAAGCGCGATCCAACCAGAGTGGCGTACTCGTCCGAGTTCTTGAAGCAGCCGCCTCCGGAATGAATCGCGAGCCAGCCGCCGCCCTTGGACACAAAGTCCAGTATCGCGGCGATCTGCTGCGGCGTGCCCGTAGCGTGATTCGCATAGATCATCACCGCATCATACAGCGCGAGCTGACCCGGATTCAGGTCGTTCGGATTCTCGGTGTAGGTAATGTTGATGCCGTCGGGTGCCAGCGCCTTGGCCAGCAGCGGGGCGAGCTCTGACGAGTTGTGGTGCGTGCTGCGGTGGCCCAGGAAGAGCACTTGAATGCGCCTCGGGCCGACCTCCTTCGCTGCCGCTGGGACTTGCTGACCCCCGACTGAAGCACCAGGCAGGAGTAACGCTGCCGCTGCGATAGCGGGGAAAACCCGGGAACTCAACCTGCGATGCTGTCTCATTCTGAGCTGCTCCACGCGTTTTCAGGCTGATATGGAAAAGATCTGCGTTGCCCCGGCCATTGGTCCATCCACGATCGCCTCGCCGGCAGCGCTCAGCGTGAAGGCCGTAGCAGCGCCACCCAGCGCACCGCAGAAGCTAAGGTCGATCTCACAGGAATAGTACCACGAGCCTCGCCTGTGCGGCTGCACGAGCCAGGTAAGGCACTTTCCCGATTCGCCCAACCAACCGGCCTTTCCTTCGACCCCGCTCCGGCGAGACGTACCAGTCGAGCCCGGTTTTCTCGTTCGCCACAAGCGACCGACGGGATTGCAATTGCACCATCCCGAGGTCCTTGCGCGGACAGGAATCGCGCTGAATACTCTCAAACGAGAAAACGCAACGCCCGGCGGCGAAGGGCATTATCCAACTCATCGTCATTCCCGAATTCCAGCGGCCGGTCGGCCGTCGTCGTTCCCGCATCCGAGAGAATATTCCATGAGAGAGAGAGCCATCTGCTATGTCCTCCTGCTCAGCCTGCTGATACCTCCATCATCGCAGGCCCAAACAACAGGCCAGATCACGGGGGTCGTCACATCAAATGGCGGTCAGCCCGTAACCGGCGTTCAGATACTGGTTCGGGGCACGCGGCTGGGGGCGATCACCGCCAGCACGGGACGGTACACTATCCCCGACGTTCCGCCGGGAACGCACGTCGTCACGACAGCCTCGATCGCGCATGTCCCACAGGAACGATCGGTGACCGTAGCGGCGGGTGCCACCACCACCGCCGACTTTCAGCTCGAGCGCCGGACCACCGTGCTCGGTGACGTGCTCATCGTGGACGTGGGCTACGGAACGCAGGAGAGAGCGAACATTACCGGCGCGGTGGCGAACGTTACGTCGAAAGACTTCGTTCAGGGTCCGGCGCGGGATGCGGCCTCCCTGATCGCTGGCAAGGTGCCCGGTCTCGCTGTCGTCACGCCGAGCGGCAACCCGACGGCGGGATCTCAGATCATCCTGCGCGGGCGTACTACGGTGCAGGGTCCGACGAGCCCGCTGATCCTGGTCGACGGTGTGCCTGGATCCCTCGAGACGGTGGCTCCTCAGGACATCGAGGCGATCAGCGTACTGAAAGACGGCTCGGCCGCAGCGGTGTACGGCTCGCGCGCGTCGAATGGCGTGATCCTCATTACGACCAAGCGCCATGCGGGCGGCGAGCCGACGATCCGCTACGAGGGGTTCGTCAGCCAGCAGAGAATCTCGCGGAGGCCTGACTTCCTCGACGCCTCTGATTACCGCCGGTTGATCGACGAAGGCGTCATCTTCCAGGACTTCGGTTACGACACGAACTGGCAGGACGAGATACTGCGCTCGCCGGTGAGCCACCAGCACAGCCTGACACTGAGCGGCGGAACGACGAATACGAACTACACCGCCTCCGTCAACTATGAGGACACCCAGGGCATCTTCCTCCGCTCCGACAATCAGCAGGTGACGGGGCGCGCCAACATTCGTCACAGCATGTTCAATGGACGGCTGGAGGCCGAGGGGAGCATGGTGAGCCGTAGCCAGTCCAATTTCAGTGGCCCGGACTGGGACTGGATCTGGCAAATGACCGTGCAGCGCAATCCGACTGATCGGGTCAAGGATGACCAGGGGAACTGGCTCGAGACATCGACGGGCGCGCTCCGCTATCAGAACCCGGTCTCGCTGATCAGGGAGGAGAACGGAAAGTCGGAAAACCGGACGACACGCATGCACGGCACGCTCACGCTTCGGCCGATCGACCGCCTGCGCATCTCTCTCATGGGCGGCACCACACGCAGCAACGGGCTGAGCGGGTCCGCCACGACCTTCCGGCATCAGGACCACACCCAGACCAACAATTTCGGCAGCGCATCGCGCAGCACGAGCGCCGATTACGATCGCATTCTCGGATTGACGGGAACTTATACGGACCAGATCGGCAGCAACAACTTCACACTGCTGGGCGGTTACGAATACCAGGACTTCCTGGAAGAGGGATTCAATGCCAGCAACCAGCGGTTCCCGACCGACCTGTTCGGCTACGACCAGCTCCAGCGCGGGACTGGGCTGGTCGATGGGCTCGGCGGCGTCTCCAGCGACCGGGAGAGCTACAAGCTGATCGGCTTCTTCAGCCGGTTGAACTACGACTGGCAGAACCGCTACCTCCTGACGGGCAGCGTCCGCTACGAGGGGAACTCCCGGTTCGGTGCCGATCACAAGTGGGGTCTGTTCCCATCGGTCTCGGCCGGCTGGCGCATCAGCGAAGAGAGCTTCATGGAGGGTGTCCCGTTCATCGATGATCTCCGGCTCCGCGCGGGCTACGGCGTCACCGGCATCGCGCCCAGCTCCTCCTACCTCTCACTGACCAGCTACGGCTACGGAGCGCGGGTCGCGTACGGCGACCAGTGGGTGCAGACCATCGCCCCCGCCCGCAACCCGAATTCCGACCTGCGCTGGGAGGAGAAGGACGAAATCAACGTCGGACTCAATGTCTCGATGTTCGATTCCCGGCTGAGCGGCGCGGTCGACGTGTACCGGCGCGATACACGTGACATGCTGTTCAACTACTCCGTGCCTGTTCCGCCCAACCTCTTCAGCAGCATGCTCGCAAACGTGGGGAACATGCGGAACAGCGGCGTCGAGGTGGAGCTGGGCTATGTCGTGATCGATCGTCCGGGTGTGCAGTGGACCACGAGCGCCAACTGGTCCCATAACACCAATAAGCTGGTGAGCCTCTCGAACGAGGTGTTCAACACGAACGACTGCTTCACCACCGGCAGCACGCTCGCGCCGATCCAGCAGTCCACGCACCGTGTCTGCGTCGGGGAGCCGATCGGCAACTTCTACGGATTCAAGTCGGTGGACATCGACACCGCCGGGGTCTGGATCGTCGAGCGGCCGGCCAGGTTCGATGCCGACGGCAACCTCGTGTCGCCGGCGGGGCCGATCTCGATCGAGGATATCACGGAGGCGGATCGTCAGATACTGGGCAACGGCCTGCCGAAGTTCAACTTCGGATGGAACAACACGGCGCGGGTCGGGAACTTCGATCTGAGCGTGAACATGCGCGGTGCGGCCGGGTTCCAGATCCTGAACTTCGAGCGGATGTTCTACGAGAATCCCAACCTGACCGCATACAACATGCTGCGGTCCGCCTTCGATCCGGTCTATGGCAAGCGCAGACTGGACTACGACCTGGCGTACGTCAGCTACTACGTCGAGGACGGCGATTACCTGAAGGTGGATAATGCGACCCTGGGATACACCTTGGGACAGACCACGCTCGGCGGATTGTCCCGCGTGGTGAACAACGCGCGGATCTACATTTCCGGCCGCAATCTGTTGACGTTCACGGGCTACAAGGGCATCGACCCCGAGGTCTCGACTTCCGGCCTGTCGCCCGGAATCGACGATCGCGCCAACTACCCGACCACGCGGATGTTCACGGCCGGCATGTCGCTCGGATTCTGACCGATGCCAACAGGTGATTTGGGAACCAACGCGCTCGAGGCAGCGCCCAAAGGGGAATCGGACCTATGAGACACATCTTCTCGAAGTACGTGCCCATGTTCGCGCTGACCGTGTCCCTACTCGGCACCGCGTCGTGCACGGACTTGACGGAGTCGGTGTACACCGAGATTACGGACGCCAACTTCAACCCGACTGCGGGCGATCTTGTAGCACTGATCGGCCCGGTGTACCTGCCCCAGCGCGCCATCTGGATGAGCTGGTACGGCATGGTGGATCATCAGTCGGAAACGGCCGATGACCTGGTCTCCCCCGTCCGACCCAACGGCTGGTACGATGGCGGCACCTACATCCGCCTGCACCAGCATCGGTGGGACGCGAACCAGGGGCAGCCGGCGGGCATCTGGACGCAAGCCTACAACGGCATCAACGCGGCCAACCGCGTGATCTACCAGATCGAATCCGGAGTGATTCCGCTCGATGACGCCACGAAGACGGCGACGCTGGCGGAACTGCGAGGGATGCGCGCCTGGTACTACGCGCTCCTGCTCGACAATTTCGGCAGGGTTCCCATCGTCACGGATTTTACGGCCACCGAGCTGCCGCAACAGTCCACGCGGCAGCAGGTGTATGACTTCGTCGTCAGCGAGCTCACCGAAGTGATTCCTGACCTACCGCAGGACCCGGGTGGCGTCATGTACGGACGGCTGAACCACTGGGCGGCAAAGGCCACACTTGCCCGCGTCTATCTGAACGCGGGAGTCTACACCGGAACGCCGCGGTGGGACGAAGTGATCGCGGAAACCGACGACATCATCGCCTCGGGGCGGTTCCAGCTGGCGCCGACGTACCGGGCTCCGTTCGCCCGGAGCAACAAAACCTCATCCGAGATCCTCTTGCATGTGCCGTACGACCAGGTGTACGGCGGCAGCAACTTCCACATGAAGACGCTCAAGGCCGACCTGCGCTTCCTGTTCGGGATCAACGCGCAGCCGTGGGGCGGCATCTCGTCCGCTCCCCAGTTCATCGACACGTACGATCCCGACGACGGGCGGCTGGCGGACTCGTGGCTGAGGGGGCCTCAGTTCGATGCGCTCGGCCGCGGCTATAATTTCGTGAAGCACGTGAATTCCATCGAGGTGTCCGGATGCTACTGTGCCGGGTACCCGGTCTGGAAGTATGAGATCTACTCCGGCATGACGGGCGCGTCGGACGTCGACTATCCGGCCATCCGGTACGCGGAAGTGCTCATGATGCGTGCGGAGGCGCTGATGCGGTCGGGTCAGTCGGGCGCTGGCGCTCTCGTCACGCAGGTGCGGCAGCGCAACTTCAAAGGCGCCGCCGCATCCAAGGCAGTTGTGACCGATGCCGAGCTGCTCGGAGGCAGTGCCTTCAACTACGGCTGGTACGACACCGACGGTGTGGTGAAGAACGCGGCGGGCGGCACGCCCACGATGAACGGTGGCGCTGACATCCTCTACGGTCGCTTCCTCGATGAGCTGGGCTGGGAGTTCGTCGCGGAAGGGCACCGCCGCGTGCAGCTCATTCGGTTCGGAGTGTTCACCACGAAGACATGGTTCAACCACACGCCGAACGGCGCGCACCGTATCCTGTTCGCCATACCACAGGCGCGGCTCAGTACAAATTCGAATCTGACTCAGAACCAGGGATACTGAGCCGGACAGTTGGAGCGCGAGCAACAACCTTCAGGTGCCGTCCGGGACGAGGTCCCGGTATGGCACCTGAAGCGCACGTATGAGCGCGAGTCGCCTCTAGCGGTCGCCGGCACCACCGATGTGGTACCGTCCATCCATCGCGGTGCCCATGTAGGCTGCCCAGGCCCGGAATGCAGGCACGTCGGCGTTCAAATCCATCCGCAGCAGCTCCGAGTGCAGATTGCGCCAGTCTGCAATGCCGCCATCATCGGCGGCGTTGACCCAGGCCACTCCAATCAGCTCGAGCGTGCCGTTGCCGCGAGGATCGGCGATGTGCGGCGTCGACGTAAAGTTGGCAGGCACGTCGTGGATGACCAGTTTCTTCGAAACAAGGTGCAGCACGTGGACGCGACCCGGCGCGCCGAAGAAGACGGGCTCGTCGATGCCATCGCCCGTGAGATCCACCGCGAGGGGCGCACCCGCCGGGAAGAGCGGGCCTTTGTGCTGGTACAAGACGCGTCCGTCCCGCGCGTCGTAAAGTCGATGCACGCTTCCCGCATACCTGGGGAATACGCCAATCCCGCGCGAAACGAAGAAGCCGAGCCGTCCATCCTTCCAAATGCGCACGACCGCCGCCGGATGATACGCTTCCTCGCGTGCGTCCTGCCGCTCCCAGAGGGTCTTGCCCGACGCGCCATCCAATACGATGAGCCGGCCGTCGAACGCACTGATGACGATATCGAGCTCCTGATCACCCGTCAGCTCCACGAGTGTTGCCGGTGCCATGACCCCCTTTGCCACAGGCGGCACCAACCGCTCCACTCTCTTCCCGAAGCTCCCATCCAGCAGCGACGCGACCGGTGCACGATAGGCGGCACCGTCCTGCCGCTCGCCACCCGTCCCGAAGATCATCCACGTCGTGCCGTCCGCGCGGGTGTATGCGATGATCGATGAGTAGGTTTCCGCGCCGTCGGGCGTTTGGTGCACGGCCAGCACTGCCCCGTCCGCCCCGGACAACACGACCAGGAATCCAGGGTCACGCGCTTCGCCCGGGAGGCGGGTGTCATTGCCACCGTATGCCACCACGAGGTCGGTAACGCCATCGCCATTCGCGTCGTCGATCAGCGCAGGTGTGAAGAAGTTGTACAGCACCGGCGTAACGGCGATGCGCGTCGGGTCGACGCGCCAAAGCAGCGCGCCATCCTTGCCACTGAACGCGCTCATCGATCCCTGACGTCCACCCATGACCACGTCCGGGAGGTCGTCACCATTCAGAGCCGCGAATCGCGGCGTCGTGAACGCTTCGCCGGAGTGCGGTACCCTCCAAAGAATCTCGTTGGTCTTGCCCGAAACCGCGGTCACATACCCGGCGATTTTCGGTTCCTCGGCCAGTCGCCAGCGTCCGCCCTGCGGCCGCAGGCGGTCCACGCCCGTACCATACACGATGTCGAGTACATCATCGCCGTTGAGATCGATCAGGCTCGGCGACGAATTGTTCAACAACTCGCCCGCGACGCTTGGAAACAGCAGGTCGAAGCTCGGGTTGGGAAGAGATTCGCCGCACCCAGCCAGCAGCAGGGCGGCTAACGGAACCAATACGGTGGTCGTGCGCATGGCCACTATCCTATCGGTCTCAACGGCTCGCGGGAAGCGATGCGCATCAGGGCTTTCTTGCCGTTGCCACGACCGGCCCGTCGGGCGCTGGTCGCCGGATTCTTCCGACGCCAGCACCCCGACCTCCTGATGCGTATTGTACAGCGGACGGCTGACCGCCAGCGCTGTCCCTCGTCACCTCGAGCCCCCTTCGACACGATCGAAGATCGATGAAGTCGATCCAGTGCCACTGCGCCGGAACCATTCGCAGCAGACGATTCATCGGTGGGCTCGTGCTTCGCGCCGGTGTCCTGCTCGCGGCCCTGGCGGCGGCCTCGACGGCGCAGCAGCCGGCGCGGCCACCGCTCACCGACGCCGACATCGATGGCATCACGCGGCTGGTAATGCTCGAGGATCGCCGTGAGCTCGACGAGGCCGCGCTCGCGCGCATCCTGCGGTCGGCCCACCCGGAAGTGCGGCGCCGCGCCGCGCTCGCGATCGGTCGCATCGCCGATGCCCGTGGCCGTTCGCTGCTCGTGGCTGCACGCACGGACCGCGACACGGCGGTCGCCGCGACGGTCGTCTTCTCGACGGGTCAGCTTGCGGACACGGCGTCAGTGGCATGGCTCGCGTCGCTGCTCTCCGCTCAGTCGCCGCCGACGGTCGCTCGCGAGGCAGCCGGCGCACTCGGCAAGATCCGAACGCCCGAGTCGCGCGCGGCGCTGGCGCGCTTCCTGGCCGGAGCACCGGCGACGCCCACCGCGGCCCCCGTCGTCGGTGAGGCGTTGCTCTCGATCGGCCGGTTCACGACCCGGGGCGATCTCGCGCCCATCACGCGATGGGCCACGTCGCCCGACACCACCGTCCGCTGGCGCGCAACGTGGGCGCTCATGCGGCCGCGTGACCCGGCCGCCGTCACGCACCTGCTGCGCCTGAGCGAGGACCCGTCGGGCGAGGTGCGGTTCTGGGCGGTGCGTGGTCTAGTGTCGGCGCTCGCCGATTCCGCGGGCATCGACCGCCAGCGCACCTCCGCGCGACTGCGCGCGGCCGTCGGTGACGCGGACCGGCGAGTGCGCACCGAGGCGCTGCGTGCCCTCGGGTCGTACGACGATGACGCGTCGTTCGCGACCATCCTCGCCGCGCTCGACTCGCCCGACAGCTGGATCTCCGTCTCCGCCGCCGAAGCACTGGGCCGATTCCAGAGTCGCAGGGCGGTCGTCGTTCCGCGGCTCGTCGCGGCGGGGCAGCCCAGTCGACGTCGTGCGTTACGGATCACCGTGCTCCAGCCGCTCACGGCGCTGGCCCCTGACGCCGCCCGCGAGCTCGCCAACGCGCTGGCGCTCGACAGCAACGCCACGGCTCGTCAAGCCGCCATGCAGACAATCCGGCGCCTGGATGCGCAGGCTGCCGCGAGGACCGACAGCGTGAGGTCGGCTGGCGGTGTGCCAGGCAGCCCAGCGGTAGCTCGGGCTCAGGCCGCACCGCAAGCCCAACCGCAGGGCCAACCGGCTCGAACGTCCCGGACGGCAGACACGTCGCTCACCCTCGCTCACTACCGCCGGATCGTGGAGCGGTGGGTCGTGCCGGACTACAATGGCGCGGCGAAACCGCGGGCCGTGTGGGACACGCCGCGCGGCACGATCGAGCTGGAGCTGTACGCGGGGGAGGCGCCGCTCGCGGTCGAGTACTTCATGCGCGTCGTGGAGTCGGGGGAGATCGTCGGCACCGAGTTCGGCCGGGTCGTCCCGAACTTCGTCGCGCAGCAGCGGGCGATCGCCAACGCTGTCACGCTGCGCGACGAAGTGAACCGCCACGGGCTCACGCGCGGCAACCTGAGCTGGGCCTCGGCCGGTCTCGATACCGGGCGACCGGGCTACACGCTCGGCAGCACGCCGCAGCCGCACAACGAGGGCGGGTTCACGGCGCTCGGGCGGGTGGTGCGGGGGATGGACATCGTAGACCGACTCGAGCTCGGGGACCGGGTTGGTGGAGCGCGCATCGTTCGGTAGCTGCTGGCGGTCAACTGCAACTGATAAGAGCAAGTGAGCCAGACGACAGCAACTCAAGCTGCTAGCTGCGAGTCTGACACCTCGGGACCCTTCTGTGTAGGGACGGCAACATCCCCGGTGTCCCCTCCGCAATCCTTATCGGAGGGGAACGTTGGGTGGGCCGAATTCTCCTCTAGCAGACTGTTGAACTACGACTAAACGACGCCGGGGCGGCGCTCGACCGTAGA
>CAZSNV010000055.1:0-20575 GCA_964608035.1 uncultured Gemmatimonadaceae bacterium | reverse complement strand
AGGCGACGGAGCCGAGGTAGCCCGGCGACCATCCGTCCATGAACGCATGTGTGTAGACGCCCGGCATGCCCCACTTGGTCATCTGCGACATCTCCCAGTTCGAGAAGAACGGGAGTTCGGCGAACAGGATGGGGTCGAGGTTCGGGTTCTGCGGCGGTCCGCCGCTGTACGTGTAGAGGAGCTGGGCCGCCTCATGCAGGTCGTGCATGATCGGCGGATGCGACGTGAAGTACCAATCGGTGATGGCGCGCATCGACATCTGCGAGAGGTTGATGTCGCGATTGTTGTCGTGGTAGACGTATTTGCCCCAGTAGGGAACCCCCGCGCCGCCGCCCCGGCCGGCCGGTGCCGAGCCACCCCCGCCAGCCGACTGCGCTGCCATGTCGAGCCCGCGGTAGAACCAGTCGACGTTGCGATCGCGGCCATCGGGATCGGCTTGAGGCGTGATCGAGACGTACACGTTCTCGCGGATCTGGTTGATGAGTGGTGAGGTCTCAGCCACGAGCCGATACGCCAGCTCGAGCAACATTTCTGATGGCCCGACCTCGCCGCTGTGGAGGCCACCCATGACGTGGTAGTGCGGCTTGGTGGAGTTGATGAGCGCATTGACCTGCGCTTCGCTCATGCCGCGCGGATCGGCGATCTTGGCCAGGTTGGCACGATTGCGATCCAGGTTGCGGAGGTTGGCTTCGGAGGAGATCCAGACGACGACGAGCTCACGTCCTTCGTCGGACTTGCCGATCGTTTCGATCTTCACCCGGGCCGGCGCCGCCTGCGCCAGCGCGCGGTAGTACTTCAGCGCGTCCGCGTAGTAGGTCAGTGTCTTCGGCTGCCCGATGTAGTAGCCGAGGACGTCCTTCGGCGACGGGATCCCGGCCACCTTGGGGAGGTGGTCGACGAGTGGACTCCCGTATCGCGGCTCCGTCGTCCATTTCGTGTACGCCTTGGCGAACTCCGGGTCCTGTTGCTGGCGCGGGTCGCGGGTCTCGGTGACCGCCTGCTGGGCCGCAGCCGGTGCCCCGGTGAGTACGAGAGCGACGGTGAGAATCGAAAGTCTGGTGCGCATTTGGGCAGGCGAGGAAACAGGAGGCGGGAGGCAGGAAGCAGGGAAGGAACGAAGCGGTTTGATGATAAGCAACCTGCAGCCCGGACGTTACGGACTTGCCCGCACCGTAGCCAGCAAAGGCGCGTGTTTCTCTCGCCTTCCTCACGACGCAAAAAAGGGGTCATGTCACCGACATGACACCCCAATTTCGCACTCGCTTCGCTCAACTGCGTTTATCTACGAACAGTCAGTCCGGCCGGACTCGTGAACGTGAAAGGTCAGCCAAGCCCGATGCCAAGCGCGGACCGGGAGGCGTAACCCGCCCTGAGATCACGGAGCTCGAATTCGGCAACCTCGCGCTCAATCTCCCCATACGACTTGCTGGAGCGGGACTTTAGCAAACGCATCAACTCTTCGCGTTCACCCGCCAGGCCCGCGATGTCTTCCACGGTCACCCCCGGCCATTTCGCGAGGACCGCCGACTTCATGTGCGTCCAGCTGCCGTGAAGGTTGCGGCCTGACATTGCGGGAATCTCTTCGAGGAAGTGAAGGAGGAGCGTGCAGCTTAGATCAGTCGTTTGTTGGGCCCGATCATCCGGACGAGCAGGAGCAACACCACAGCACCGACAAACGCGACCATAATCGCGTTTGGCAGTCCGCCGATGGGCAGCCCGATCTCCAGCGTGCGAAAGATCCATCCGCCCAGCACCGCGCCGACTACACCGACGACAATGTCCCCGATGAGGCCGTACCCGATGCCGCCGACAACTGCACTGGCAAGCCATCCAGCGATGAGTCCGACGATGAGCCAGGTGAGTAGATCCACAATGACTCCAGAGTTGTTGAGGACGAGCCGCCGGCGCTAGCCGGGCGGCCCATCAGTACCGCATGACAACAACGAATTGGCTCCGACGCTCGGCACGAGGGCGCGGCGTCTCGGCGGTTCGTGTGATGCAGTCTGGGCGCATGCGGACTGAAGAACCATCCCTCATTAGAGCAGTCTTGGGCTACCCCACAGCGTACTACACCTTCCGATTGAGGGTTGCTGTACGCACCACGAGCGATGGTCGATGGTCCCGTATGTACCTAGCGTTCAATTCTCTACGGCGGACCTCGCCTCACCCATATCGGGAACGACCGTGCGCGGATCGGTCATGCTGGGCATTGCGCTGATGGTTGTTGGTGCCGCGGTCTACTTTCGCGGCGGCTTCACGACGAATCGTGAGGTCCTGAAAATCGGCGACGTCTCCGTGTCCGCCGAGGAACGCAGTCCGATCGCTCCGTGGGTTGCCGGACTCGCCGTCCTGGCCGGAATCGTCCTCGTGACCAGCGGAACACGCCGCAAGGCGTAGGCGCGGCGGCTCCCTGTTCGGAGAGCCGCCTTAGTACGGCGATGACACCGGATGTGCCGGTGCCGGGTCCTGAATGGCGGCTGCTCGCCGGCAACGGCAGCCCGCACCAACCTGCCAAACGAAGGAATACCAATATGATGACCATTGCGATTGTACTTCTCGTGCTCTGGGCGCTCGGCCTCGTCAGCGGCTACGCCATGGGCGGTCTTCTCCACGTGTTGCTCGTGATCGCCGTCGTCGTGGTCGCGCTGCGGTTCTTCACCGGCCGGCGCATCGCGTGACGGGCCCACCACGCTGACGCCTGACCGATGCGACGGGAGTTCGCGATGGCGGTAGCCTTTTCGCTGGCGACCACGTTGGGCCACGGTCCAACGATGGCCGCCCAGCTACAGGTACCCGTCCGGCGCGCAGTGCCCGTTGTGACATTTGCCTCCCGGGTGCGCGCCGATGATGGAGTCACGGGCGCCATCGAGGCGGAGATGCGTCACGTCGACTTCCACATTGACAGCGGCATTGTCCTGCACATCGCACGGTTGCGAGGGTCGCTGTCGGCAACTGTGCCAGGGAAGCCGGCGACGCTCGACGATAAGAGCTCTTTCTCACTCTCGCTGCACTCGGCGGAGATCGCGATCAATGTCCAGAGCCTTGCCGTCCTTCTCAACCGGCATGTGTTCGGCTACCAGGGGGCGCCACTGCGGAATCTTCGTGTGCGCACCGAAGGCGGTCAGCTCGTGCAGTCCGGCGTTCTGCACAAGGGTATCGACATGCCCTTCCGGATTCGCGCCACGGTGACATCGATGCCGGATGGGCGGATCCGGCTTCACCCAACGTCCGTCAAGGTGCTTGGAGTCGGCGTCAGGAACGCCATGAAGTTCTTCGGCGTGGAACTGGACGACGTGATGAAGGTCCCGGCCGGTCGCGGCGCCAGCATCGACAGGAATGACTTCATCCTGGATCCGCTGGCCATGTTGCCGCCTCCGCGGATTCGGGGTCGCCTGACGAGCATCGAGGTCGGCGATGGTGAGATCCGGCAGACCTTCAGCGCCGGGCCGGGTCAGGACATCACGCCATTACGCGCGCCGACGCCAGGGATGCCTAACTACATGTACTTCCGCCACGGCACGCTTCGTTTCGGGAAGCTGACGATGGCAGACGCGGACCTGCTGATTGTCGACGCGGATCCTGCGAACAGCTTCGGGTTCTCGCTCGACCGATACAACGACCAGCTGGTGGCCGGACGCTCAAAAAGCACGTCCGCGCTGGGCCTCGTTGTTCACATGCCGGACTTCGCGACACTCGGCGCGAAAGGTGGCGCCGCCGCAGGCGTCCCGAAGGGGGCTCCGGCGAGCAGGAAATGATCGCGCGTCGTACGTGCCGTTTGTTTGCGTCTTCTGCTGGAGATCACCTGTCCAGAAAAACCCGATGGGTCCACCGCGTTGCCTTGACGACGCTGGCATCACCCGTGACCGACCCCTGCCCGCTCGGCATGGGAGGTGACGGACTTCGAGAGCCGGCATCTGAGGGCCGACTACGGGGTGCCAAGGACGGCCCGAGGACCCAACTCACTGGCAGGTATTGCTTCCGCCGACTTATGAGGCACAACATGCAGTAATGTGGGCTGGTCCAGTGGTTGCGCTATGCAGCAATGAGGCGTAGCCTTTATCTGTTACATCGGAATGCTTCGAGGCGTCTGCCCTGGGAGCATTCTGCGCATTGGGGCAAGAACGCGGGGCCCTGACCAATGGCCTGCGCGCTCGGGGCGGCGGAAGCGAGCGGATTCGTTGGACCCATCGACCAATCATCAATGGCACCACGACCGCGACGTCCAGTCAAGCGTTCCACGGCCTCGCCGCGGACCGATGGAAAGGCCACGACGAAGTCTGCAAAGCCCAAGGCTGGAAACTCCGCCGCCCGAGCCAAGGGTGGGGACATGCCGATCAGGCTCGTGCTCATCGACGACAATCGGCTGCTGCGCGACGGGATTGTCGCGATGGTCCACTCGCAGCCGGGCTTCAAGGTGCTCGCTGCATCTGCTGACGCGCTCGAGGCACTGGAGAAGGTCAGGGAGGCCAGGCCCGACATCGTCCTCGTCGACTTCGGGTTGGAAGGCCACGATAGCCTGAAGCTGACCGCGACGGTCCACAGCGAAGTGCCGGAAGCGAAGGTCATCGTCATGGGACTCCTGCCGATCCAGGAGGACGTTGCCCACTACGTCCGGGCCGGGGCGTCCGGATTCGTCATGAAGGACGCGTCGTTCGAGGAGTTCTTTGACACCATTCGCGCCGTCGCCAGAGGGGTACAGGTCCTCCCCTCCGAACTGACAAAATCCCTGTTCTCGCAAATCGCCCTCAACGCGGCGGTGAAGGACAAGCAGCAGATTATCGATGCCGTCCGCCTGACGAGCCGCGAGCGGCAGGTCATCGACCTGCTCGGCGAGGGCCTCAGCAACAAGGAGATCTCGGCTCGGCTGCACATTGCGGTGCACACGGTCAAGAGTCATGTGCACAACGTGCTGGAGAAACTGGCCCTGCATAGTCGCCTTGAAGTGGCGGCGTTCAGCCACGCGTCAGGCGGCTCGAAGGCGAAGTAGGGCGCTGATCCCGGAGCGCCTGAGGTTGCGCGCGGCCTACTCTAATGGCACGTGCCGCCGCTGCGGTCCCACACACGGCCGCTGGCATCGATGAATGCGCTGCGCCAGGCGCCGGCTCCCAGGGTCAACTTCAGGACACCGTGGTGTCCCTGGATCGTGTAGGCCGAGTTACGCGTCAGCGGAGTCCGGAAACCACGCAGGCCGGTACCACCCGTCCCCACGACGATTTGCGTCATGCCGCCGACGGTATCGACCATTGTAGCCGGATTCATCGGGGCGAAACGTTCGTAGCTGTGGTCGTGACCTGCCAGGACCAGCTCGACACCGCCTTCAAACATGATGCTGTAGAGCGGAAGCATCCCGGTCTGGGCCCCGTGGTATCCGGAACTGAAGAGCGGCCGGTGAAGGTACGCGACTGTGCACTTTTTGGCGCGGTCCTTGAACTCTGCTCGCAACCAGTCTTCCTGCGCCGTCCGGTCTTCAATGCTGAAGAGCGAGTTTACAGGGATCTCACTATTCAGCACGATGACACGCCATACACCAACGTCATACGCGTAGTACCCCTTCTGCGGATCACCCGCTCGCGCTCCGAAGTACTTGAAGTACGGCGCCGCGCCGGCCGAGACATACTCGTGGTTTCCCGGCGCGGGACGGATCTTCTTCATGATCCGCTTGGTGCTGTCGCCCCACGAGCCGCCCCAGCAGAGGTCGAACTCGCGCTTCGTGCCCGACTCGTAGGCGAGGTCTCCGATGGTAAAGACCACGTCCTCGACCTTTGCAACGCTGTCGGCCTTGAGCACGCTGTCCACGATCGCGGCCGTGGAATCATCGCCGGTGATGCCGCACATGCCGATGTCGCCAGCACCGATCATGACTGCTGCGCCGCTGAGGGCGACTTCTTCGGCGGATGCGTCGGCCGATGGCGGAGTAATCCGGACGGGGGGAGCGCACATGATCGCAACCCCGGGCAGGGCGAGCAGCAGGGTCGTCGTCCATCGTGTCCGGGCCAGGAGCTGGCGCGGGCGAAGTCTTTGAGTGAGAAGCATTAGTTCAGTCTCAGTAGTCGAAGCCAAATCCAAACAGCCACCTGCGCTCCACGCGATTCGTCGCCATCACGGTGATGCTTGTCCCCGGGCTCATGACGCCCAGCCACAGCCCCGCGGCCACACCCGTATGCCAGCCGCCAGGCGATTGTCCGTCCACGAACACGCGGCCCGCCTCGACGAAGCCGAGGGTACCAACGTTCATGGGCAGGATGAACGGAAATGACGCGATCGGGAGTCGCAGTTCAGCGGAGCCGTGCAACGCCGCGTCCCCGGCGAATCGCTGGCGCGTCGCGGTGCGCAACGAATGCGAGCTGCCGAGGAACGCCGCGTCGAAGTAGGGGAAGTCACCCCACACCTTCTCGGCACCGGCGCGGAGTGCGAGTAATGGATGGGTCAGGACCGGAAGCGCAATGTGAGCAACAACGACTCCACCGAGCTTGGCGTACGCGCCAGCCGCGTCCCATGCCGCCGGGTACGCGCTGCTCGTCAATGTGGCGATGATGCCGGATTGCCACGGCGCCCCACGCGCGTTGCTTCCAGCCAGCGGACTCGCGGTCGCTGATGCGCCTGATCGCGAATCGTAGTTGAAGTTGAGCTGCATGCCTGCCTGACCGAACCGCGAGAACCCATACGGTCGTTCTGCCGAGAGCATGCGGCCCGCGATGCTGTCCGTCAGCGTGTACCTGACGATCGGGCCTAACGACACGTCGCTCACCGAGCCGAGCGCGTACGCGAGCGCCGGGTGAAACGTCCATTGCGTCTGGCTGACGTCGTGGAACGCGTCGTCGATGTCCGGCGTGGCGTTCCCGAAGCCGAAGTATCGACCGACTTCAAGTTGCGACATCCGGCTCTCGCTCAGCACATGGAGCGCGGACTCTTCGAAACGATGGTCGGTCTCCAGCTTGATTCCGAACCCGTTGATGCCGGTCGAGTATCCGACCTGCAACGCGACCCGGCTCCGGTATGGGATTGTGCGGAATCCGTATTCGGTCCGCACGATGCCGATCTGCGGCACGAGCCCGAGGTCGTTTCCGGTCTTGATGCCAAACGTGGGGCGCATGCTCTTGCCATAATCCCGCTGTGCCGGCAGCAGCTCGCCATACGCCGGCAACAGGGGCCGCCGGTTGAAGATCTTGTGCGATTTGAAGCTGTCCGTCGGATAGCGAACGTCCTTCACTCGGCCGACGTCGTAGAAGCGCGTCGGCGATCCGCGAACGCCCGCGGACGATGAGTCGATCAGGACATTCTGACCGTTGCCGCCGATGACACGGACCAGGATGGTCGTGCGGCCGTCACCGGTGACGATGGCGGTGTCGGCTCCTTCGTGCAGGTACAGCCGAACCTCCTGCGTCACGGCTGGATCGAAATGCCGAACCAGATGTGGCTGAGCCGTTCCGGACTGCAATCGAATCGCGACGGTCCCGTCAGCGGCATGTTCGATCGTGGCCTTTTCCGCAGCGTCGGTCGCGTGGATATCCTGAACGGCGAACAGTCGGCGGTAGTACCGGCCAGCGGCGTTAGGTAGGAGGTCGCGACGGGATCGGATCTTTGCCGCGAGGGCGGGGACCGATGCCCGGTACGGCGCCGGCATGTCGCGAAACGCGGCGTCGATGACCGAATCGGTGATCGCGCGCGTCAGGCTCGCCGTGACCGAATCCCAGACAAGTTTATCGAGGCCGCCGAGCAGGCGCCGGTCGAGTTCACTGGCGTTCTGAAAGAGGGCCGGCACGTTCGGGTACGTTCCCGCGAACGTGACCAGCTCGGGTTTCGCCTTCCGCGCGACCTTCAGCAGGAAGCCCTCGTACGACACCAGGATTTTGTCGCGATCGCGAGGGATCGGCACCCACGGCGATCCGGTGTCGGGCAGCATGCGGGCCCACTTCCACTGATCGGGGTGACGGTCGTTGTCGTTGAGGAGCAGGTCGATCAACCTGGCGCGCAGCAGCGCGCGGGCGTCGATCCGCTCGGTCGGGTCCTCGTTGAGCCGCTTCAGCAGGTTTTCGCTGTCGATGATCTTGAGCGCACCGGCAAAGCCGGGGGCATCTTCGGGCACGTTCGGATACTCCTCGATCATGCCGAGCACTCCCGCGAATTCCTTGCGGAACTCCCCCAGACGCTCATCGTCAGGCATGACGAACAGGATCGGCGAGGCGTGGGGGAGACGAGCCGCCTCGAGAAACGCCGGGGGGATGAGGGGTGCGAGCGGATGCGAGGCACTCAGGCCATCGATCATCGCCTTTTCGACAATAGTGCCCCCGAATCCTTCCAGATCCATCAGGAGCGCCTTGTGGACCGGCCGAAAGACGAATTCCTGCTCGTTAGGCGTGACAAAGTGGAGCGTCTTCGTCTGAGCCCCGCCGCCCGTCTTGGTCGGGAGCACGCCACCGGCGAACGTCGTCAGGTCGAAGAACGGCACGGTGATCGGCGCCGACCAGAGGTCCCGGTAGTTGGTTCCCAGCATTACTCGATGCAGGCCGCCGGCGCCGTATTGGTCGCTGGCGCGTATCGTGGAATCGGCACGAGGTGGTGGGCGCGGGCCGTTCTGAGCTCCGGCGCCCACGGACGCCAGCAGCGTAAGCGTCGTGGCGATTCCGAACGTGAGCGATGCGTTAGGCATACGACGAAGGACGGTCATGGTGGCCCCGGTGTCGCGGCCGTCAGCGGCCAGCGATACAGCGTCAGTGAAGCCGAGCGATTGGTCGCCTCGTCGCCCACGATCAGAATGCCATCGGGCGTCAGCGCGAGCGCTTCCGCCTGTCCATGCTTTCCAGGCAGAGAAACCGCGCGCACGAGCTCTCCCGAGGGCGTGATTTCGATGAGTGCCCTCTCCTGCGCCGCGATGAGCACGTAGTTGCCCGTTGCGGGATCGACCGTGATATCCGAGGGATGCAGTCCTTTCCAGGGATTGGACCCGATCACCGTGCGGAGCGGGATCGTGAGAGGGGCCAGTATCGAATCGCGACTGCCACCCAGCTGCCAGCGATACAGCACCAGGTGGTCACGGAGCTTGCGTGCCCCCACCCTCTTGCATGGCAGGACGAGGATTCCCCGCGCGCTATCGAAGGCGACACCCTCGAATTCACACTCGTGGCCCAGTCGCGTGTCGTGCAGGACAAAGCCGACGCGCTCACCGTCATCACCCTCCGCAAACTCGTACAGCATGCCGTCGCTCGCGACCATGACGATCCTGCCCTCCATGGTCGTGATGCCCTCAAAATCGGCGCGCGCGTCAACCGCCGAGCCGATGCTGAAGCGCTTCAGCATCGCGCCGCGACGGGGGTCGATCACGTAGACACGTCCCGTTTCGTCGCCATGCGCGAGCACTCGGCCGTCACTCGTCAGTGCCAACCCCGAAATCTCGCCCATCTCACGCGGCAGAATCCATTTCGCGAGCGCGCTCGTGCGCGCCATCCCGGCGTTTGCCAGGCTGGTGGTCAGCCGCTGTCCACGCGCCGACAGCTCCGCTTCTCCCGCACGGGAGACGGGCGACGCGGGACGACATCCGCCCCACATCATGAACCCACCTAGCAGCAGGCACCCGAGGCGTGCGTTCATGGCACGGCGCCGTTCTGCGCTGTGGCGACCCCGTCCCCGAGCTCGAGGTCTATCGCGGCGATATGGTCCCCGGCGCGGGCGCGGATTCCCGTGATGAACTCATCACGCGTCATCGTCTTGCCGAGTCGGACCAGGTAATAGACTTCCGACGGCTTGCCGACATGGGTGACGACTTCATCGAGCACCCACCGCTTGGTCAACTTGTCGAGCGCCTTCTGCATGAGGGCCTGTGCTTCGCCCACCGTGTCGCTGGTGATCGAAAGGACCGAGTTGAACCGCGGGTTTTTCTTGTTGGGGCCCAACACTTTGCGAACCCGGTCGATCCGCTTGGCCAGCGCTTCCGCTTTCTTGGGCGTGAGCGCGAGCATCACGTCGCGGTCGGGTACACCAGCGCCATCGCCGTTGGTGGTCTTGGCAAGGTCCTTGAGCGGCTCGCTCCACTGCGACGCGGCAGTGGGCTGCAGCACGTTCCGGCCGAAGTCGTATCGCCACGTCAGCAGTACCACGAAGTTGAAAGCGATCGACGTGATGGTGCCGATCGCGAGCATGTGGACACCGCCGGCGAAACCAACGCCGATCGCCAGGAAGATGAACACGACGTCCCGCGTTTCATCGAGAGTCGTGCGGAATCGCACGGCCGCAACCACCCCGGCCAAGCTGAAGGCGAGCGCAAGACTGTTCTGGACGATGAGCAGAATGCCGGCGACCACGATCGGCAGAATGAGGAGCGTCTGTACCAGCGACTGATCGTGTCCGGGGGCTCGCCGGGCCGACATATAGACCCAGGTGACCGGCAACATGAGCGCCAGGATACCGGCGATGACGAGCAACGTGTTGATCATCAGCTCGCCGATCGAGCCCGGTCCAAGCGCCTCCTGTACGAATGCCGGCGTGTTCAAGCCGTCCTGCAGGAGCTGTGGCGAGACAGACGTCGTGATTTCCCCGCTCATCAGGAGCGCGTTGGACGCCGGGTAAAGGAAGAGCAGGATCCCGAACCCGGCGATGAGGATCGCGTAGTACGCGATCAGCCGCCGAAGTGGTCGTTCGGAGCCGAGCGTGACGGCGTCGATGAGCCGTTTGAATATTGCCATGGTAGTCCTGTCGGAGCTGTGAGTCCTGCCCGCCACCAAATGAAGGGCGCGGCGCGAGTTGGTCAGCGCCGGCGCAAAGTGCGTAAAGCACGATGTGGGGAGGGGGCGCCGGCCACCGGTGCCTGATACCCTGTATGAACGTTAGGCTCAGGCGCACCGGCGTACCATCGCCACTCGGGATGAGTGAGGGACTAGATCGGAGGGACTACAGCCCGGGGAATGCGGCGACGGTTGGATGAGGTCGCCGGCCGGACCCGCGACGGAATACCCATGCGGCTGCTGAACTCGTTGGAGAACGCCTCGGCGCTCCGAAGCGCCCACGTGGCGCAGCCGGCTCCCAGGCACAGGTCCGGAAACCAGCGGGCTCGAGGGCCGAGCAGTGTGTTGGGCGAGAAGCAAGTACGCAGTCGCCGCTGCAGGCTTTGATGCCGTTGGCGTTCATCGTGCCGCTCGGGCTGGTGGTGCACGAGGGCGTCACGAAGCTCCAGCAAACGCTCGACGTTCCTGTACGTGGACCGTCGTTCGTTGAATCGCTCGGCGTCGACGGTCTGGAGCGCCACCTGATAGCGCAGCGTCAGCGGCGCGCCGTCAGCCGACGGCCAGAGTGTCTCCAGTTGCGTGTGGGCCCGTGTCGGGATCGCGCTGCCGTCGTCGCCGGCTCGCTGGAACTCCAGGTACAACTCGTTGATCGACGATTCGAGGAACGCGACCGAGGAGACGATTGCCCCCGTGACGCTCGCCCGATGACGCGTCATTCCCTCCTGGCCTACGGCCGCGGCGCCACGGGACTCGATCCTCTTCGCCATCGCGACGAAGTAGCCGGCAGCCAGCAGATGCTCGCGCTGAAAGCTGTGATCGATGCTCCCCGGTGGTCCGGCGAGTGTGGCGGTAACGGCTTGCGTGCGCAAGCGGCGGCGGTCCTTCGTCGATGGCAAGGTGAATGTCCGGGTGTGAAACAGTCGGTCGGGTGCCAAGCCGCCTGCGGGCAACGCGTCAGGCACTATAGGCTCCTGAGATACTCGACCAGGTTGCGTTTGTCCTGGTCGCTGAAGCGCAGCGCGAGGACTCGGTTGTAGTGATCGACCACCGCCGCAAGGGTTGTTGCGCTCCCGTCGTGGAAGTACGGAGCGTGTTGCCAGAGGCCGCGCAGGGGCGTGGTGCGGTACTTCTTGTTCACAGTGCGCGCGGCGTACGCGGCGTCCATCCCGGTTTCGGATGGTGCGTGAAGGACACCGGTGTTGTTATCGGTACTCGCTCCGTCCACATGACAGGTGGCACAACGCGCCGTGAACAGCGCTCGCCCGCTCGCTGCCGCAGTCGTGTCGAAGCTGCCGGCCGGCGGTGGCGGAGTCTCGAGGCTCAGCTGATAGCCGCGCAGCGCCGGCAGCTTGGGAGTCACGAGGTCTGGCGATTGGTTGACCGTGATGCCGAGGCGCGGATCGGAGAAGTTGCCGCGGCCGTGCATCTGCGTGACGGCCACGTACGCGTTCCAGTACGAGATGGGCCCGTCGGCCGTGTATGTCTCGTTCGTCACGGTGGCGAGGCCGTACACGGGTGGCAGGACCAGTGGTGTGTTCTTGCCGTCGAGATTGTAGCGCGGATCGTACTTCCCGGGCCCCCACGAACTATAGACGGCCTTTTGCGCCGGCGTGATCGCGGGCGACAGGGCGACGATTGCCCCGATGTTCAGGTCGTGGTTTGCCCAGCCGTCAAGGCGACGACCGATTCCCGGTGCGAACGAGTTGTCAACGTTCGAGTGGCAGAGCGCGCACGTGATGCCGAGCCCCACGAGACTGTCCTTGCCGTTCACCAGGGTCACCGTGCCCTTGAGTCCGACGACCGCGTTGAGCTTGAGGAGCGTGACCGTGGTCGCGGGACTGTTGAGATCCACCTTGCCTTCCTTGATGGCCGTCGCGACCTCCGCCGGAATCGCGTCGGCGTCCACCTTGAGTCCGACCTTGAGAGCGGTTGCTGGACTGACCGACTGTTGGACGACCTCGTGCATACGCGCCGTGTCCGTCCAGAACTGCTCACTCCCGAACGTCTCGAAGCGGAATATCTGCCGTCCTTCGTCAACCGGGTCCGCCGTGATGCCGACGACTCCGGCCGCTGTGTCGATTTCCGCCGCGTCCTTGCGTGCACAGCCACTGAGGGCCGTCAACGCCGCTCCGACGAGAACGAGCGCTATCGCCCTCCGTCCGGTCGCTGTTACGCTGGTCACGATCGGCAGCGGCATATGAGAGATCGTCATTTTGCTCCTCTGGGATGTGCGCGGTACAGCTCCTACCCGTGGACCGCGGAACGGGATCCGGCGCCTTCTCAACGCGAGGAGAGGGGCACAGTAACCTGCACGTTAGGCGGAATGCCGTCCCATCACCATCGCTCGTGAGATTGATAGCGTACTCATCCCGATCTATCCCGCGAGTCCATCCTTTTCATTCTTGCCCGGGGGTAAGGGACTGGAGCATAATGCAGCCTCGGCAGGAAGCAGCGGTTGTGGCCGCAAGGCCCACGCGCTTCCAGGTGATCCTGCCGCGTCACACGCGACGGCACCCTCGAGAGGTAGGTCTTGGATATCAAGTCCAACGGGATAAGCAAGAACGGTAAAGACGGCCACACCGCGCACGGGTCGGGCCTCGAACAGCGCGTCGAGAAGAAGGTCCGGCGCGGGTCCGAGCGGAGGTACCAGCGACTCTTCGCGACCGCGCACGAGGGAATTCTCCTGCTCGACGCGAATACCGGGCGAATCCTCGACGCCAACCCGTTCATGACGACCCTGCTTGGCCTTTCCCATGACGAGCTCCTGGGAAAGGAACTGTGGGAAGTTGGCCTGCTGAGGGACACAGAGCGCCGCGCGACCCCAGACGAATTTCGTGAACCGGGGTTCATCCGCGAGGACCTGTTCCTCCAGAGCGCAGCTCACCCCGATGGGATCGACGTAGAAGTCGTCAGCAACAGATACGAGGAAGGTGACCACCCGGTCATCCAGTGCCACGTTCGCGACATCACGGAACGGAAGCGCGCGGCGCTCTCAACGGCTGGACACGTCGAGGAACTGCTGGTTGCGGGCCGCCACAAGGACGAATTCCTCGCCGTGCTCTCGCATGAGCTGAGAAACGTGCTTGCCCCGGTCGCGAACGCTCTTCAGGTCCT
Source organism: uncultured Gemmatimonadaceae bacterium (assembly GCA_964608035.1). GTDB lineage: Bacteria > Gemmatimonadota > Gemmatimonadetes > Gemmatimonadales > Gemmatimonadaceae > JABWBJ01. The sequence goes on along the minus strand of CAZSNV010000055.1, from coordinate 6,743 downwards.
CCGTCTTGAACAGGAAGCGGTCAGCCTTCTTCCGAATCGGGGTCGCCTGCTGATCGAGCGGCAGATGAAGCAACTGTCTCATCTCGTGGATGACTTGCTGGACGTGTCCGGTATTGCCGCAGGGCGATTGCGTTTTCAGCCGGGTCGAATCGACCTGCGCGTCGCGGTGCAACGGTCAGTGGAAACCGTCTTCGGGCCTAACATCGTCGGCCATCAGGTCATCGCCGGCCAGCATCAGGTCACGGTGGCGCTGCCTCACGATCCGATCTGGCTGGACGCCGACGCGGTTCGGATGGAACAGGTGGTGGTCAACCTGCTGATCAACGCCGTGAAGTATACCGACGACGGCGGACGGATCTCGGTGCGGGTAAGCCATGGACCGGGTGGTGCCGAGCTCGGGATTACGGACAGTGGAATCGGCATCGCCCCGGAGGTATTAGCCCGTGTGTTCGATCCCTTTGTCCGTGCCGAGGGCGCCCGCCAGCGCTCGCCGAGCGGACTTGGTCTCGGCCTAACGGTCGTCCAACGCATTGTCGAACTGCACGGCGGCAGCGTGGTCGCGCACAGCGCCGGCTTAGGCACCGGCAGTGAGTTTGTCGTGTTTCTTCCGTTGGCGACATCAGCAGAGTAGCTGCATCGGCGTGCGGCTCGCGTCATCCTTACGAGCGATAGGGAACTGCAGCGACGCGAACTATGATTGGTGATACCGCCTCCCCCACGGGGAATGGCAAAGGCGACTTCGCGGTGAGAGGAGCGTAAGCCCTCGGGTGCCGCAACAGGACGCCAGTAGCGCGGAAGCTTGAGAGTGGGCACCAGCGCTGAGCCCGACCAGAGAGCCCAGGAACGGGGCCGCGTCGCGCACAAGTAGACCCGACAAAACTGAAGGGAGCAGCGGGCGCGCAATAACGCGCCGTGCCTAACAACCCGATCATATCGGGCCGTGCTGCACCCACCGCATCAATAAGGCGCCCTGCGCGCCCGGACCGCGCTCGGCTGTATTCCCCTGAAGGAGAGTACGAGTGAGAAACACAATGTTCGCAGTACTCGCGCTTTCTGGCGTGTCGGCGTGCAGCCAAGGGAACCTGGACGCCGCCTCGAGCGACAACGGTCGCAACCTCTCTCTCGCTCTGACCGACACGGTCTATGCCTGGAACAATCAGCCGCGTGTCGCCGCAATTGGAATGCGAACACTGGCCATCGGTTCGCGTCTCGATGGCACCTGGGGCCGAACCATTACCTCGCGCACCAATAGGGCCGGTGAGACCGTCACGATCATCGTGACTGCCGACGTGAAGGACGACCGCGGTCGCGTGGTTATCCCGAGCGGAGCCACGGTTGACCTGCTCATCACGGAACTCACGCCGGCGACGAGCCGCGGCGACGCGAACGGGAAGCTCGGACTCCGCGTGACCTCGACGACGATACGCGGCAGAAGCTATTCGCTGCAGGGCGACGTGACCTCGGTGCCGCACACCCTCGGAGGTCGCGGCAGCGGGAAGGCCGAAGTGGTGAAGGTGGGCGCTGGGACGGCTGTTGGTGCGGCAACGGGTCAGGGTCAGCTGATCGCCCGGGACACCAGGAACACAGTCATTGGCGGCGCGGTTGGCGCCGTGGGTGGGGCCACGGTGGCCGCACAGACACCAAGCCGTGATGTCGTCGTGAGGATAGGATCAATGGTGTTGATTACGCTCACCGGACCGTTCACGATCGCAGGCAACGGACGCTGACGAACGGCGCTGCTCGCCTCGCCGGAGCCGGAACGATCGGCTTCGGAACGATGCGGAGCGACGCTACGCGGACGTCATAGCCTCACTTGATTCGTTCGTACGTGGCAAATGAAACGGCCGTCGTCTTACCGTTTCCGTCGTCCCTCATATAGATCACGCCGATGGTGTTCCCGTCGGGCGAAAGGACATTGGTCAGAACCTGCGTCACCTTGCCGTCGCGCTTGTTCACGATCTCGTTGATGCGATCCGTGATCGTTCGGACGGAAGTGTGCGTGGTGCCGCTGCTGCCCGTGACCGGCATGTCCTTCCCGTCGAACTCGGTCGTGTACCACCACTCCGACTTCTCCCCGCGCGCGTTGACTGACGCGATGCTGACCCTCATCCCGCTCGCGCCGAACGGCTCGTAGGTCATGATGTTGCTGGCTGGGGCGGGGGCGTCGGACTTGAGCTTCCACTGCCCAAAGCGCGGGTTCGTGCCCTGCGCCTGAGCGCCGGTGGCAGCGAGCACCGTGGCGATCGCGATTCCGATTCCTCGAAACGTGCGCGTCATAGGGCCTCAGCGTGTTGAGGTGAAAGGGGTTCGTGACGGCAGCGACAGCCAGCGCGCCATCGCGACCTTCGGCTCGCCCAGGATCATGCATTCCGGCTGAAGGGGCAAGGGCGCTATCGTTCCCGTATCTGGCGGCACGGACGCGGTAAACAGAGGGCCAGAGGCCAGAGCCGGAGGCCAGAGGCCAGAGGCGAGCGCACTCTAGCTCTTCCTCTGGGCTTCAGCCTCTGGCCTCTGGCCTCGCTTTCGGATATTGACTGTTTTTTCGATGATCGCGTGCACTTCGCCCGCGGCATCCTTCAGTTCGACGGTGAAGTGCCGGTCGAGTTTCTCGACATTCTCGAGCTCAGCACGGATCCCATCGACCAACGCCTGATCGAACTGGAATACCGCATACAGCGTCGTCCGACCGGGGCGCCGGAATCGTATTGAAGCAGCCTTGTCCCAGACAACGTATCCGGGTCCCAGGCACTGGATCAGCATCATCATGTAAAACGGGTCCACCGACGCGTAGATGCTGCCGCCGAATATGGTGCCGACGTAGTTCCGCGTGCGCCACCACAATCGCAGCTTCACGCGCACTTCCATGAAGTCGTGGCGGATGAACATGACGCGACCACCGCTCCCCCGGTATGCGGGAAAGGTGTTGAAGCGCCAACGTGCGAGACGGCTCTTCCAGGACTCGTGCATTGGCCACGCTAAGGGCGGCTCGCTGTAGTTGTATCCGCACGCAACAGGCGGTCAACGCTCCGCGCAATGCGGTCCGCCGTCAACGTCGAGTTCCCGGCGAAAGCGTACGAGTCGAGAATGCTGTCGGCCCACAGGTGCCGGCGACCCGGGCGACGCACCAGCTGCACAAACACTTCGACGGAGAACCCACGCCGCTTCAATGCGCCGGACAGCACGTGAGTGGCTGCGCCTGTGTCGGTGACGAGATCCCACGCAGGCCGGGCGCGCACACCGGCGTTGACCTGATCGAGAAGCTGGCGCTGGTACGCGACCATCGTTGAGTCGGCGGCGTCGTAGGCGAACGGCAACACGGCGAGTGCTACGCCTGTGCGTATCGGTTGATTGGACGCTCGCGTCATCTGGCTTATGACGAGTGCTCCACCCGCCATCACCAACGCCGCGAGCAGCACCAACGGTGTTCGCCTTGGCGCCGGGCGCGTTGATGGTTGGACAGCCGGCGTCTCGGCCACGCAACTGACCGGCGCGATGAACCGATAGCCCCGCCGGGCGAGGGTCTCGACGAAGCGCGGAGCGCCGGCTTCATCGCCGAGCGCCAGTCGTAGTTGCCGCACGCAGAAGTTGAGCCCGTCGTCAAAATCGACCGTCGTATCCGGCCAGAGTCGTGTCTGCAGCTCGGCCCGAGACACCACAGCACCCGGCCGTTCGAGCAGAGCGGTCAGCAGCGCGGCGACCTGCGGCTGCAGGCGGGACACTGCGACACCGGTTTCGACGTCCGTCAGCTCACCGCTTACAGGATCGAAAAGGAATCCTGCGAACCGATAAGCGCCGCGCTGCGGGTCCATGGCGGGAAACTAGCCCGAGATCTGCCTGGACGCCGCCTCTACACCTGCCCTCCGTGAACCCTCGGCGAGAACTCAGCGTGGCGCCATTGCCTGAGCCGGACCGACTGTCCAATTGTCGCCGGCTACAGGAACCCTGTGTTCATTAAGGAGCGAGGAAATGAGTCGTCGACTGACGTTCACCCTGATCGCCTTTGCGGCCGTCGTGTCGGCCCACGACATGTCGGCCCAGATACCGGAACGTTTCCAGAACCTCCAGGCGCTACCGACCGGGATCGCCCGCGACTCGCTCGTACAGATCATGCGCGGCTTTTCGTTCGCGCTCGGCGTGCGGTGTCAGTACTGCCATGCGGGAGGCGACGGCATCTCCTTCGCCGGCGTTACATTCGACTCCGACGACAAGGAGGCGAAGCGCAAGGCGCGTTTCATGATCCGGATGGTGGACAGCCTGAACCGAATCGTCCTCGCCGCTCTTCCAGGGCGAAGCGAACCGCCGGTCACGGTGCAGTGCGTCACTTGCCACCGCGGTCTGTCAAAGCCGACGACAATCCAGGCGGTGCTGATGAAAACGATCGAGCAGTCCGGCGTCGATTCCGCGGTGAAGCAATACCGCGGCCTTCGGGAGCGCGTCGCGATCAACGGCTACTACGACTTTACGGAATGGCGGATCAATGAGCTGGCGCGGCACCTGGTGGCGGCGGGCAAGACCGCGGAAGCCATCGCCATTCTCGAAATGAACGCTGAGTTCAATCCGCGATCCGGCTCCATTCCGTTCGAGCTGGGCGATCTGTACCGCCAGCGAGGAGAACGGGACAAGGCAATCGCGGCGTTTCAGCGCGTGCTCCAGATCAACCCGGACAACCAGCAGGCGCGCCAGCGGTTGACGGAACTTGGAGTCAGACCACCGGAGTTGTATCGCTGAAATAGTCGTTTGATACCGTCTTCTCCGCCAAGGATCTTAACACGGAGGTCACGGGGGTCACTGAGGCCACCCCCGCGGTGACGGTCTCGTGACAGCCGTGTGGAGTTTGTGCGATGTGAAGCACGAGTCAATAACCAGCCAAATCATCCAAGCCTCGCTCCGGGTCCACTCGTATTTGGGGCCCGGACTCCTGGAGAATGCTTACCGCATCTGCGTCAGTCACGTCCTGCGAGAACGTGGACTTCAAGTGCAATCCGAAGTTGCGGTCCCAATTGAATTCGGAGGGCGGAAGATCGATACCGGGTTCCGCATCGATCTGCTGGTCGAGGACAGTGTCGTCGTAGAACTGAAGACCGCCAGCAAGCTCACTCCGGTGCACCACGCGCAATTGCTTTCTTACTTGAGGTTGAGCGGCAAGCCAACTGGACTTCTAATAAACTTCCACGTCGCTCGCCTTCGCGACGGAATCAAGCGCATCGCGAACTAGAACTCGGCGGAAAGGCTGGATGTGCAACGGGTTGCCTCCGTGACCCCCGCGACCTCCGTGTTAAGGTCTCGCAGTGTGCGAAGCGCCTGCGGGTGCAGGCTTCGGCGCAGGTCAGCCGAATCCGGCAAGCTTTTCAACGAATTGTACCGACATCAGCCCGGCTTCGCTTCGGCCATGCGGATCCTGCGTCGCTCGAATCGCGTTGACCAGTTCGAGCGCCGTGCCATCGAACGGCGGCAGCGTGCGTGATGACTCGCCCAGTGGAGTGACTCGATCTCCCCAGCGCATGAGCAGTGCGCCGAACGTCAGGCCACCTCCGAACCCGGGCATCAGTACGAGGCTGCCGGGTTTGATGCGACCATCCTGTACTGCTTCGACGAGGCTCACGGGAACCGTGGCCGCGCTCATGTTCCCGTACTTCTGCACGGTCACCATCACGCGTTCCATCGGGATGCCGGTGTACTTCGCCACGGCCTCGATGATCCGCAGGTTTGCCTGATGGGGCACCACCAGGTCTACCTGGTCCGCTGTGACCCCGGCTTGAGCGAGGACACGAGCTGACGCCTCGGTCATGCCCTTCACGGCGCGCTTGAAGATCACCTGTCCATCGAAGTCCCATAGCGTGTCGCCGAGTGTCACGTTCCGATTCGCATAGCCGCATCCGATGCCGCGCACGCGCAGGCTTGCCCGGGCTTCGACGTCGCATCCCAGCACGCTACCGAGAACGCCTTCCTCTTTTTCGGTCGCTTGCACGACGACGGCTGCCGCGCCGTCGCCGAACAGCACCGCCACGTTCCTGTTGCTCCAATCCATGTAGCGGCTGATCAGCTCCACGCCGATCACGACGGCGTTGCGCACCACGCCGGTCCTGATCATTGCTGTCGCGGTCGTTAGTCCGTAGAGGAAACTCGTGCACGCCGTGTTGATGTCCATCGCTGCCGCGCGCGTGGCGCCGAGCGACACCTGCACGCCCGAGGCGCTGTTAGGCACGGCCTCTTCGTTGCTGCATCCACCGTAGATGATGAGGTCCAGGTCGGACGCATCGAGACCGGCACAGGCGAGCGCGCGCGAGGCAGCGACCGAAGCCATCTCGATGGCGCTCACGTGCGACACGCGCCGTTCCTTCATTCCGGTCCGAGTGGTAATCCACTCGTCGGACGTGTCGAGGAAGGTGGACAGGTCCTCGTTCGTCAGGATGGCTGGGGGCATCCCGTCGCCCCAGCCGGATATGCTTGCGTACTTCATCTCGTGTACCCGGGGAAGGGAACGCTGGTTGCTGATTGCTGCATGCTAGTCCTAGTGCTGAGTGCAACAAGCACCAGCCCCAGCAACCAGTACCAGTTCTAGCATGAAGCAATCAACAACCAGCGCTCTTTCAGCGTCCCGGCCGGTATTCCCTCTCGGTGTGCCCCCGAAGCTGGTGCCGGTAGAAGTACACATCGCGCAGATTGCCCGTTGCATAGCGACTCGCCTGGTCGTTGAAGTGCTTCGACTTCGGGTCGCCGTTCTCGCCACCGGCGCTCACCGC
>CAZSNV010000054.1:0-20768 GCA_964608035.1 uncultured Gemmatimonadaceae bacterium | reverse complement strand
CTCAGTCTTTACCTATAGCGCTGTTTACGCCCCTGAGAACCTGAACAGCGGCATAGGTAAAGACACTTAACTGCGGGAAAGAGTCCGCGTTCCCAACCGCGTAAAACGGTCAACGTCGTAAAAACGTCACTGACATCGCGGGCCGGCGTTCCTACGATTGGTTCTGCGTTCGAATGATGACAGATGTGGTCCGTCACTCCAGTATGCTGCCGCATGCAGGACTACAAGAAACTCCGTGTCTGGCACCTCGCTCAGGAGCTTAGCCTGGACGTCATCGAAGCACTGTCGAAACCAGCGGTCCGACGTGTCCCCGGATTGCGCAATCAAGCCGTGCGCGCCGCGAATTCCGTCGCGGGCGAATCTCGCAGAAGGATGCGCCCGACCGAGCCGGGCTGAGTTTCTTCGCTTCGTCGGAATTGCGATCGGATCGGCGAACGAACTGGAGGCACATCTCCGACTGGCGAGTAGCGCCAGCATCCTCAGCGCCGGGATCCATGCGAACCTTGTGGAACGCCTCAACCTGGTGCGTCGCATGATGATCTCGCTGATGCGTGCCCTGGAGCAGCAGATCGCGGCAGACGAGAACTGGTCGAGACAAGGTACCGACCGAGCCTCCTGATCCCACTCATGACGCAGTTGACCGTTTTACGATTTCTGAACGCCGACCCTTTCCCGCAGTCTCAGTCTTTACCTATAGCGCCGTTTACGCCGCTGAGAACCCGAACAGCGGCATAAGCAAAGACTGATAACTGCGGGAAAGGGTCGGCGACCGAAATCGTAAAACGGTCAACGACGTAAGGCCGACAACGTCGGCCCTCACTGCGGGGCAGCGTCAGAGAGCAGATAGTCCACTCGCCCCCACGCCGGGCACGAGGCGGTCCATTGCCTTGAGTGCGGCCCGCCCTTGCTTTGTGACTTCAGGGGAGTACTTGGCGATGAAGGTCGCCAACTGACGGTGAGGTGCAGGCGCTGGCATTGCACCGATGATGCGTTCGGGCGGCGCAAAGCGCAAAGCGCAAGACGCAAAGGGCGGACCGAGGAAACTCGAGCCCCTCAGCGCTTGGCGCTAAGCGCCCGGCGCTGATTACAACGGGCGCCCCGATTGCCCCGACGTGGGCTTCTGGAAAAAACGTTCGAAGAAGATGTTCTCCTTCGAAGGGTCGATGGCAGCACGCGGCCGCCGCCGTTCACGGCGCGTGTACAGCATGTAGCTCCCCACGGCCAACGCTGCCGTTAATACGAAAGCGACGATGATGATCATCGGTTGTTCAGCATCAGCTGGCGGCCGGTGCGCCGAGCAGATTGCGCACGGCGTTTTCCTTCGCTGGGAATCCCAGTGCTTCGATCTCGATGTCACCGTAGCCCAGGCGCAGCGCGCGCTCCCGCATCCGGGTCTTGAGCGATGCCAGGTCCTTCGGTCGCGCGCTGTCGAGATAGGCGAGCACCCGTTTGCCGTGTACGCCAACCAGGTCTCCGCTCTCGACCCGCACAATGGTGAGCGCGAGCCTCGCCAGTCCGGCCAGCTCGCCCTTCTCGGGACGGATCAGGAACAGGGTGAAGAACGGCTGTTGTTCGCGCTCCAGATACCCGCGTACGCTTTTCGCGAGCGCGTCGCCGGACATCGGCCGATACCTCGAGCCGTCGTTGGTCGGCTGGAGAGTCATGCCCGGCTCGGGCGATGCCGAAAGGAGATCGTGCCAGTGCCCGCGCTTGACGATGTTCTGCAGACGCGCAACCAACTCAGACGGCGCAAGGCTCGACGACAGGAAGTCGTCGGCGCCGGCGCGCAACGCGCGGGTGCGATCCGCGGAGCGCAGGACGTACGGGGTGAGGAGGACGACCGGAACAGTGTTGTTCGACCGTCGGAGGTCGCGAATGAGCTGCAGCGCCGATTCGATCACGTCGCGACGAACGTTCAACAACAGCGCGCCGACTCCATTGCGAACGACGTCGGAGAGTGTGCTGAGCGTTTCGGTGCGCACATCGACGTCGAATTGCAGACGCAGGCCGTTGACCAGTTCGTTCCGCAATTCATCGGCCATATTGACGAGCGCCAGACGCCGCTGCATCGCGGCAGGAATCCTGGACACCGTGGCGGAATCGGTATCGGTGATGACCACCATGCCGGCGCCGGAGAGGATGCGGAACGTCACTGGCAGCGTGGACGCGGCGTCGAACTGGATCTTTTGCACTTCGAGCTTGTGGTTTCGTTCGCTGTCCGACGACAGATGGAAAACGCCAGCCGAGCGCTGCATCAGCGGCTCGAGGCGGCGATCGTAGAGACCCGTCATGTCGCCGGGAAACGTCAACAGCGACGTTACCTGCATTTCTTCGAGGAACTGCATCAGGCCATGGATCGCCGCGGTGCTTGCAGAGCCGCCGTCCAGGAACGGGACGATGGAGTCGATCACAACCCTCCCGGGTTTGAAATCCGCGAGGTGTCGTCTCAGTTCGACGAAGACCGGGTCGGCGGTGGTGGCGCGGCCCAGATGCCTGACGAAATCCGGCTGGAAGCGGAGCAGGATGAGTCGCTCTTCGCGGAGGGGCCGTTCGATGTCGATGCCGAGAAAGGCGGCACTGGCGAGGACGTCCGCGGGATCGTCGTGCGATATGAGTACGACTGTTTCGCCCCTCTCCAGCCCCTGCTGCGCAAACTCCAGGCACGAAACGCTCTTGCCGGTGCCGGGATTTCCGCTCACAACGCAGGGGCGATTGGGAAGAATGCCCCCGAGCCGGTAGTCGAGTGGCCGGATGCCGCTGGGCACGAGCGTGGGCTGCGAATTGCCTGGCTGTCTCGCCATCGCTGACGCGGCAGCGGCCGGCGGGGTCTCGCCCTGTACTGCTGGGGGAATCGTTCCGCGCATGCCTGCCTACCGGGTGATCAGCGGCTCTAAGGGTGCTGCATGGGATCACGCCCTTGACGACAGTACGAGCCCCATCGAAACGGAACCGGTGCCAGTGGCGAAGCTCTTTAGTTTGCTTAGCGCGATCTCATCATTCGCCGGCGCCAGTCCCAGTAGTGAAGCGCAAGAGTATGTGAGGCTCGTCACCCCGCGACAAATGGCGATTTCGGCGATCAGCTACGCTGCAATGGTCTGATTATCGAGTCGGCACGTCGTCGGATCATTCGTCCGCCGATGACAAAAACGGCGACGGACGCCACCACGACCGCGCTCCAGAACACAAGCGTCGGACCGCCGGCGACCGCCTGCAATGCTGGAACTCGAGTAGCGGTTTCGGCAACCGCTGCCGCAACAAGCCCGAGATACGAGTACGTCATGTAGAAGTAGTGACGCGGCAACCAGGTGCGGTCACCCGGACGGCGACGCCAGGCGGCCACAACACCGGCAAGTAGAGTGGCCAGGCTGATGAGTGCCGCGACATGGAACGGTCCGAACGTTCCCGTCAGCCGATAGATGAACAGCGCCGAACCGTTCAGGGCCAGCATGCTCGCGACGTAGATCCAGCCCACGCGACGGTGGATCGCGGTCCCCTTGGGCCGCCACAACACCAACGCCCCCGCGAAGAGCGCCACCAGCGACGTGACAAAATGGAACTGGCCGAGCGTGGACATGGAGGCTACTACGATGCCCCGCGGCCGTTCGATTCATCGGGGCGCTCAGCCCGGAGGGCCTCGCCTGACGAGACGCACCAAGCGCGAGCTGTTAACCTCGTCCGACAGGCCGCGGTAGATGGTGAACTCGTCGACCACGATCGTGGCCGGCACCCCTTCGCTGGGCGGACCGAGAGCGCGCGCGGCTTCGGCGCGGTTGGAGAAACAGAACCAGGTGCGACGCTCGTCTCCGGCCCAGCGAGGCAACCGTGCCGCGCTCGATGAATCCGCCTCGAAGCAGGTGACAACGCGATGCAAGTCCGGATCGGGATGCCGGAGCGTCCAGCCCTTCAACTGGATCTCTCCGTTGAAGCGTGCGGTCCCAACGTAGCTCAAGTCCGTAAGGGCAACGCTCGCGGCAACAGAATCGGCGACGAGTGATCCCACGCTCATGCCACGATGGAGCTTGGCGGGATCGAAGCGGATGCCGGGGCGTGGAGTGCCGTGAGGCAACATATCGATGGCGGCGGCGGTGCCGGCGGGAGCTGGCATGCGATCGCACGACGCCTTGCGGAACTGAATGCTTCCGCTGCGACGGAACTCGCGGAGCTTCCCGGTCGAATCGCGTTCCAGCGCCGCATCGGAATGGGCGCGAAGTGTACCGCGCGCGGCGGAAGTTGTGTGACGCAGGCGCATCTCGATGCGGACGAAGTCGTTGAACCCCTCGACGACAACCGAATCGGCTCCGGCTTTCCGCCAGGCGGCATCCAGCGCGAAGCCATCGGAGTCAACGAGCTTCGCGCCGGCGCTGTCTCTCACGCCGAAGTGTTCCAGGCTGATCCAGCCACGAAGGTTGGCCGGCCCCGTCGCAGCCGTACTCGGCGCGCGTGCCAGGACCGAACGATCAGCGATCAGGCAGACCGTACCTGAATCACCGGCAGACGCTTGCCCCGACTCGGCCGCGGCGGACTCGCTCGTGTCAGGCTCCTGGTCGGAACCCGGTACGCAGGCTGACAACACTGCGCAGAAGGCGAGGGGTTTCAGGCCGACTGACATGGAGTTGTCGTCATGCCCGTAATACGCTTTGGAACGCTTTTCGTGCACTGCCGTCCGCTTCTGTTTGCTGAGCACGGTGAATTCCAGGCGAGAGGCTTGAGGCTCGAGCCTCTACCCTATGTTATAGGCGCGCGGCAACTTCCCCAGCCGTCCTGAGCCGGCGTCCAATACGCGCAGCGGAGTTCCCATGAAACGGTCTGTCTGTCTCCTGGTTTTGCTCGCGGGGGCCGTCGGTGCCCAGTCGCCCAAGCGGGCGTTCACGCTCGCCGACTGGTATCGCGTAACGACTGTGCGCCAGCCGGCCATGTCGCCCGACGGCAAGTCAGTCGCGTTCACCGTTACAACGATCCGGGAAGCGGAGAACAAGCGCCTGTCGGAAGTATGGGTCGTCGCCTCCAGCGGCGGGGCGCCAAGGCGGGTCACCCCGCAGCTTGTGGAGAGCAGCACGCCTCGTTGGTCTCCCGACGGCAAGACGCTCGTCATCACCTCTGCCGGCGGCTTGCAACGCTACCGCGCCGATGATTTCACCGCTCCACCTGAAAAGGCCGATCGGTTCGACGCGGGATCGATGCCTGACAACGGAGCGTTCACGATCGTCAGCGCTCCAGCGGATCGGCCGCGCCCCGCGCCCGCAGCGTCGGACGCATTCGCGAGCATGGGGCAGTCGCGCCCTCCGTACGGTGCAATCACGCGCCCTGCCGATCCAAAGAGATTCGATGGCCGGCAGATCGTCGACTTTCCGTTCCGCTCAAACGATCAGGGCTACCTCCCCGTGCGCACGGGTCCGCGCCAGTTCAACGCCACGCAACTGTTCATCCAGCATTCTGATGGAAGCCCGAGGCGACAGTTGACCTCGACGGCGTATTCGCACCGCAACGAGGTCGTCTCGCCTGACGGGCAGTGGATTGCATTCGTCGCCGAGTCGGCGCTGCGGCCGGATTCGGTCGTCGCCGCTGAGGGCGATTCGATCGCGCTGCTGCCGTACGACGAGAAGCGGATCACCGCCGACGTGAACACGCAGGACATCTACATCATCTCAACGACGCCTTGCGACGAACCCGGCGGCTGCAAGCCCCGCCGTCTCGCTCGGCTGACCGGGAATGAGTCGTCGCTGTCATGGTCACCGGACTCGAAGCGCATCGGCTATCAGAGCCGGTCCGGCCGTTTCACGCAGCTCAACCTGTTCGTGATCGATGCGTCAGGCGGCAGCCGGCGAAACCTGACGACCGGCTGGCGATACGAGCCTGATTCGTATTTCTGGCGTCCCGACGGCTCCATCGTCATGACGGCGTCGTTAGGCGGCTCGTCGGCGCTGTTCTCGATTGCGCCGGCGACCGGGAAGATGAGCGAGATCGCCGGCGGCCGGCGCCGCATGGCCAACTTCACGGCCGACAAACTCGTCTCAAAGTTCGCGTTCGTCTGCGCAAGGGTGACTGCGCCGACCGAGCTGTGTGTGATCGATGCTGACGGACGAAACGAAAAACAACTGACGCAATTCAACCAGACGCTCAACAACGAAGTGGGCTGGGCCGATGCCGAGCGCTTCACGTACAGGTCGGTCGGCAATCGCGAGATCGAGGGTTGGTTGATGAAGCCGTTCGGATATCAGGCGGGGCGGAAATATCCGCTCGTGCTGTACATCCACGGCGGCCCGCATTCAGCGTACAACGAAGGCTGGTTCGACGAATTCCAGAACCTTGCCGGCGCCGGTTTCGTGGTGCTCTACACGAATCCGCGCGGCTCGTCGGGCTATGGCGCGGACTTCACGTACGCGATCCGAGGGCGCTGGGGCGACGAGGACTTCACGGACCTGATGAAGGCCATTGATCTGGTGGTGGCGCGTCCCGATGTGGACTCGACGCGCATGGGCGTGACAGGCGGTTCGTATGGCGGATTCATGACCGGCTGGATCACGGCGAAGAACCGGCGCTTTGCGGCGGCACAGGTCGACCGGGCCGACATGAACTGGCGGTCATGGTACGGCGGCTCCGACCAGGCACAGGGGCTCACCGAGTCGGAGTTGTACGGGAAGCCGTGGGAGAAGGGAAACATCTACGACGCCGTTTCGCCGATCTACTTCGTGCAGAACGTACGCACACCAACCCTGATCGTGCATTCCGAGGAAGACACGCGCGTCACGGTCGGCCAGGGCGACGAGTGGTTCACCGCGCTGAAGAAACAGGGCGTGCCGGTCGAGTACATCCGTTACCCGCGGTCGTCGCACGAACTGTCGCGCTCCGGCGAGCCGTGGCTGCTCGTGGATCGGCTGGGGCGGCTGCGTGATTGGTTCACGCATTGGTTGAAACCTTAGGGTAAAGGCTAGAGGCTCGAGCCCCTACCCTATTTCGTCGCCGCAGCCACCATCGCACCGGAATACGAGAGCAGCACGGTTCCGCGATCGAACGACCTCGTGCTGAGGAGATGCATCTCGCCCGGTGAGACGTGTTCATCGAACAGGCGCCTGCCGTCCACCAGCAGCACCGGGCACACGATCAGCTGATACTCGTCGATCAGTCCCTCATTCATGAGTGACTGCGCCAGCGAGATGCTGCCCCAGATCACCATGTCCTTTCCGGATTGCTGCTTCAGGTTCTCGATTTCCCTGGCAGCGTTCGTCTTCACGACCGTTGCCTCGTCCCAATCGCCCCACGGTGCGCGATCGAGGGTTTTTGAGAACACGACCTTCGGAATCGCGTTGAGCTTGTCGGCGAATGGCTTCTCATCGCCCGACGTGACCTTCGGCCAGTATCCGACGAACATCTCGTACGTCTTTCGACCCAGCAAAATGCCGTCGATGGAATCGAGGAAGTCGCTCTGACGCTTTCCGAAGCTCTGGTCGCCACTGCTGGCGCCCGGGATGAAGTCGACGTTGCCGTTCGGGCCGGCAGCCATGCCGTCGACTGAGACGAATTCCTGCAGGATGACATTTCGCATGTAAGCACCTTACCGCTCGCGGAGTCTTCGAGATACCCATCATTGGGTTGATCGGGTCGCGAGCTCGCCCGGTCGGTTTTGGCTGTTTGCTGATCGCTGATCGCTCTACGGCCCCGAGAATCCGATCGGCGTTCCTCCGGGCGCTCGCACAATCGCGACCGTCACACCTTCCATGACCCGGGTCGGCGAAAGCATCTCATCCGCGCCTTCGCGGAGCGCTTTGTCGAACGCCTCCTGACAATCGGCGACGTGGATGTAGGGAATGCTGCCCGGATTCTCGGGTGGGTTGGTGGCGCGGATGGCGCCGCCGCCCTTGTCGGAGTAGTAGAACAAGTGCACGTCGCCGTTAGGCGTCGGGAATGGCGGCTTGAACTTCCAGCCCAGCACCTTGGCTGCCCACGCCTTCGTCGCCGCCGGATTGCTGCTCGCAAGGTCGGTGTGGGTGATCCACCCGTAGAGACCCTGGGTCGGTTCATGCTTTGGCGGTTTCGACTGCGGAGACCTTGCGGGATTTGCAGGCGTTGGCTTTTTCGCAGGCCCCTTCCTGGATACGGTCTTTGTCGCCTTGGTGCGCATTTTCGATTTTGCCATCGTGCGGTCCGTGCCTTGAGTGAATCGTCAACATCATCCACGGGATCGCGCCGTCGCAAGCTCGTGCGTTGCGCTGAATGTTGAGCTCGTGGTATGAGCCCAAGGGCGATCTGCGCTCTGCGCTTTGCGTTTTGCGCTCAGCCGGGCTTGCGACGCATCTCCTCGATCCGCGCCTTCACCAGACGTTTCACCAGGGCGATCGGCAGCGGCTTTGACAGCGGAAATCGCACCGTGCCCTTCGACGTCTCGTATCCCTCGAGGTCGGCCGCGTACTTGCGCCTGATGGCGTCGCCGATCGGATAAGTGCCGACGTGATTCTTGAAGCCGGCATACCAGACGAGTGCCTTGCCATCGAGCTTGACCGACGGGATGCGATAGCTGAATCCCTCGACCGCGCCGGGCGCGGCAGCGAGAATCGTCCCGCGGATCTTCTTGAGAACGGCGCGTGTTGCAGCGGGTTGCCCCGCCATGTAGGCGCGAATCTGAGCAGCGACCGGCGGATCCCTCGTCGTTTTCTTCACTCGAGAACTCGGATGACCTGGTCGTGAATGCCATCGCCAGCCAGAACTTACCGACGCACGCCGCGAAATCGAGGTGACAGATGGACGCTGGCTCGTGCGAGCATCGACTCGACCGGTCGCCTTGCCTTGACAAGGGGCCCCCAGCCAGCGCATACATCTTCCGACACCTAGCTAGATAGGTAAACGATGGCGCGCGGGAAAAACGACATTCTCCAGGGAACGCTCGCCCTGCTCGTCCTCCGCACGCTCTCCGTTTCGGGGCCGATGCACGGGTACGCGATCACGTCGCAGATCCAGATGGTCTCGGCCGACCTGCTGCGCGTTGAGGAAGGGTCACTCTATCCGGCGCTGCACCGGATGGAGCAGGACGGCTGGCTCAAGTCGACGTGGGGCGTCACGGAGAAAAACCGCGAGGCGCGGTTCTATGCCATCACCGCAAAAGGACGACGACAACTCGCCGAGGAACAGGCGAGCTGGAGCCGGCTGACTGAAGGCGTCGACCGCGTCCTGCGGTATGCCTGATCGCATCACCCTTCACCTGCGCGGGACGTCTCGATGGCGTGGCATCATAGAATCCTGAACATCTTCCGCTCCAACCGGATTTCCCGGGACATCGAGCGTGAAATGGCGTTCCACATCGCCGAGCGCGTGGACGACCTTCGCGAGGGCGGCATGACGGAGCAGGAAGCCCGTCGCCTGGCGCGCCTGCAATTCGGCAACGAGGCGACGCAGCGCGAACGCGCGCGTGGCGTAGATATCGCCGAGTGGGTCCAGTCGGTCGCGGGCGACATTCGTTATGCACTGCGCGCGTTGCGCCACAGTCCCACGTTCGCTGTCGTCACTATCGCGTCGCTCGGACTCGGCATCGGCGCGAACACGACGATCTTCACGCTGCTGGACGCCGTGGTATTGCGGCGGCTCGCGGTCGCGCGTCCCGAGCAGCTCGCCTACATGAGCTTCAGCGAGACGCGGGAAACTCCCCAGGGACGCTCGCAAGGGGCCGGCACCAGCGCCGCCGATTTCTTCACCAATCCGTTGTGGGAGCAGATCCGCGATCGCCAGAACGCTTTCAGCGCAGTCACCGCGTTCGGTGAGACGAACTTCAACCTCGCCGACGGCGGTGAGGCGCGCCGCATACCCGGCACGTATGTGAGCGGAGATTTCTTCACCACCTTTGCCGTTGCGCCAGCGGCCGGACGTCTGTTCACACGTGCCGACGACGTGCGCGGGTGCGCGGGAAGCGTGGTCCTCAGCTATCGATTCTGGCAGCGCGAGTACGGCGGTCGTGCCGACGCGGTTGGCAGCGTCATTCGGCTGACCGGACATCCCTTCGAAATCTCCGGCGTCGCGGCGGAATCGTTCCGAGGTCCGGATGTGGGCAGCGAATCCAACGTGTACCTGCCGATCTGCGCCCAGGCGGTGATCCGCGGGCCGCAGAACAGCCTCGATCACCGCAGCAGTTGGTGGATCCGTATCATGGGCCGGTTTGCTCCGGGTGTCGACGTCAGGCAGGCCGGTGCGCGCATGGCCGCGATCGCGCGTCCGTCCTATGAGGAGACGGTTCCGCAGCACTGGCGTGCCGAAGACAAGCAGCAGTACGTGACCCGTTCATTCTTCGTCAGGTCCGCGGAACGCGGGTTCAGTGAAATCAGAAGCCGGTATGGCAGAGCGTTGCTTGCGCTGATGGCCGGTGTCGGGCTGATCCTGCTTATCGCGTGCGCAAACGTGGCGAACCTTCTTCTCTCCCGCGCCGAAGCCCGCCACCGCGAAATGGCGATCAGACTGGCTATCGGCGCGGGCAGGCGGCGGTTGCTGCGCCAGCTACTGACCGAAAGCGTGGTGCTGGCGTTAGCCGGCGCGACTGTCGGACTCGCTATCGCGACCATTGGCACACGGGCACTCGTCGCACTCATCGCGACACCGGACACGTCGGGCGCCGTGTCGCTCGATCTCGCGCTCAACGCCAAGCTCCTTGCGTTCACGATCCTCGTCGCGACGGTGACCGTGGTGCTCTGCGGGCTGTTTCCGGCGTGGCGGGCGACTCGCGTAAGCGCGCAGGCCGCGATGAAGGCACAGGCCCGCGGCGTCATCGAGGGACACACACGCTTCAGGCTCGGCAACGCCCTCGTCGTGGCACAGGTGGCGCTTTCACTCGTGCTCGTCGTGTCGGCCGGATTCCTCATCGGCACATTCCGAAACCTCTCGCGGCTCAATCCGGGGTTTGCGGCCGAAGGCGTATTGCTGGCGACCGTGGACTTGCGCCGGACCAACCTCGCGCCGGAAGGCCTGGGTTCCCTGCACCGTCAGGTTTTCGATCGGGTGCGTGGACTGCCGGGCATCATCGGTGCCAGCAGTTCCGATCTCACGCCCGTGGGGAACAGCTCGTGGAACGACGAGATCGTGATCGACGGTTTTACTCCGCGAACCATGGAAGACGCGATCACCTGGTTCAACGAAGTGAGCGAAGGCTATTTCGCGACAATGAAGACCCGCATCATCGCGGGCCGGGACTTCGACGTGACCGATGGCCCCGGTGCCGGCAAGGTGGCCATCGTGAACGACGCGTGGGGGCGAAAGTTCTTCGGGAACGAGTCTCCTGTTGGTCGCCAGTTTCGTCTGCGCGACCGAGACGCGCTCACGCCGCCGTTCACTATTGTCGGAGTCGTCGAGAATGCGGCGTACCGATCCCTTCGCGAATCGGTCGAGCCCACCGCCTATGTCGCGCAATCTCAGAATGCGGCGCCCGGACCAATAAGAACGCTCGAGTTGCGAGCGCAGGGTGATCCAACGAGTGTCATCCCGGTCGTGCGGAGCGCGATCGGCGAGGCCCATTCCGCGATCACCATCGACTTCAAGCCGCTCGCGCGACAACTGGCCGACTCGCTCCAGCGCGAGCGGGTGCTGGCCGTGTTGTCAGCACTGTTCGGTTCCGTCGCGCTGGCGCTGGCCATCCTCGGATTGTACGGCGTGACGTCGTATTCGGTCGCGCGACGCCGGAGTGAACTCGGCGTGCGCATTGCGTTGGGCGCCGTCCGCGGGCGGGTCGTGCGACTGGTGCTCAGCGAGGTTGGCGTGGTCGTGGCCATCGGCTTGATCATCGGAGCGGCCGGCGCGCGACTCGCCTCCACGCAGGTTGCGCCGTTTCTCTACGGAACGCAGCCGGCAGATCCGCTGGTATATGTCGGCGCCGCGGTGCTACTCGCCTCCGTTGCGCTCGTGGCGGGGTTGATCCCGGCCTGGCAGGCGGCGCGGGTGGATCCAATCGAGGCGCTGCGAGAACAGTAGGCGTCAGGCGCCCCGGAACCGAAGCCACCACATGAAGCCGCTCAACGCCAGGGCGAACACGCCGCCCGCCTGGAAGAACCACGCGCGTTCCATTGAAGCCTTTCGCATAACGCGGATGGCGACTTGTGGGGCGACGAATCGGATCAGTCCCTTCACCACCTGAGCCCAGCCAAGCAGCGTGAGCACGATCGCGGGTCCCTCCCACACGTTATGGAATCCGACGATGATGGCGCCGAATGGGAGGAGGATGAAGCCCTCGGTGAAGGCGCCGCTAGTGCCTTGTGCAGCGAGCCCCTGAAACCAGGCCACCCACGCTTTTGGCTGGAAGAGATGCGAGAGCCCGATCACGAGGAGCGAGACGGCGGCAAAGACCTGCGTGGCTTGTTCCATAGAGTTCACTCGGGGGCAGTTCGCGTCATGACAGGAAGCGCGCGCGTTCCTGTCCGGTTGGAACAAAGCATTGTTTGTCTGACAGCCGATGCCGGTGCTTTGCAACCAGTCGATAGATCGCATCGCGTACCGGGGCCGGCACTATCCGTGCGAGTTGCAGCAGGCGCCAGCCACCGCCCAAATACGACGCGACGCGCATCGCCGCCGCCGAGTGCGTGAACACCCGCTCAGCGGTCCGTTCATCGGCCGGCGCAACCCAGAGGACCGAATCCACATCCTTGAGTTCCGGATGTCGCTCGATCACCGCCCGTCCATACGCGCTGTCGATCGGCGCGAATCGAAGCGTGCCCTTGCGATCGCGTTTGAGAACGAACTGCACGCTCTCCGCGCAGAAACCGCAGGTGCCGTCATATAGCAGAACCGGCGGGACCTGGTTCACCAGGCGTCGCGCGCGGCCATCAGATACTCACTCTGCACCAAGCCATTCGGGAAGGTCCTTGTCTCCACGTGCTGCAGTGGAATGTCGCGCGTGAGCGGACCAAACAGCGGAATGCCCGAGCCAATGAGAACGGGAACGCGCGTGATGATGAGTCGCTGGATCACGCCCGCCTCGAGGAATCGCTGGATCGTCACACCGCCATCGACGTACGCGTGTTCCAGGCCGCGGCTCTCCAATCGCGCCACGACATCCGCGGGCGATCCGGACATCGCCTCGATCGATGCCGGCGCGTTTGCCGGCAGCGCCACCTTGCGGCTGCTCAGCACCACGACCGGCGTCTCATAAGGCCACGCGCCAAACGTCAGCACCTTTTCATACGTTCCGCGCCCCATGACAATGACATCCACCGTTTTCATGAACTCACCGTAGCCGTAGTCCTCGCCTTCAGGACCCTGGGGACTCGGCAACCAATCGAGGTCACCGTTCGCCCGAGCGATGAAGCCATCGAGGCTGGTGGCGATGTAGACGGACGCGTTCATGGTTCAGCAGCGCCGTCGACTAGCGACCAGCCGCGCGCTCGATATCGGCCCAGGGGGCGACGCCGCCGTGCCCACCGGCAAAGCGATCGACCGTTATCGCCCACAGGCGCGCGAAATCCACAATCTCGGCGCTCCCCAACTGGGCAAGCGTGGGGCCGGGGGTGAGGACGTCGGCGGTGAACAGCAGGCGATGCGCCGGCAGGTACGCCGCCAGCAATCCTTCGGCGTGGGACGTCGGCATTCGATACAGTACAACCCGGCTGGCTCCGGTGCCGAGGGTCAGCGAATCGTGCACCGCGGTCACGACCGACCGGCGCGGTCGCCTGACCAACTCGTCAGGCGCCAGCGTCTTGCGTGCCGCGGCGATCTGCCGCACGAACGCAACGTTCCCGGCATGCGCAACCACCGGGATCCCGCGGGCCAGGTACTCGCGCAGTCCGCCCGAATGGTCCCAGTGGTGATGCGTGCTCACCACCTGTCGCACTGGCTTGGCCGGAAAACGGGCGCGGAGCGTGTCGAGTACCGCGCGTGACCGGGCGGAGTTCTGCGGCGCCTCGACGACCAACAGACCAGTGGCCTGCTCGATCACCAGCGAATGATGCGAACCTCCCTCGGCGCGCCACACCCCGGGAGCGAGCTGGTTGAGCTGGACCGAAACGACCGGCGGTGTCGGAGGCTGCGCCGTCCTGGCGCGAGCCACAATCGAATCGGGGATCGCAAAGAGTGAGTCGGCTAATGGCGCGTCAAGAGTGACTGCCGTAACGGTCGCCGCGCTCTGCACTCGACCATTGACGAGGACGTCGATCTGACGCGGGTACTTGAGCGCGCCGGCGGGAGTCCAGCGAGTCAGCAGTTGAGCAGTTGAACGGTCACCGAGGATGGGATCATCCGTCACGACGTCGATGACCGTGAGGAATCCGCTCCTGCGGTCGAAGTAGAGCGCGAGAGAATCCTGACCTGAGACGAGTCGGACTCCGTTCATTATGTTCTGGCGCCACAGCTTCGGCGGCAGCGGACGAAGCCCGCCCGGATTGTCCAGCGCCCAGATCAACAATCGCTCTGGTGTCCAGTTGATGATGCGGCCGAACTGCGTGAGCGCGTTCGCGGTAGCGGGCACCTGCGCACCATTCGTTTCGCTCATGCCGAGAAGGGCCGTCATGATGGCGCGGTTGCGATTCACACCGGTCGGTCCGGCCGGTCGGGTTTCGGTGTTGGAAGCGACGCGGTTGCCGGCAATGTCGCGAACGGTCCTGACGACTTGCGTAGCGGTCAGGCGCGGCGGCGTGTCCGGCGTCTCTTCCTGTCCAATGCCAAACGACGCCGAGGCTGCGTCGATAGTGATCGTGCGAAGCGCACGGAGCGGTTGTTCGCCGCCCATGGCCTCGACTGCGCGCAGCACGATCGTGCGCGGCGCCTGTATGGCTTGTGCGGCGGCATTAGAGCACGGCGTGATGATGACCGCGACGAACAGGACGCTGAGCCCGCGCCGGTCAATCAATGAATTCAGGCGAGTCTTGATCATATGCAGCCTTTCGGGGAGAGATTTCGAAGGTAGGCGGCCCGGACACGCGTTGCCAGATCAGGTTTTTCTGCAGGCCATTGCTAGCGGGTTTTCGCGCTGGCTCCTCGTGTTCGGTCCGCCCATGCGGCCCAGGGAACGACAATCCAGCCCACCAATGCAAACCATCCTAACGCGCTCACCGTTGGTGGCGGCGGCGTGAACGGGCCAGTGAGCCACATGACGGTGCACACTACAATGAAGGACCAGAATGGCCAGCCGGGTCGTTCGCCCTGAGCGGCACGCGTGCGCAGGTACAGCACTATGGCCGCAATCCACATCGCGCCTTCGACGGCGATCGTGCCAGGAATCGAATTCCAGAGTGCAAGACCGTACCTGGGTGAATCACCCGGCCAGAGCGGCATGTCGGGCGCGTGAGAAATGAAGTCCAGGACCCAATGACTCACGACCAGCGCGACGAGGAGCAGCGACGCCGATGATGGTACTCGTGCCGCTCGCGACACCGCGACGAGGACAAGTCCCCAAACCACGGACATAACGAGGCTGTGCGACCAGAGATATGTCTCGAACACGAACGGCGTGAACGCCGTTGCACCCGGCTCGATACGTACGTGCTCGATTCCGGCGATGACAAAGATCGGCCAAACGAGGTCGAGCGCCGTGACTCCGGCGATGAACCAGCCGAGGTTTATCGAAGGGGCGACTCGTTTCGCGGCAAGGCCGACAGCCAGGTGACCGACGAACATTCGCGTCTCCGTTGTCGAGTGCAACCAGGGTATTACCGAGGCGAAACAGCAGGGCGTTGCAAGCCATCGCCTCGCGCGAAGAATTCCGGCAGCGATACCGGGCTGGCGCCGCCGATCGGCGCGCGCCCGAGCACTGCCTGCGCCGCCGCGTTCTCGAGCGCGTCACCTACGCCGAACGTCACCAGGTACGCCCCCACCGACGGTATCTGCCGGATCAGGTACGGATTCCCGAATGCGATCATCGCGACTCTCGACGACGGTGTCATGGCATCCGCCGCCGACACGCGCTCCATCCACTCGGCGATGTGAACCGGTATGGATGGCCGCCCCTCGCCCTCGATGCGCCTGACGTAGGCCGCAAGCACAACGCGCTCCACTTCCCCGGCCATCCGTTCGAGCGAATCCAGGGGTCCGGCGGAGGCGGTCGGGCCGATCTTCACGATCTGCACGTTAGGCATCGCGGCGCGCAGCGCCGCCGCGAATACCCGCCCGGCCCTGAGTTCGGTCTCGGGCATGTACTGAACGACCAGCGTTCGGCGATCAGCGATCGGTAGCGCACCGCCGCGATCGCGAAGCAGCGTGATGGCCCGTCGCGCAATGTCGGCCGCTGCCGCGCGGTGTGCTGGCGCGCCGACGACGTCACGCAGTGCGTCGAGCGACGTGAAGCGCTGGAACGCGACGCCGCTTCTCGCCTTGAGCTCGAGAACGCGACGTACCGATTGCTCGATGCGAGAAGGCTGGATGTCGCCGGCTTCGACCGCCTTGACGATTGCACCGATCGCCCGCGGCACGTCGCTCGGCTTGAGAATGATGTCCGCACCAGCTTTCACCGCGAGCACGGTGCTTTCTTCGACACCGTATCCTTTGCCCACGCCGTCCATGGTCATGGCGTCGGTGATCGCCAGCCCGCGGAAACGGAGCGAGTCGCGGAGGAGGCCCGACATGACGCGCGCGGTCAGCGTTGCCGGCGTGGACGAATCTCCCTCGATGGCGGGGAGAGCGATGTGCGCCGACATCACCATGGCCGCACCGGCGTCCACGGCGGCACGAAAGGGGCGTAGTTCGGTGCTCGTCAGGCGCGCCCAGTCGGCGCGCACAACGGGCAGACCCACGTGCGAGTCCACGTCGGTGTCCCCGTGGCCGGGGAAATGCTTGGCGGTTGCGATCGTCCCCGCTTCCTGCGAGCCGCGGACGAACAGGGCCGACAATCGTCCCACGCGTTCCGGATCCTCACCGAACGAGCGCGTATTGATGACCGGATTGGACGGATTGTTGTTGATGTCGACGACGGGCGCGAAGTTGATGTGGATGCCGACGGCGCGCGCCTCGCGTCCGATGATGCGGCCAACCTCGAGGGCATCCTCGTCGCGGCCCGTCGCGGCAATCGCCATCGCGGTCGGGAACACCGTGGCGCCGCCGGCGTCCATCAGGTAATGCGTGAACACGCCGCCCTCCAGCCGGCCTAACGATGGCTCGAGGTCGGCCGAGACGAGCAGCGGCACGCGGGCGATGCGCTGCATCGCGTTGACTTTGGCGGCGACCTCGATGGGTGAGCCCAGCGACATGCTGACGCCGCCGATGCCGTCGGTCTCGATCCAGCGGCGCACTTCGGCGAAGCTGGGGTCGTCGGTGTTGGTGTAGTCGCCCAGGACCCACATCATCACCATCTGACCGACCTGCTGACGCAGTGAGAACGTGGCGAAGGTGCTGTCGATCCAGCGGCGCTGGATGGCGGTGAGCGGAGTGCCTGGCGCCAGGGCCCGGACAGCCGTCAACGGCGCGGAGTTGACGTTTCCGGCGCTCCCGCATGCTGTTGCGATCAGCGCGACCGCCAGAATACGGGTAGCGGGCCACGGGCAGCGGGCAGCGGTTTTGCCGTTCCATCTGCGCTGTGCACTTTGCGCTCTGCGCTGATTCTCTACCATGCTCCGAATCTGGAGGGCGGAGCGATAGGACGCGAGCTACGGCATCCTGCTGATCGCAAACAAGCTGTCCCAGACCGACAGTGCCAACTTCGGCCGCAGCTGATCGTCAACGAGTCCCGACTTTGCGAACAGCGGAAGTATTGAACCGGGCGGCAGGTTGAGTGACGGCACGTCCAGGTCGGTGAAGGTGAGCTGGAAGACCGCCTTGACGCGCGCCGAGTCGAGCATCAGGGCGTGACGCCGGAAGTAGCGCGCCTGTTCTTCAGGCGACGACACGATCACCCCGGCCGTGCCTGACGTCCAGCCACCCTCGACCGCCATCAACGGCAGCGTCCGGCCGTTAGGCAGCCGGCTGTAGTAGTCAAGCGGAATCTCCTCGGGGTCCGCGAAGACAAAGTACGGATACGACGACAATCCCAGAGCCTGCAGGAACGGGAAGTCAGTGAAGTCGCGTTCCACACCCTGGTACACGTTGGTCTGCCCCGCCCGACCCCAGGCCGCGTCCACTTGCACGCTTACATATCGCTTTGACGAAGAGGCGGACAACTGCGGATCGTTCGCCGCCGCATTGACCATCTGCACGAGCGCCGCATACAACGTCGGCGGCGCGACCAACCGGATGAGGTTTGTCTCGGCTGCGAAGCCGAGATACTCCGGTTGAATGAGCGTTTCCAGCGCGATCAGAAACTGCCGGTAGACCTGCTGCACCGCCGGCTCACTGATGCTTCGTCCGAGTTGCACCAGTTCTGGCGCCTCGGCGCTCCGATTCAGCCCGTCGGTGGCATCTACCATAATGACGATCTGCAGGTGCTTCGCGCGATAGTACTGCGCCAGCGGCAGCTCGTTGGCGTTGACCGCGGCCGTCGCGCTTGTGCCGGCGAGCAGCGCTGCCCAGGGAGGGCTGATGTGCATGATCGCCGCGTCGGCGCGCGTGGTCCACATCGCCAGTGCTGCCAGCAGGTCCGCTTCGTTTGCCCGAGGCGGAATCGCCGAGAATCCCATGCGCCAGGTGCGGCTTGATCTTGTATGAGGGTCCAGCGGCCCATCATCTCCGCCACCGCAGGCGAAGATCGCGAGGGAGAGGATTGAGAGAAGTGGTCTCAAATCGACGGCAAAAGCGCGAGGATCAGGTCAGAGCCTGAGGATATGGCGTTCTGCAATCTGCAATGTGCATTCACTTCCTCACCTTGCTCTTCAGCACTTCGACGAAATTCTCGACCAGCACCGGCGCGCCCGTCGGCGCGCGGGTGGGACGGATCATCACGAAGCGGCGATCGTCGGGCGCGACGTCGTAGGCGCGATGGCTGGTCTCGCGCTGGAACTCGGCCACCGAGAAAAGCCTCTTCGGCCGCCCGTGAGTGAACGTTGCGCCAAGCGTGACATCCACGACCTCGAGCGCTCTGCTGCCGCCGATAAAGAACAGCTCGCGGCCGTTGTGTGCCCAGCGCGGCTCGACACCACCGTCGGTAGACACGAGCCAGCGGCTCTCGGCCGCGTTCGGAAACGGGCGAACGTACACTTCCTCGCGACCCGACTCATTCGAGACATAGGCGATGTACTTGCCGTCGGGAGAAATCGTCGCCGAGCGATCGAAATAGGGAGAATCCACGAGTTTCACCGGCGTCGTATCGCCGGTCGTCCGGATCGCATAGATGTCGTAGTTGCTTTCACCCTTCTCGACACCCGCGCGATACATCATCCATTGCCCATCCGGAGACCACTCCACCTCCCAGACGTCGTCCACGGCGACGAGTCGTGTCGCAGAACGGGTGCCATCGGCGCGCTGCTCAAAGACCGCGGTTGTCGAGTCGCGGTCGGAGCCGTAGGCCAACCTTTTCCCGTCAGGGTGCCACACCGGACGCATGTTATTGCGACCCTTGAAGCTGATGCGTGACATCGCTCCGCCATCGAGCTGTCTTACCCAGATATCCTGCTGCCCTTTCTCGTCACGCGCGACAGCGATACGGCTGCCGTCCGGTGATATCGAAACCTGCACGAACACGCCCAACCAGGCGGTGTCGATTGGCGTGGCCGTCCCCTCGCGCGTGACCCAGACGATGTGCGACGAGGGACTATTCACGCCTTCGGTGTAGAGCAGCGTTCCCGTGGCCGAGATGTGCGCTTCCAGCACGTTCTCGAGGACGGGAATAGCGGAGCCACGAGGCTCGAGTTTGCGAAAATCGAACTCCACGGCAAACAGTCCGCCGTTGGAGGCATACAAGAGGTGACCGGCGCTGAATCCGACCGAGAACGCATTGTCGATGAGCTTCCTCAGTTCGAGCGTCTTGCGGTCGACGACGTATACCTGGGCCGACGTGCAGTTGACAGTGCAGGCGACGAACAGGACGGATCCGGCCACGCCAGGAATGGCCAGTGGTGCTACGGCTCCCATGCCGACGAGCTGCCGTTGTTTCACGAGCTCTCGGGTCGCTCCCCCCGCGGCGCTCATCTCGACGAGTGAAAACCCGTCGCCGGTGATGACGATGTGATCGTCCTCGAGCCACGCACCCCAGGCTGCGACCGTGTTGGCATCTCCGAGCGTCGCTGACGTGCCGCCCGCCGCAGGCACCTTCCTCAGCTTGTTATCGGCGGAGTAGGCAATCCACTCGCCATTCGGTGAGAAGAACGGGAAGTGTCCCCCGTCCGTCCCGCTGATCGGCACCGCATGCAGCTCGCTGCGCCGCTTGACCCAGAGCTGGCCATCGGCCTCTCCCGGACCGTAATACGCATACGTGTTGCCATCCGGCGATATCGCGAAGAGATCGCTGAAGCCATTGGACTCCTTCGCCGGGTGCGTGATGTAGTGCCACGTGACCGGAGGGGGCACCGACGGACGCAGCCAGCCCCATGCCGCCAGTGCGCCTAACACCACCACGGCCCCGCCATACGCGACGCGCCGGTAACGTGACGCGCGCGTCGCATCCTGACTCGCTGCGATCGCCGGTCGGAAGCTCGTGTCGCCTAGCGCCGACGAGAACTCAGCTGCGGACGCAAACCGGTCGGCGGGAAGCTTTTCAAGTGCCTTATGAATCGCCGCTTCCACGTGGGCGGGGACCGTATGCCGCTGGGCACGGATCGACCGCGGTGAGTCGGTGAGCACGCGCGCCACGATTGCCTGCGCAGTCGGTCCGGTGAACGGCGGTTCGCCCGACAACATTTCGTACAGCACGCAGCCTAACGCGTAGATGTCGGCGCGGGCGTCGAGCGCCCGCTCCCCCATCGCCTGCTCGGGGCTCATGTAGTGAGGCGTGCCGAGGCTCATTCCGGTCT
>CAZSNV010000053.1:0-21097 GCA_964608035.1 uncultured Gemmatimonadaceae bacterium | reverse complement strand
AACTCAGGTTCCACCACTAGTCGCTCGAACGTGATGCGCACGCCGAGGACCCGATCGCGGCCCGGCGCCGGCTCGGCAACACCACCCGGGCCATCGAGGAGTCGCGCGACCGCTGGTCCGTCCCGTGGGTGGACCACCTGCAGCAGGACGTCCGCTACGCGATTCGCGGCCTGCGGCGCTCACCTGGATTCGCGTTTGGAGTTATCGCCACGCTCGCCCTCGGCATTGGCGCCAACGCCGCGATGTTCGGCGTCGTCGATCGCCTCATGTTCCGCCCGTATCCAATGCTGCGCGATCCCTCGACCGCGCACCGCGTCTACCTGCGATGGAACGAACGGGAAACCCAGCGCACATCGTTCAGTTTCGAATACGCCCGCTATCTCGATTTCCAGCGGTGGACCAGGTCGTTCTCGAAGTTCGCCGCGTTCTTCCCCACAAGCAGGGCGGTGGGGTCAGCCCAGGCGACGCGGGTGCGCGACATCGCTGCCGTCAGCGCTGCGTATTTCGACTTCTTCGACGCCCGTCCCGCGCTCGGCCGCTTCTTCACGCCTGACGAGGACGTCACGCCAATGGGCGCGACGGTCGTTGTGCTCAGCCACGGGTTCTGGCAGAGCGAGTTTGGAGGCCGCGACGTCATCGGTGAACCGCTCCTGATCGACAGGCTGAGCTTCACCATCATCGGAGTCGCGCCGCGGGGCTTCACGGGCGTCACCGAGGGTAGCCCGCGCGCCGCCTTCATCCCCATCACCGCGTTCGCCGGCAGTCAGGAAGGCGACGATGGGCGTACATATTACACGCGCTACAACTGGGGCTGGATGGAGATGATGGTCCGCCGGCGTCCCGAGGTGAGCGTTGAGGCGGCGTCTACAGACCTCACCACCGCCTACGTCCGCAGCTGGACCGCGGAGCGCGAGTTGTTTCCACAGCTCGCACCAGCGAACGTCGCACAACCTCACGCCATCGCCGGCGCACTCAAGACGCAGGCCGGCCCCGATCCGGGTCTCGAATCACAGACGGCGCTCTGGGTCACCGGAGTCACGCTCATCGTCCTCCTCATCGCCTGTGCGAACGTCGCCAACCTCTTTCTCGGTCGCGCGCTGCGACGGCGGCGGGAGGTTGCCCTGCGCCTGGCCCTGGGCGTCAGCCGCGGCCGGCTGGCCGCGCAAACCCTGACCGAGAGCCTCGTGCTCTCCCTGATCGGCTGCGCGTTAGGCATCGGGATCGCGCAGGTCGGCGGACAGACGCTGAGCCGCCTGTTCCTTCCCGATGGACAATCGTTCTCCCTCCTGGGCGATGCGCGCACCTTGCTGGTGGCCGCCGGTGCGGCGCTGTTCGCCGCGCTGCTGACCGGCGTGATCCCGGCGATGCTGGCCACGAAGGCAGACCTGGCCGGCGCGCTCAAGGCCGGAGCGCGCGAGGGCACCTATCACAAGTCGCGGACCCGGACCGTCCTGCTGGTCGCGCAGGGTGCGATGTCGGTTGCGCTGCTGGTTGGCGCGGGATTGTTCGTGCGCAGCCTGAACCGCGTGCGAGACATGCGGCTCGGGTATGACACAGACCGGATCATCATGGTCCGCCACGACCTCCGCGGAACGGCGCTGAGCGATAGCGAAGGCGTGGCGCTACGGCGGCGGATGTTGCAGACCGTCCAGGAGCTGCCGCACGTGGAGCGCGCGGCGGTCGTCAGCAGCGTTCCCTTCTGGAGTACGT
Source organism: uncultured Gemmatimonadaceae bacterium (assembly GCA_964608035.1). Lineage (GTDB taxonomy): Bacteria > Gemmatimonadota > Gemmatimonadetes > Gemmatimonadales > Gemmatimonadaceae > JABWBJ01. The sequence continues at coordinate 19,387 of CAZSNV010000053.1, read as the reverse complement.
CGGGCACGCGACTGTTCGTCACTGGCATCGACTCGGTGCAACGGTTGGGAAGATTCACCTACCAGCAAGGCACGCCGGACTATTTCGCCACCATGGGCACCAGGATCCTTCGTGGCCGGCCGTTCGGGGCCGACGATCGAGCCGGTGGTCCACGCGTCGCCGTGGTGAGCGAGGGGATGGCGAACGCGCTCTGGCCGGGCAAGGAAGCACTCGGCCAGTGCATGCGAGTCATGGCAGACACGATGCCGTGCACGACGGTGATCGGCATCGCCGAGGACGCGGTTCAACAGAGCCTGACGGATCCAAAGCGCTACCGCTATTACCTGCCTATCGATCAGTTCCTGCCGGAGCGCGGCGCTTTCCTGATGGTGCGCACGCGGGGAGATCCATCGGCCCACGCGGAAGGTGTACGTCTTGCACTGCAACGGTTGATGCCTGGAGACGCGTACGTCACTGCGTGGCCGCTGGATGACGTGGTCGGCGACCAGCGCCGTTCGTGGGAAATCGGTGCGACGATGTTTGTCGGGTTCGGCGTTCTTGCACTCGTCGTGGCGGCGATCGGACTCTATGCGGTAATCGGCTACAACGTCGCGCAGCGCATGCACGAAATCGGCGTCCGTATCGCACTCGGCGCCCGATCGGCCGATGTCGTCAGGCTGGTCGTCGGCCAGGGCATGGGATTCGCGGTGGCTGGAGCGGTCCTCGGTGGAGGGCTCGCCTTCTTTGCCGCGCGATGGGTGCAGCCGCTGTTGTTCGAGCAATCGGCGCGAGATCCGCTCGTGTTCATCACGGTCGCGAGTCTCCTCATCATGGTGGCGGCCATGGCCAGCTCAGTACCGGCGTTCCGGGCCACCAGGGCCGACCCGAATCGGACGTTGCGGTCCGAGTAGAGTTGGGCGCGTCAGGACATTGACCCGGTGGAATGAGCGCTGTTACATCGAGCCCACGCGCCGCTCGGTACGGATGAACCCCCCTTCCATACATTGCGACCCGGTGAGGTTCGTGCCTGTCACGGTCACGGACCACCGGGTCTGCAGAGTCACAGAAGGGAGCCAGGCCGCGTTGAATCCGGATACGCCCGTGAGTTCCGGCGGGACCATAGTCGCCGCTGCGCTGCCTAACCAGCCGAAGGTGGCATTGATGACAACCTGGGAACGGTTACCGAGGTTTCCATACGCGAACGTTGCGCTCGACTGATAATCTGCCGGGACGGTGAATGCCGCCTGCAGTCGCTTGTACGCCGTAGACAGGGATGTGATGGTCGGATCGGCGGTCATGCGGCTGCCGAGGGCAACTGTCCGATCGCCGTGCGCCTGGTTAAACACCCGCATGGTCCGTCCAGCGTTGTCGGTGGTGAAGCCGCGGACGGTCGATGGCATGTCCGCCATCAGGATGAAGAGATTGTCTTGTGAGGTAGTCACGGCGAACTGGTGGTAGTCGCTAGCGCGGCGTTGGGCTGCGGGGATGCCGTGCGCGGTGGTGGTTCGCGACGTGCCGGTGCCGCCAGCACCGAAGCTCCTGACGAGGCCGACGTCGCAGGTGGCACCAGTGAGATACCCGGTCGCCATCAACAGAGTCTCGTTGGAGAGTACGTTGGTGATCGTCATCGTGGCTGCCTGGGGCGCGAATGCGGTGGTGCTGGTCGCGCTGAAGTCGAGTGCCGGCAGCGAACCACTGGCGGCGATGGTCACATCGCGGCGGATGATCTGGCGTTGCGGTGTGGCTTCCACCGCGTGCCAGCGCGTCGCGATGAGGTCACGGAGGCCGTCGCGCGCGCCGGTGAAGAGGAAGTCGGGGGCCGCCTGCATGCTGGCCGTGTGATCGTTACCTAACGACAGGCTGACAAACTCGTTGGCCACGAGACCGGTTATCGTGCCGGTGATCCGGCGGGTGCCGAGGACTCGGCAGGGGGTGAGAACGGCGGCGGTGAGCTCTGCCTGAGTCGCATAGTGGACGTCGAGCGCTTGTGCATTGCTGGCGTTGGTCACCCAGGCTAAGCCGCCCTTCCCTGACGTGACATTGAAGCGATAGACCTCGTTCGCTCCGGTAAGGCGCGTCCAGGCGCCGTTCCCGTCCTGACCTGCCACCCACAACACTTGCACGAGTGGCGTGCAGGCACTGAGGTCGATGGTCACGTTCCCCGAGCCCGTGCCCGGCGTGACCTGGAGGGCCAGCGACGCGGCGACATCGGGCTGCCCCGGTGAGCTGCCCCTGACCACGACGCTGTACGGCCCAGGCGCAACCGCGGCGGCGACGTTCACATGCACGCGAGCCTGAATGCCGTTGGGACCGGTCGTGCTCGTGGGGTTGAACGTGACGGTGATCCCGGTCGCCGCGCTCTGCAGCGAGAGAGAGATGGTGCCGTTGAAAGTGCTGGCCCGGGCAGTAAGTACGATCACGCTGTCTCTCGCGCCCGCGGCAATGGAGATCGTCTGCGGGATGAACGCCAGGCCAAAGTCGGCGACGCCCAGCGTGACCGAGAGCGGAAGGGTAACGGTGGCATCGGAAACACCGCTTCCCGTCGCGCGGATCGTGACGCTGTAACTACCCGCCGCCACGGACGTGAGCGCGGCAAAGGTGATGGTGGTGATCGAGACCGAGCCGGCGAGCACCGATTGTGAGAGACTGGCGGTGATTCCGGTCGGGGCTCCCTCGACGGTGACGTTCACCGACCCGGTGAATCCGCCGCTGCGGGTTACAGTGGCCACAACCGCTGTCTGGGATCCGGCCAGGACCGTCGCAGCAGAGGGCACAACACTAAGGGTGATGGATCCGCCGGTGCCGGAGGGGCCACCATTGCTGGATGAGCAGCCCTGCAGAGCAGCGATCGCAGAGACGAAGGTGCGGGTAGACCGGTACCAGGCGGACCATCTCATGACACACTCCAAAAGACGTTTGACGATCCGCCGCACAGTTTCTGCCGCGATCGACGTGAAATCCTGCCTCACATTGCGCAAGAGTACGTCATTAACCGTCGCCCGAGACCCCGAAATCTTTCGAAGAGCCGGCCAGGTTGAGGCCGCGGTTCGTGCTGGAGGGGCGAAGCGACCGGATGCCGACGCACCAAACTGCCCTGGTGTCTTACGCAACCCTTTTCCTCATTACAGAGTCTAAGGGGAGACTCTGGAGGAACGGATGGCCGAAAACTTGCCGGTCGTTAAGGGCACTCTCGACGTGCTCGTATTGAAGGCCCTGAGCTGGGGGCCCATGCACGGCTTCGAGGTGACCTCCTGGCTGGAGGACAGGTCCGGCGGGACGCTCGACGTCGAGGACTCGGCGCTCTATCAGGCCTTCTATCGGCTGGAAGCGAAGGACCTCGTCAGCGCTGAGTGGGGCGTGACGAGCAACAACCGCCGGGCGCGCTACTATCGGATCACGAGCGCGGGCCGTGCGCACCTTCGCGCGCAGACCAGCCAGTGGCTGCGTTATGCAGAAACGGTGAGCGGCATTCTCTCCGTCCCGGCGCGCGCTCGCTGATGCCGTACATCCGACCGGGCGTTCGCCGCCTCTTCGACCTGATGCTCCGTCGGCGGGACATCGCCCGTCGCGATGTCGACGCTGAAGTCGCGCTGCACATCGAGCTCCGCGTCCAACAGCTCCTGCGGCACGGGCTTACGTCGGAGGAAGCCCGACGCGAGGCGGAACGGCGGTTCGGTTCGGTGAGTGCGTTGCAATCCCTTGAACAGACGGCTTCTCGGAGGGATCGAAGAATGACGTTCCGTGACTGGCTCGACAGCATCGCGCAGGACATCAGATATGCGTTGCGCGGCCTGCGGCGGGAACCCGCGTTCACGGGGTTTGCGGTTGTGACCCTCGCACTGGGCATCGGCGCGAACGCCGCGATGTTCGGCGTGGTCGACCGGCTGTTATTGCGGGGGCCGGATCACCTGACGGATCCGGATCGCCTGGTACGGTTCACGACGACAGTAACGCGACCCGGTATGGGCGAGGTGACGCACGCGGCGATGGGTTACGTGATGTACGACAACCTGCGAAAGAGCGGATCCCCGTTGTTCGCCGGATATGCGGCCTACACCTCGGAGGGGACGTTCACGCTGGGACGCGGCCGCGAAGCCCGGCAGATTCGCGGAGGCGCCGCATCGGCCGACTTCTTCCCCCTGCTCGGCGTGCGCGCGGCGCGCGGACGGTTTTTCCTGCCTGACGAGGACGACACGTCAAATCCCGCGCACGTGGTCGTGCTGGGGGACGCCCTCTGGCGATCGCAGTTCCGCGCCGACCCCGCAATTCTGGGCACGACCGTGCCCGTCAACGATGAGCCGCACACAGTGGTCGGCATTGCCCCGCGCGGGTTCACCGGTGTGCAACTGAGTCGCGTTGACGCCTGGATCCCGATGTCGCTGGGCAGCCGCACGATCACCAGTAACTGGCCGCGGGCGTGGAACGCCCAATGGCTGTATGTCATCGGCCGAATGAAGCCGGGTATCAGCCTCGACGCCGCTACGGCGGAAGCGACGCGCATCCACCGGTTAGCGTACGACGGACCGCCAACGCGACCGATCGCCAACGCACGGATTGGCGCCACGCCGACGCGGTTCACGATGGACGGGACCGAGTCATCGGAAGTCGCGGTCGCCAGGTGGCTGGTTGGCGTGACACTGATCGTTCTTCTCATCGCCTGCTCCAACGTGGCCAACCTGCTCCTCGCGCGCGCCATCCGCCGCCAAGGGGAAGTGGGCGTGCGCATGGCCCTCGGCGCCGGCCGGAGGCGGCTCGCGCGCCTGTTCGTGACCGAGAGCCTGGTGATTGCCACGTTAGGCGGCGCGGCGGCGCTGGCCGTGGCCACCGGTATTTCCGTCCTGGTGCGGAAAGCCCTGCTGGCCAATGTCGAGTGGACCTCCTCACCGGTCAGCGTGCGCGTGCTGCTCGTCGCGTTCACGGTGACTTTTGTCGTCGGATTGCTCGTGGGGCTCGCACCAGCGGCGCACGCGACACGTGTTTCCCTGCTGAGTGCGATGCAACGCGGGCGGGCGCAGGGACGGCGGTGGGGGGCGGGGTCCTGGCCGACGGTCGTGCAGGCGACACTGACGGCCTGTCTCCTGATCGGCGCCGGGCTGTTCCTGCGCAGCCTGCACCGCGCGCGCACACTGCCACTCGGCTTCGAATCCGATCGGATTCTCGTCGCTGAGCCGTGGTGGACGCGATTGGGCCCCGAGGCGACTCCCGCCGAGCGCACCGCGGCGAGAGCGCGCCGCAACGAAGCAACACGTCGTGCCCTGGAGAAGTTGCAGCAGCATCCTGCCGTGGAACGCGCAGCAATCGCCGTGGGATCGCCTTTCGGGAACGGCTTTGCCATCGACCTGTTCGTGCCCGGTTTTGACAGTCTTCCCCGACTGCCGGGGGGTGGTCCCTTCATCAGTGCGGTCACGGCCGACTATTTCGACGCGGTTGGGACCAGGTTGCTGCGTGGTCGCACGTTCAGCCGCACTGAAGGTGCCGGCACGGCGCGCGTCACAATCGTCAACGAGACGATGGCCCGAACACTCTGGCCCAATGAGGACGCACTCACGAAGTGCATGCGAATCGCGGCCGACACGATGCCCTGCGCCTCGGTCGTTGGCGTCGTCGAGGACGCGCATCGCTGGAACCTGAAGGAGCAGCCGGCGATGCAGTATTACATCCCGTTTGGGCAGGAGGTCGGGTTTGGCGGCTCCGTGTTCATGATCCGGCCACGCGGTGAGCCGCGATCGCTCGTGGACAACGCTGTTCGCACGATTGAGGAGACGGACGCCATGTTCGAACGCGCGACCGCCTGGCCGCTCCGCGAAAAGATCGACCCGCTGCTCCGGACCTGGAAGCTGGGCGCGACCATCTTCGCGATGGGCGGCGTGCTCGCCCTGCTCGTGGCCGCGCTTGGCCTCTACAGCGTCATGTCGTATTCGGTGGCGCAGCGCACCCACGAAATGGGCGTGCGCATCGCGTTAGGTGCGCAAGCGCGTTCAATCGTCGGGATGATCCTGCGCCAGGGGATCCTGATGGCGGCGATCGGCATCGCCGCTGGCATCGCCATCGCGCTTCTCGCCGGTGACCGTCTCGGCAGCCTGCTATTCGAGACGTCGCCCCGCGATGCAACGATCATCGGAAGCGCGACGGCGGTGCTCCTCGGCGCAGCGGTTGCGGCCAGCGTCTGGCCGGCGTTGCGCGCAGGACGCGTCGATCCGATTCGGGCGCTGAAATCAGACTAGGGTACGAGGGTGCGACGGCACCGGGTTCGACTCAGGCGCCGGGCACGATTCATTCGCAGTAACGCGCTAGCCGGTCGGCGGTTTGCCGAACCTCCTCCAGGCGCGCGTCGGGATGGATCAGGCAGAATCGCAGCACCGTGCGGCCGCGGACCTGCGTTGACGTCACCATCGCGTAGCCGTCGGCGGTTAGTTGTTCGACCGCGCGCTCGACACGCGTGTTCGCGTCCGCGACGGTGGCGCTCGTCAGGCGCGGGGCGAACGTGACGACGGCGAGCTGCGCCGGCGTCACCACGTCCCAGCGCGAGTCCCGGCGAAGCATCTGTTCCACTTCCTCGGCGAGCGCGATGCCGCGATCGATGGTCTCGCGAAATGCCGCCAGGCCGAAGATGCGGAGCGACATCCAGAGCTTCAGCGCGCGGAACGATCGGGTGAGTTGCACGCCATGCTCGTAGAACACGACCTCGTGTTCCGCCATGCGGCCCACATCAGCCAGATAGTCCGCATTGTCCTCGGGATGCACGGCAAATGCCTGTCGCAGGTGCCGCATGTCGCGCACGAGGACGCAGCCGATCTCGAATGGCTGGAAGAGCCACTTGTGCGGGTCGAGGGCGATGGAGTCGGCCAGCTCCAGGCCGCGCAGCACGGCGCGACCGCGATCGGTCAGCGCGGCGGCGGCGCCATACGCGCCGTCGATGTGGAGCCAGAGGTCGCCGGCCCGACAGATCGCGGCAATCTCTACGAGCGGATCGACGGCGCCCGTGTTGGTCGTGCCCGCGCTGGCCACGACACAGAACGGACGCCGGCCTTCGCGACGATCCTGCTCGATGGCCTGGCCAAGTGCTCGAGCGTCCATGCGCAGCGCATCGTCCACGGGGACCGAACGCACCTGCGAAGGGGCAAAGCCGAGCACGCGCAAACCCTTGGCGACGGAGCTGTGCGCCTGATCGCTGAGGTAGACGATGGCCGACGGATCGGGGCCTCCCAGCTTGACGGCGCGCGCGGTGGCCAGCGCGGAGAGGTTGGCCATCGAGCCGCCGCTCACAAACAGTCCGCCTGCGCCTTGGGGAAACCCGCAAGCCTGGCGAAGCAGGTCGACCGTCTGGAGCTCAACGGCACCGGGACCCGACGCAGCCAGCCAGTGACCGGCAAAGACGTTGAAGCCTGACGCGAGCGCATCGGCCATGGCGCCTACAAAGCTGCCGGGCCCCGGGACGAACGCGTAGAAGCGCGGGTGATCGACCGCCGTGACCGCAGCCATTACTTCGCGTTCAGTCAGAGCGAGGACTTTCTCCGGGGATTCGGGGGCGTCGGAGAACGTGCCGATTCTCGCGTCGAGTTCAGCGCGTGGCTTCTGAATCGAGACGGGGCGGTCGCGCAGCGTTTCGACGTGGTCGACAATGATGTCGACGACGCGATGGCCGAACGCGCGCATCGCGTCGGGGGAAAGCTGCAACGTGGGATTTGAGGGCATCCCACAGACTAATCGTGCTGCGTGCTGATTGCTTCTTGCTATTGCTGGTACTGCGTGCTGGCGCTGGTGCTCCGACCCTTTGCGCTCTGCGCTCCACGCTCTGCGCTGCAGTTAAGAGGGGTCGTCCGGCAATCTCACGAGCGGAGCACGTCCCTCTCTCGCACCATCGAGATGGAGCATCGCCAGTCCCACGCCCGCCGCGCCCTGCATCAGTCCTGTTTGTGCGACGAGGAGTTCAGGCCGCACTCGATGTTCGGCCTGCACCCACTTGAATCCATCGCCCTCGGCTGTCGTTCGAGCCAACGTGTCGTGGCCGATCTCCTCAGCGTACGCCAGATGGCCGGCATCACGATTTCGGCGATGCATCGCGATGAAGAATTCGGAGACACCGCAGTTGCCGCAGCACTGGCTGATGTTGTTCCAGAAGCCCGGCGAGCGGTCCGGTACCTTCATGTGCCTGATGCCGAGGGCCAACTGGGTCACGCGTTCGTCCCAGGCCGGGTCACGCGTGACTGCGGCCAGCGCCCGGTAGAGACGTGCCGTGCCCGCGGGCCCATGACACCAGCTCAGGTAGAAGAGTTGCTCATTGCCTGGCGCGCTGTGATAGATCATCCGTCCGCCGTTAGGCGTAACCGTGGCGACCGACCGGAGCCAACGTTCCCCCGCGAGCGCGGCGTCCAGATGACGTTTGTGCGCTGCATACGCGCTCAACACCGCCAGAAAGAATGACACACCCGCGGTGCCGTGCGAAAAGTTCGGGTAGTTGCGAGGCATCTGCGGCGAGATCAGCCAGGTGCGTCCGTCATCGACCGTCAGGGAGCGCTCGATCAGGCGGTCGCCAGCCCTGGCCGCCAGCTGTCGTGCAGGCACCTCGCTACTCACGTCCGCCAGTGCCAGCAGCGTGAGGCCAATCCCTGCGCTTCCCGAAATGATGTCGGTGCTTTCGTTCCATTCCACGCCACTCGTACCCTGACCGACGGGTCGTGCCGCGCGCGAAAGCAGCAACAGGATCCTGCGCACGCCACGCTGATAGCGTTCGTCGCCCGTCGCGCGATGCGCGAGCGAGAGAACAAACGCGGTGCCGGCGAGCCCTGTGTACAGGCCCATCGGCGTGTCGCCCGGCTCATCAGGCACCGAAGCGAGCAGGTAGTCGGCGCCGCCGCGGGCCATCCGAAGGGCGCCCCCGTCGCCGGTCGCGTTATGCAGTTCGAGGTAGAACAGCACCACGCCCGCCATCCCGCTGTACAGGTCGGTCGACACAGACCTGGGATTGGTCGGATCGGCCGGCCACGCGATGCCGTTGGTGCCGTGTTGTGCAGACACAGCGAGCCAGCGTTCCGCCTTGAGTGCAGCCGCGAGCCACGGCCGGCCGGGAACCTGCGGCACCGGCAGGCGCCGGATCGCCTCGAGCAACGGTGACGGTGCGATCATCAGCGCCGAGCCGGCGAGGCCGTGCTTCAGGAGGGCTCTACGATCAAGACTGGACATGGAAGCTGCGTTCTGATTGCTACTTGCTGCTGCTCATGCTGCGTGCTGGAGCTGGTACCTGGTTTCAGCAAGGTGGCACACGAGCATCAGCAGCACCAGCACCCAGCTCCAGCCCCAGCATGCAGCGGCAGCAGCAGTAAGCAGCAATAAGCACGCAGCGTGCAGTTTATTGCTTCGGGGTCAAAGGCCAAGGCGTCTCCCGCTCCGGCACCATCGCCCGCTCATTCCCGAACCAGAGTCCGGGCGGCACGTGTTCTGGCGCGTACTGCCGGAGTCGTGTCCCCTGGGGCGCGGCATCGACGGCCAGCTGCGCAAGGCCGCTCATGAACCCCTCGTGCTCCTGCACGTTGCGGATGTCACCCGGTCGCTCGAGCCGGCATTCACACCAGCTGGTCGCGGCCAGCCGGCGAATCTCCGACGCATCCACGTGGTTGAACGCCCCGTCCGCATAACGCGCGTTCAGGAATCTCACGAGTGTGTCTACTTCGTTCGCCACGCCTCGCGCCACGGCGCGGTACATCGACGCGACGCTTCTCACAAGCGGGCCATCCGGCGCCCGCCGCCCCTGCCCGATGCCCGCGTATCGCACACGGCTTCCGTCGAAGTCCGCCGGATGGAAGAGATTGCAGGCATCGACCACGCTGCAGATGCCTGACGAGTCGTCCCGCAGGCGGCCGCCGATCTCCTGGTACGACTGATGTCCGGTGGCGGCGAACACTACGGAACCGTGCCCCAGCGCCTCATCCAGGTTGCTTGTGAACTGATCCGTCATACCCAGTGCCGCCAGGTTGGCGTCGCATGGTTTCACCAACGGATCGTGGAGGAGCACCTCGGCGCCCGAGTCGCGCAACAGGCCGGCGAGTACCAAACTGGCTGAGTTGCGGGTGCCGGCGGCATTGGCTCGATAGGCGGCGCCGAGGACGGCCACGCGACGTCCACTGAGCGAGCCGATGTGAAGTCGCGCCCTGCGGACGATGGAAGCGGGTGATGCATCGTTCACCGAGCGGGCGGCGAGAATGAGACTGTTGCGCGACGGCTGGCATGCTTCCAGCGCGCGCCACCAGAGCAGCACGCCATCCCGGGGCAGCGCCTGTCCACCGACGCCGACTGTTGGAAGCAGAAGGGCGCCGGTCGGAACTGCTGACGGATTCCACGATACACTGTCGCTCCATTCCAGCAGGTCGTTGACGTGATCGCGGAGCGTGCGAAAGTCCACGTCGATGCGGTCGCAGTGTCGCGCGATTTCGACCGCGAAGGCGATCCTGACATCGCGAAACGCGTTCTCGACGGCGCTCGTCACCTCGGCGGTCAGGCTGTTGGTGACGATAGGCCGCCCGCGCGTGAGGATGCGCCGATACAGCGATGCGACCAGGATCGGCGCCTCCGGTCCGAGACCCGCGACCAGCTTGTCCGAACGCGTGATGGAATCGACGAGGCGGCCGCACATCGCCCGACTGGGGCTGTTGGCGAGGAGCACATCCCGGCCGTCCACCAGGCCACGGCTGGCGAAAAACGGCCTAACGATCGTCTGCATGGTCGACGGCGCGAGGGCGGACTCGATGACGATGAGCGGTCGGCCCCCTCCGGAGCGGTTGCGCAGGGCGTCGGCAACGTCCCCGAGCGCCTCGAGCAGGGGCGCGTATTGCGGCGCGAGGCCGGTCCGATCCGTCTGGACGCACACCAGAATCACGTCGGCATCGGAGCAGGTGCCGCTGTCCTGCGTTGCCGTCAAGTGGCCACTGGCAATCGCGTCGGCGATGAGCTTTTCCAGGTCCGGTTCCATGCCCCCGACAGGCGACCGCCCCCCATTGATGGCGTTGACCTTCCAGCCTGACGAGGCTGAAGGACGTTGCACTACGACAACACGCGGTGGCGGGGACCCGTCAGTTCCGCCAGCGGAGGCCAGCAGGGCCGCCATTGGCATACCGACGGTCCCCGGACCGACCACCGCGATCTTGTTGGGACGCATGAGGTTGTTGTGGACTGCCAAGGTGTTGGCCGACGGGAAGCAGCCGGGATCAAATGCGACCATCGTGCCACGAACGCGTATGGCGGACCGGCGTCTTCCGGGTATGCTTTCGACCACTGGGTGCCGCCATTCCGGACCCCGCGGCCTACTTTGGTAAGCCGGTCGAGTTTCCCAGGGAGTTCCGAGTCCACGTGCGCGCTTACCTCATGCGTTCCATATGCATCGCCTTGTGTGCGGTGGGCTACACCGTCACGGCGAACGCACAGATCGTTCGCGGAAGTGTCGTCGAACGTGCGTCAGCAACACCGATTGCTGGAGTGCTGGTGTCGCTGGTTCCCGATGGCGGCGCCGCGGCAAGCGCCATGTCGGTGCTATCGAACGAGCGAGGGGAGTACGCGATCCGCGCGACGGCGCCCGGTCGCTTTCGCCTGAACGCGAAACGGATCGGCGCACAGCGATTCGTTTCCGAGCCATTCGAGCTGACCGCGGGCGAATCGAAACGCGTCGACATAACGCTCGAAGCCCTCGTGTTCAGGCTGCCGGAAGTGCGCGTGGTCGACGCGGGCATTTGCGTCAGCAACGAACCGGAGCGGCCACGAGTAGCCGCGCTCTGGGACGAGGCGCGCACTGTCCTGACCGCAGCCCAGATCTCGCTGCGTGACCGCTTGTTCGAAGGTCACCTCACCCGCTATTCCCGGGGACTCCATCCCCGCAGCCTGCGCGTCCTCGAGGAATCATGGGGAGAACGCAAGGGCATGATGGACCGGCCTTTCTTCAGCCTGAGCGGTGACTCCCTCTCGCGTGTCGGGTACCGTCGCACGGTCGGCGAATACGAGTATTACTACGCGCCTGACGCGGAAGTCCTCCTCTCGGTCGCGTTCCGCCGGGATCACTGCTATCGCGTGGTCGAGGGCGGGAGAGATCGTCGCGGAATGATCGGCATCGGATTCGAGCCAGCGCCGGCCCGCCGTGTGCCCGACGTGCACGGCACCATCTGGATGGACGCGCGCACGTTTGAACTGCGTCTGGTGGAGTTTCGCTACACGCAGCTCGCCGATTTTGAGGGCGCCGATCGCGTTGGCGGCGAAGTGCACTTCGGCAAGCTGGCCAACGGCGCCTGGGTGACATCGCGCTGGTTCATGCGATTCCCGCAGTATGCACGCGCCGTCTCGCCTGTTGACGCCTACTCGCGCGTTCCCTCCGTCGTGGTCAGGCCCACCATGCATCGGCTCGTGGAGGAGGGCGGAATGGTGTTCACCGCCGGCCTGAAGCTCTTCCTGCGTCCGGCAGCCGTTGCGGGCACCATCACGGACAGCGCCGGGCTGCCTTTTCCCGGAGTCACAGTACGGTTAGGCGGAACGCCGTTCACGACGCAGTCGGGCGCGTTTGGGGTGTTTCGGCTCGACAGTCTGCCGGCTGGCCGGTTCACGGTGATCGCGGAGCATACCACATACAGCCAGGCAGGCAGCTTTGTGGGAGACGCTTCTGTGGATCTGCGGGAGGGGGAGGCATCCAACGTCACGATCCGCGCCCCAAAGACCAATGAGCTGATCGAGCGCCTGTGTGCCGGCAAGCTCCCGAAGAGGGATAACGGTACGCTTCGCGTGGTCGTCGTGGACAGCGTGACGTCCCGGCCCCTGCCCAGTCTCCGCGTTTTGTTGCGATGGGCAGGGCGTTTTGTTGGATCGCTGGAGCAATCGAAGTCGATCATCGCAACCGCGGTTGGCGACTCGGAGTCGCTCACCGATGCCGCCGGCACCGTCACCTTCTGCGATGTGCCGGCAGACGTGAGACTGGTCTTCTCGGCACTTCACGCGGACGGCAGGCCCGCCGCCGATTCCACATATCTTCGCGTGGCGAAGAACGAGCTCAAGGTGTCGACGGTCACCACACGCCGCCCCTGACCCGATGACGCATCGAATCGCGGCGATTGTGTCGATGTTCGTCGCGGTGCTGGCGGCTTCGCCGCTGGCCGCGCAGGTGATCCGCGGCCGCGTCACCGAAATGAACTCGGCGACACCGGTCGCTGGAGCGCTCGTGTCGCTCCTCGGCGAAACCAGCGACGCGGCCATGGTCAGCGTCCTGACAACGAGCGAGGGGGAGTACGCTGTTCGAGCGCCGTCCGCGGGGCGGTACCGGCTAGCGGTGAAGCGCATCGGCGTGAGGCGATTTGTTTCGGCGGCATTCGACCTCGCCGCTGGTGAGACTCGCGCGCTGGACGTGCCGATCGACGCCGTCGCGCTGACCCTGCCCGAGGTAATGGTCTCCGGCCTGTGCGTCACGAGGCCGCGGGAGCTGGCACGAATTGCGTCGCTCTGGGACGAGGCGCGCACGGCGCTCGCGGCGACCGAAATTTCGTTGCGCGACAGCCTGATCCAGGCGCGGATCTCGCGTTATGCGGGCGAACTCGATCCGCCAAGCCTCCGCGTGCTGTTCGATTGGCGGTCCGATATGCAGATGCTGGTTGACCAGCCGTTCACAAGCCTCAGCGGAGACTCACTCTCGGCCGTCGGCTACTGGCGCCAGTTGCCTGGTGATTCGGTCGAGTACCTGGCACCCGACGCGAGCGCCCTGGCGTCGAACGCGTTCCTCCACGATCACTGCTTCGGCCTGGCGCCGGCGTTGCGCGGCCGGCCCGAGCTTGTGGGCCTCACCTTCGTGCCGGCGCGGGATCGCCGATTGCCCGACATCAGCGGCACGATCTGGTTGGACGCACGGCGCTTCGAGCTTCGTTTCATCGCGTTCCGCTACACGCGACTGCCCGCCCTGCCTAACACCGACCGGATCGGCGGTGAGGTGCACTTTGCGCGCCTGGGGACGGGCGCCTGGATCGTGGACCGGTGGTTCATTCGCATGCCGCAGGTGGTCGTGCCGGCCGACGACTGGCCGCGACGCCAGCTCCGCGAGGAAGGCGGCGCGGTCATCGCCGACGGCATGTCGCCATCGTCACGGCTGGCGTCCGTGAGCGGCGTGTTCCGGGACAGCTCCGGCCGCCCTGCGGCGGGCGCCGTCATCCGGGCCATCGGCACGCACCGCCAGGTGATGACCGGCGCCGACGGCGCGTTCCGGTTCGACAGTCTGTCGCCGGGTGGGTTGTCCCTGGTGGCGCACACCGACGACTACGATGCGCTCGCCATCCTCGCCGCGTCGCGCCGGGTCGAGTTGCAGGCCGGGCGGGCGCAGCGCGTCGAGCTTCGCGCGCCTAACGCTGCGGCCTTGCGGCGGGAGACCTGCCCGACCGCGGTGGGCTCGGGCCCGCGGCGCGGCGTGCTCCGGCTGCTCATGGTGGACAGCGCGTCAGCTGTGCCGCTCCCCGGGATCCGGTTTCTCGTGTCGTGGCCCGCCATCACGGAGAACGCCGACGCCGACCCCTCACAGGAACGCTCTCGCCAGGCGGTAACCGACGCGAGGGGCGCCGCGACATTCTGCAACCTGCCCATCGGCTTTTCGCTCGAGGTATCTGTGGTGGGCACGGGCGGTGGCCGCGCGCACGTGATGATGGTTGCGACGACGCGGAACGGCATTGTAGGCCGCGTCGTGAGCGGGCGGGTCAACCGCTGACTATCGGAGCACGCGCTCCCTGAGCGCCGAGTCGGCGAGGGCGCACTTGCCGTGCGCGCTGCACATGATCCGGACACGACTGGGGGGCAGGCGTCTCCACAACGCGCGCAGGCTCTCCCGGCTTTGCGACACGCTGTCCGAGAATTCGGGTCGGGCGCCCTGAAACCCGGAACCGGGACGCCAGTTGATCGCGTCCCCGCCGAACAGGATACCGCGGAACAGGTAGGCGGTGCTCCCCGCGGTGTGGCCGGGAATCGGGAACGCGAAGACCGTGTCGCGGCCCAGAACGATGGCCGTATCTGACGCAACGGCGATGAGGGAGAGTTCACCGGGTTTCGGCCGCGGGTACTCGTTCAACTCGCCGCCCATCCTTGCGGCCCAGCCGGAATAGCCGCCTTCACCCACGAACGCCGGGACCTCAGCGGCTCCGACGATGAACCGGGCGTGCCTGACGAGTGGCCAGGCGGCGATGTGGTCGCGATGGGCATGCGTAAGGAGCACGAACCGCACATCTGTTGACGCGGCATCCAGGGCCCGCAGTGACTGCGGCAGCACCTCCTCGGACCCGGTCCAGCCGAGGTCGATCGCGATCACCCCGCTGTCGGTGCGGGCGACATAGATCATGCTGGCCCACGGACCGGTAGTGGTGGCGGCTACCGCGTCAGGCGTGTCCTGGATCAGCTGGAGGTCCTTCGTACAACCCCAGGCTGGAAGGCTGAAGGCCAGAGGCCAGAGGACTGCGAGCTTGGAGGTCAGAGGTCGGAGGTGAGAGGAGAGCGTCAACATGCGCATCCGCCTCAATCTGCCTTGATCGCTTTGCAGTTTATCTCACATCCCACATCTCACATCCAGCTTCTTGCCGCGTCGACAAACCCGCGGAACAACTCGCGTGTATGTGGATCCTGGCTGTCAAAGACTTCCGGATGCCACTGCACACCCACCATCCAGTGGCCATTCGCCGCTTCCGCGGCTTCGATCAGGCCGTCCGACGCATGCGCACTGGCGACGAGTCCCACGCCCAGTTGCTTCACACCCTGGTGGTGCATGCTGTTCACTGGGAGCTGGTCGAGATCAACCAGCGACCGGAGGCGCGACGATGGGTCGACCGCGACCTCGTGCGAAAGATGATCGCGCCCGAAGCCGTACGTCGGGAAATAGTCATGCCGGATCCCGCCGGCGAGCTGCGCCTCGAGATCCTGGAACAGTGTCCCGCCGGTTGCGACGTTGATCACCTGCAACCCACGGCAGAGTCCCAGCAGCGGCTTCCGGTCCTCGATGGCCCAGCGCGCAACCTGCAGCTCGACGCGATCGCGATCGGGGTCGATCCGGCCGAGTCTCTCGTGAGGCGCTTCACCGTACGTTGCGGGATCCATGTCGACGCCGCCCGGGAGCAGGATTCCCGCGCAGGCGTCATAGGTCGCGCGCAAGGCATCAATGTCCTCGAGCAGCGGGATCAGCACCGGAGCACCGCCAGCCGCCGCCACTGCCTCGTAGTAGCGCTGGTTCATGACCACGGACGCAGGCAACGCCGCAGGAATGCCGTCGATAGCCTGCAGCGTCTGCGTTGTAACTCCGATGGTGGGACGTCGATTCGGGTTCATCATGCTCCACTAAGTCTCGGCGCGTTTCCTGGAACGGAATATACCGCGCGCAAACCCTCGATTGGACGAGGGCCAGGAGAACTTGAAGCCCTTTGCGCTTTGCGCTCTGCGCTCAACGCTGGATCAATCCCTCGCGTCCGGCCCCACAGAGGCGACAGCTATTTCGACCTCGGAAATCGGGCGGAACTCGATCGGTCGCTCGTCGGTGCGCGTCGGAATCGGCGCGGGCACGACGCCTTCCGCGGTCTCGACGATCAGCTGGTCCACGACGGCGCGAAGATCACCGGTGCGCTGGAACGTGGCGAGCTGGCGATCGGCGCTCGAGCCATTCTCCAGGATGTGAAACGCATACTCGACTTCCTTTCGCGTGCCCAGTTCATCGAGCACGTCGCCGAGGAACCATTCGATGAACTCGCGAATCAGGTCTCGGGCCGGCTTCTCGGTCTCGCGCCCGAAGTCGATCAGTTTGCCGCCGAGCCCATACCGCACGGCACGCCACTTGTTCTCCTCGATCAACTCCGCGGGATACACGCGGAACGTCATGTTGTCGCGCCGCAGCTTCCACAGCTTGAAGACGAGCGCCTGCAGGATGGCGGCGATGCAGACCGCTTCCTCCACGCGCGTGCAGACGTCGCAGACGCGGAATTCGAGCGTTGGGTACTTCCAGTGCGGGCGCACGTCCCACCAGACCTTCGAACCATCGGGAATGCAGCCGGTGGTGATCAGTGTCTGCAGGAAATGCTGGTACGCCGTCCACGACGCGATGTACGGCGGCAAGCCGGTCCTTGGGAACGCGCGGAATACGGCCGAGCGGTACGACTTGAGTCCGGTGTCGCGTCCGATCCAGAACGGGGAGCTGGTGGAGAGGCAGAGGATGTGCGGCAGGACGTAGCGCGAAACGTTGGAGCAATCGATCAGGAAGTCCCGGTCCTCGATCCCGATGTGGACGTGGGTCCCGAAGATCAGCAGTTGCTGCGCCAGTTGTCCCATCGCCTCACGAGTGCCGAGGTAGCGTTCGAGGGGCGTGATCTCCTGGTTGGCCCAGTGAGAGAACGGGTGCGTTCCGGCGGCGGCGATCTTGAGTCCCTTCCGGCCGGCAAGCTCCATCACGCTGCTCCGCAATTCGATGAGCTGCGCGCGCACGTCCTGCGGCGTGTGGCAAACCGTCGTCCCGACTTCGACGATCGACTGGTGGAGCTCGGGCTTCACCTGACCGAGCACCAGGCGCTCGTCCTCCAGGATCTGCGTGATGTAGGACTGCAGTTCCCGGGTGGTCGGGTCGATGATCTGGTACTCTTCCTCGACGCCGATGGTGAGGCTCGGACGCTTCATGGCAGCGACGGGAGACGGGGGACGGGGGACGGGAGAGAGCGCGAACGACGGTCTTTCGAGATGAGTAAGGAGCCACAACCGCGTGCCAGGTCTGAGGGCGGACTATCGTTGCCCATCTCCCGTCGCCCGTCCCCCGTCTCCCGTCCATTCATGTGCGCGCCGTCGCTAGGAAGGTGGGGACAGTACTTCCGCCCCCTGCAGTTACGTTAAGCAGCACCGCCGTCGAGAGGCGCGTCAAGAGCCCTTCCATGTATTCCCCGTTCGTCACGAACGGCGCCGTGTCATACTGCCGATCGGTGAGCTCCACGCGACCGTCGACCCAGCTCGGGTACGGTTCGCTGGGGATCTCCACGCGTTCCTGGACGATATGCGGCGAGGCGAGCGCGGCCTTCACGGCGGCCTCCCAGGTGGTGTTGTCCACCGTCCAGCCGAGCGTGATGCCCTTCCCGCCGTAGTCGTCGTTAGGCTTGAGGACGAGCCATTCGCGGAGGTCGAGGATCAGGCGCACGAGGTCGACGGCGGCGCCCCGCCACGTCGTCGTGCGTTCGGCAACGACGCGCGTCCACGGAATGGACCCGGCAATGGCGAGGCGCTCGTCCGTGGGAAACATGCCGGCGTGGACCTCGTCGCTGAGCACCGCCAGCGACGCCTTCTTGTGCAGGATCTTGCACCGGAATCCGTCCACCATGCATACCGCGCGATCGCGCACCGCGCGCACGAGGGCCGAGTCGAGGCCGCACTGCTCAACGAGTTCGGTGATGAGGACGCGCTTGTACACCAGGTCGGCCGGTGCGCCCTGCACGATCAGTTTGCCGCTGCGGTATTCGACATGGCGCGGGTCGTCGATGACGCATTCCAGGCCCATGGCGTGAAAGTGCGCCTGGAAGAGCTCGAACTCGGTGATGGTCGGGACGTCATGCCAGTCGAGAATGGCGATACGTGGCCGGGCGCGCGTGCCGGAGAATTCGGTCCAGGCATCCAGGAGCGCGCCGGTCACGCCGTGGCGCGATGGAATTGGCACCACGTCGTGCGTGCGCCCGAATTCCCGCATGGCCGGCATGTCGAGAAACACATCGCTCAATGTGTCGCCGTACGCCGCCCCCGCCGGCGTCTCGGCGTTGTATTCAGTCAGGCCTAACGACTGCGAACCCGGGACGGCGAAGAAATCGAGGCGTGAGGTTGGGGTCGGGCGCGTGTAGCCGGGGTCGGCGGTGAGCAGTATTTCCTCCCAGTCCGTCAGACCGAACTGGCCGCGGAACGCCGCGTCCTGCATGGCTCGATCGTGGATCCGCCGGAACGCGCGCAGAAGTGGCAGGATACGTTGCTGCAGTGCCGCGTATTCCGCGGCTGCCATGAGGCGCGGGCGCAGGACGGTGCAGAGGGGACGGCCTCCGAAGACGAGACCGCGTTTACGAAGCACGCCCTCGAGGTGCGCGTGGCTGGCCTCGGCGATGTCGGGGGTCAGGAGCGCGTGGTAGGCGTCAAACATCCGACGGGGGACGGGAGACGGGTGACGGGAGTTCAACTGCAGCAGGTTCGAGCGATTTCTCCCGTCGCCCGTCACCCGTCCCCCGTCCGGTCAGAAAAACGCGCCCCATCGCAAATCAGCGAGCGGAGGTCTCGGGGCAAGCGCGTAGCGTATAGCCATATCCGCCATTTTCTGCACCGCCCACTCGAAGTACATCGGCGTGAGCGAATAGACGTCCATGTCCGGCGCCGGATTCATGAAGTCGATCGCGTACGGCACGGCGCCGCGCACGGC
>CAZSNV010000052.1:0-21258 GCA_964608035.1 uncultured Gemmatimonadaceae bacterium | reverse complement strand
GCTCGTTTTTCATACCGGCGTTCAAGCATTCCTTCACCTGCGGCAAGACTTGGACGCTTCGTCCGTGTTTCCATAGGCACCGAGGTTCCGCCGTCCGCCGTTAGGCAGTGGTTCCCGGTGAAACCCTTCGGACGCCGGCGCTCTGTCGATCGCAACGCTGCAATGCGCGTCGATGGTCCAGGTAGACGTCCCATTCCGCCGTGAGCCGGTCGTGGACTTGACGTGCAGGTCCGGCGGCGTCGCGCCGGGATCAACAAATCGCGGGTCCTCGGCGAACGACGTGGCCAGAGTCCAACCGCCGCCGTTACACGATTGCTCGACGTCGTTCGTATTCTCGAACATCACCGAGAAATAGGCGACCCCGGAGGATGACCCATTTACGCCGCCGCAGCCAACGGCGTACCGGTGTCCAGTAATTCGGGCAAAGATGTTGTAGCGGACGCTCACGACCGAAGTGTTCGTATTGAGGAGGCCGTAACACCCACCCCCGTTGTCGTAGATGGTGTTGTTCTCGACCACCGAGTTGTTTCCGGCGAAGGTGTCGCGACGCCCGCCGAAGTTGATGGCCGCGCAGACTCCCTGCGGGTTGTTCCCGAACCGTGAGAAGGCGTTGTTCCGAATAACCTGGCGGCCGGGCGACCCGCCTCCGCACGAGGCGCTGACGTGGATGAGCGACTTGCCGCCGGAGAAATCGAAGCGGTTTTCGGCGACAACGTTGTTGGTCGCAGTATTACAGATGAGCAGGAACATGTCCGTCTGCGTCGGGGTCCGGCCGTTTCCGTCGAAGTAGTTTGCCTCGATGAGGGAGCTGGAACCCTCCAGACGCACCATGACCTCTGACCCGCCGCCCGGCCCAAGGCTGGTGTCGACATTCGTGTTCACGAAGTGCAATCCGTGGACGACGACATGGCTCGATTGAATCAACAGGACTGGGTTGTTCTCGGTCCTGCCTCGGCTCCCGTCGGCAGTTGAGTGCGCATCCATGGTCGGCATGGCTCCAGCCGTGGCGCGAAGGATGATCCGGTGCGTCTGGTCTGTGCTCCTTGGCGACATCGTAAGCTGACCGTACACGGAACCATCCACGAACTGGATTACGTGATCTCCCACGCCAGTTGTGATATCCGCAGGGATGTCCGCGTACGCTCCGCGAGGGCTGCGATACGGCCTGGCCGGATCGTTTGGAGTTCCGGTGGAATCCTCGCCTTGGGAGGAGACAAAGTACGTAGTCACTGCTCTGACGCCGACCGCAGTCTCAGCCGGCGCCGATTTCGTGGCGGGCGCGCACGCGAGGATTCCGGCGAACGAGCACAGGGTGACTCGACCGGGGTGCGGCATCAGTCTCCCTGCGAAGTACCAGAGTGGCAGCGATGCCCGTTGTAGCCATTCACGGCCGCGTGCAACATGATGCTACATGCTCCAGACCGCTGCTGCCAGCACCCTCGTCATTCTCGCCTCGCTTGTCGGCGCACCGGAACCGTGGCACCTGACATCGGCTTTGCGTCAAGCACCCGACAAATGACACCGCGTGTTGCGATTGCTGCCCTCACCTCGATCCGCCGAGCTTGCCTCGATGCAGATCGGTGCCATTTACTTTCGCACCGTCCAACCGCTGACTTTTGCGCGGCACGCGGGTACACGTACGCTCCGTTGCGATTCGCCAGAACACTCATCCGGCCGTAGCAATGAGCACCCGCCTCACACGCGCGTCCACCGGTATCCCGGTTCTGGAATAGGAATCGGCAACGTGAGCGACCTGCCTGTCGAGCGCCGTGAACGACGCCTGCTCGTCCTTGCACCGATCGACAAGGACGCCCTGCTCATGGAGACGATGTTGAGCAGTGATCATATCGAACGCACCGCGTGCGCCGACCTCGGTGAACTGGTGCAGGAAATCGAGCGTGGGGCCGCAGCGGTTCTTATCGCCGAGGAGGCACTTGTCGAAGGGGACGGCGGCCTGCCGGCTGTGATGGCGCGACAACCGGCGTGGTCGGACCTGCCGATCCTGTTGCTGACTCGTCCGGGGGCCGACTCCGCGTTCGTCGAGCGCGCCTCGACGCTCGGAAACGTCACGCTGCTCGAACGCCCGGTGCGTGTTGTAACCCTCGCCAGCGCCATTCGTGGCGCCTTACGCGGTCGCGCGCGCCAGTACCAGACCCGCGCCTATTTGCACGAGCGCGAACAAGCGGATCGTCGAAAGGATGAGTTTCTGGCGACGCTGGCGCACGAGCTGCGGAATCCGCTTGCCCCGATCCGCAACTGGGTGAATGTGCTGCGACTGTCCAGCGCCGAAGACCCCGGACGCGACGTCTGGGACATGATGGATCGCCAGGTCAACCATATGGTGCGGCTGGTCGATGACCTGCTGGAGTTGTCCCGAATCACGCGCGGCAAGATCGACTTGCGCATCGAGCCCGTCGAGCTCACATCGATCGTCGCGGCGGCGGTTGAGGCGAGCCGCCCGCTTATTGAGTCCGCGGAACACAACCTCATTGTCTCCATGCCCGAGGAGCCGATCGTGGTCCGGGCGGATGCCGTCCGACTCGCTCAGGTCTTTTCTAACCTGCTCAACAATGCCGTCAAGTACACGGACAACGGCGGAAGCATTTCGCTTGTCGTACGACGAGAAGCAGAAAGCGCCGTCGTGAGCGTGACCGATACCGGGATCGGTATCTCGCCGGCGGCCCTGCCCAGCGTGTTTGACATGTTCGTTCAGGTCGAAGGTCGCGACCGCCGCCCTCAGAGCGGGCTCGGTATCGGCCTGACGCTGGTCCGAAGCATCGTCGAGATGCATGGCGGCCAGGTGGAGGCGCACAGCCCGGGCAATGGTCATGGGAGTCAGTTCGTCGTGCGACTTCCCTTGTCCGCGGGGAAACCCACTCCACCAGACGTCCCCATCGCTGGCATACCAGAGTTCCGCGGACTGACACGCGTTCTGGTCGTGGACGACAATGAAGATGCCGCCGACAGCCTGGCCGCGCTGCTCACGACGATTGGCGCGGATGTGCGCCTCGCCTACAACGGCAAGGAAGCGCTGACGATCCTCGATTCATTCCAGCCGGCTGGCATCTTCCTGGATCTTGGCATGCCCGGCATGGACGGGTACGAGCTCGCGGGCCGCATCCGGTCGCGTCCGGCCACGAGCGATACCGTGCTCATTGCGCTCACGGGCTGGGGGCAGGAGCGGGACCGACGTCGCACCCAGGCCGCAGGCTTCAACCATCATCTCGCCAAGCCAGCCGACCTCGACACGCTGCAGGCGATGCTGACTTCACTCGCGCATAAGCCTCTTCCTGAGGCCGCGGTGAACGATCGTCCATAACGAGTCGCGACTCACCCCGTCCACGCGGTGCTTCGTCCCGCGCGATCAGGGGACGTTGTGCACGCCGTGTCCATCGATCGTCAACGCCAGCCTGCGTCAGACTCATTGTCGCGGCCGAATCAGCACGAACGACGAGCTGCACGCCGGCCTGGTCCAACACTCACGGCACGGTCTGACGAGGTGTTTACGATGAAGCGTTTCAGCGGGCACACACTCCTTTTCGTCCTTGCACTGACCTCCGGATTCGCCGCGGCCTGCTCCGACAGCCCGACGGAAAACGAGAACTCCCCGCTGGCCGGACTCGCCCAGCGCGACGGCAGAGACAGCACCGGCAATCCGCTGCCGCCACCACCCACCAATCCAGTACCTGGCGGATTCCATGGGACGGTCCTCGGCCCATCGGTGCCAGGCAGCGGCGGTGATACGCTGGCGACTTCACCACGCATCGCTGGCGTCGTGGTCAAAGCGTTCAAGATCGTTGGCGGGTCGCAGGCTGACCCTGATCTCGGCCCCGTCGAACAGACGGTCACCACCGGCGCGGATGGCAAGTTCGCGCTGACGCTTTCAGGCGGAGATTACGTCGTCACGTTCACACCACCCGCGAACGCCATCTATGGCGGTGTGTGGGTCACTGCCGCGACGTCAGCGACGAGCAACGACTGGCCGTGGTGGGTGATACTCTGGAGGAAGTAAAGCAGCTGAGTGGTGGGTGCTGGGTGCAGGGCTCATCGCTGCAACTGGGGCTGGAGCTTGTTGCAGCGAGCTCCAACCCTCTCGCAGTTAGCCCTGGCATCTGCAACGGCATTGGGAGCCTTCTGGAATCGAAGCTAGATCCTTGGCGCCTCTGTAGCGTCGGTCGGAACCGCGCCGCCTCGCGCGAGCAGCACGAGCGCATCGCCGATTTTGTCGACCGTGAGCATTGCGCGAACGTGGTCGTGTGCGATGGCATATTCGGGCATCGAATCGTGTTCAGCTTCCGAAGGCTTCTGCACGAGGGAGAGTCCGCCGGCGGTCGTGATAGCCAGGAGACCTTGCATCCCGTCGTGGCCGCCGCCGGTGAGCACAACGCCCACTACGCGGGGTCCATACGCGAGCGCCGCCGACGTGAAGAGCGGATCCACTGCCGGTCGCGTGCGATGTTCCTTGGCACCGCCATCGAGGACGATCCGGTCGTGTTCAAACGTCATATGGCAGTCGGCCGGTGCGATGTAGACGACCCCACGCATCAATGAATCCCCGTTGGAAGGCTCGACGACGCGCAGTTTTGTTTTCATGCCGAGTGTGGTGGACCAATTCGACATGGAAACGGCACCTCGATGGATCACGACGCCAATGAACGCCGGCAGGTCCTCCGGAAGCCGAGAGAGAAGCTCGATGACCGCACGGATCCCTCCCGCGGACGCACCGACGACGATGACATCGCGGGCAATCTTCTCCGTATTGATCGAGACGCTCATCCGGAAGAAGTAAAGCAGCTGAGTGCTGGGTGCCAAGGCTCATTGCGATCTCGCTCGATTCGACTCATCCACAAGGGCTCGAGTGGTCCCCTGGGAGCACCGTCGCCGAACACGAGCGGGTACAGGGCTACATTCCGACGATGGTGATTCGAGCTCTGCTCCTGCTGACGGTCGTTGCCGCCGCGGCGTGGACGGTCCTTCAGGACCGCGACCGGCGTTCGGGCACGGCGATCGGAACAGGTTGCGGAGATTCGGCCGCGATCTCGTGGGAGCCGCAGTGGCCAACGCAGGGCGCGCTGTTTCGGGTGCGCATGACGGGCGCTGTGCCCGGTGTCCAGCTGTCGGGCTTCGTTGCCGGTGAGCCCCTGCACTTTTCGAGCGACAGCGCGGGCGGGAGCCAGCGGTCGCTGGCTCCCGTGCCAATAGACGGTCCCGACTCTCTTCGCATCGTCGTCCGTTGCTCGGTTGGAGACGCTGTCGACTCCATCGTGGTGCACATTCGTACCGGAAGCGGCAACTACCCTGTCGAGCGGCTGCGCGTCGCGCCCGCGTTCGGCCGTCCACCCGATTCGGCCACCGCCGCACGCATCGCGCGCGAGTCCCAGCGCGCCGTCGCCGTCGCGAAACACGCGCACATCACCCCGCGCCTCTGGGATGGGCCATTCAGGCAGCCGCGCGACGCACGCATAACGAGTGGTTTTGGCGGCGGGCGCGAGTATAACGGCACCATCACGTCGCGCCACATGGGCACCGACTTCGCCGGCGCTACCGGCGCTCCCGTCCGCGCCGCGAACCGCGGCGTGGTTCGAATCGTCGACGCGTTCTTCTATGGCGGCAACGTGGTGTACATCGACCACGGCGCCGGCCTGTCGAGCGCCTATCTCCACCTCTCCAAACAACTCGTCGCGACTGGCGATACCGTCCGGCGCGGCCAACCCATCGGACTCGTAGGCGCGACCGGCCGGGTCACCGGGCCGCATCTGCACTTCATCGTGCGCTATGGATCGGTGACGGTCGATCCGCTTTCGCTGTTCTCCATCGCCGGCGACTCGTCAGGCACGGTTCGCTAGACTACTCGTCTGCGACCTCGCGGTCAAAGGCCGCGAGCAACGCCGATATCTTCTGCAAGCTGGTTGGCTTGATGAGGTGGTGATCGAAACCGGCCGCCTTCAACCGCGCCGCGTCACTTTGATAGCCCGTCACGGCGACAAGGAGCACCTTCCGGTTCGCGTGTTCGTCACGCAGCTCCCGCGCGACGTCATACCCATCCATGCCGGGCAGGCCGAGGTCCAGGAGCACCACCTGGGGACCGAATGTCCGGGCAGCTTCCAGTGCCGCCGGCCCGTTTACGGCGAGAGTCTCGTGGCCGTCCAGCTGCAGAAGCGCCGCGAGTGTCACTCGAGCATCCTCCTCGTCATCCACCACGAGGATTCGACGAGGCCGAATCGGCTCCGCCGTGGGCGGGCCCGGTTCTTCACGTTCGAGGTGCTCCCGTGAACGCCTCTCTTGCACGCGAGGCAGCATGACCACGAACTCGCTGCCTTGGCCGAGCCCTGGACTCGAAGCGGTTACATGCCCTCCGTGCATCTCGACCAGCCGCTGCACCAGAGGCAAGCCCAGGCCGAGGCCGCCCTTGGCGCGGTCCAGATTGCGCGGCGCCTGCGTGAATACTTCGAAGACGTGGGGGATAAGCTCGGCGCTCATTCCGATCCCGTTGTCTCGAACGGCGATCCGGACCGTGCCCTGGTCCGACTCGAGAGAGAGCACGATCTCGCCACCTTCATCCGTGTACTTGGCGGCGTTCGTCAGGAGGTTTTCCACGACCTGGATGAGCCGGTTGTGATCGCCCATCACGAGCGCGTCGCTGTCGGGTGCCAGCGACAGTGTGAGCTTATGCTTCTGGATCTCCATGAGTGGCATCACCGCTTCGACTGCAGCTCGGACCACGTCCGTCAGGGCAACGTGGTCCTTCGTGAGTTCGACCTTCGCCAAAATGACGCGGGCGATGTCCAGGAGCTGGTCCAGCAGGGTGCCGATCCGCTTCGTCTGCCGCGCCATCATTGACCGCAGGTCCCGGCGCCGCACGCTGTCGTCAGGCAACTTGCCCAGCAGGTCCAGACCACTCGAAAGCGCGGACAACGGGTTTCTGAGCTCGTGACCGAGCATTGCAAGAAACTCGTTCTTGCGGTCGGCGGCCTCCGCCAGGTCGATGCCGTATTGCCGCAGGGAATTCTCGAGCTGCTTACGCTCGGTAACGTCGCGCCCCACAGTGGACGCGCCGATAACCTGCCCCGCAGCATCCTTGATCGGAGACACGGTCAGCGAGACGCTCACGCGCTGGCCATCCTTTGACTGGCGCTCGGTATCGAAGGGTTCCACCCTGTCCCCTCGCCTGAGACGCGCGAGCACATCGCCTTCTTCCGATCGCCGCTCTGCAGGAATGATGAGCGAGATGTTCTGTCCCACCGCTTCCGCCGCGGTGTAGCTGAACAACTTCTCCGCCCCGCGGTTCCAGGATGTGATCACGCCGTCGAGTGACTTGCTGAGAATGGCGTCATCGGAGGAGTCGACGATGGCGGCGAGCGTGCCTCTCGCTGCTTCGGCGCTCCGGCGTTCGGTGACGTCTTCGATCGCGACCAGAATGCGAGGGCTCTCTGGCTGTCCGTCCTGAATGCGCCGCGCGTTCACCAGCATGGTGCGGCGACCAAGGGATTCAAGGTCGCGTTCGACGACCTCGAAGTTTTCAATGCTCGTGTCGTGCGACGCAACAGCATCCAACAACTCGCGCAGCCGGGGAATGTCCCATTGATGGCCACCGAGCTCGTAGATCAAGTTGCCGATGGTATCGGCCGGCTTGACGCGGAAGGTGCGGTAGAAGGCGCGGTTGGCGCTTTCGACGCGCAGCGCCTTGTCGAGCACCAGCAGCGGCTCGCGCACCGTCTCGACGATGCTCTCGGCGTAGTCGCGGGCGGCCCCGATGGCTTGCTCGCTCCGCTTCACCATGTCGATGTTCACCAGCACGAGCACCGCGCCGTCCACCATGTTGTCGAGCGTCAGGTAGGGGCGCACGCGCAGCGAATGCCAGCGACCGCTCCGGTCCATCACCTCGTGCTCCTGCTCGACCACCTCCGCGATGACATCGGCGGCAAGACGTTCAAGGTCGAGCGGCGACGCCGCTGACGTTTGAGTTCCCGTCTGTCGACCTGCGACAGGCGGCAACGAGTGCAGACCGTGCCGGAGGTGGCTGATCGGCCGCCCGATGTCGGTTGCCAGGAGATCGAACTGCTTCTCCGCCTGCAGGCTGAAACGGCGGATATTCAGATCACGCCCGACCAGCACGATGGTGAGCTTGGCCGAGGACTGGAGATTGGTCAGGTCGTTGTTGAGGCGGCCGACCTCGACGTTCCGATTCTGCATCTCCTCGTTGAGAGTGGTGAGTTCTTCGTTCGCGGACTCCAGTTCTTCCTTGGACGTCTCGAGCTCCTCGTTGACGCTCTGAAGCTCTTCATTGGCGGACTGGACCTCTTCGCTGGCCGCTTGGAGCTCCTCGTTGGCCGTCTCATGCTCTTCTTCCATGGACTGGAGGTATTCGCGCGTCTCGGCCAACTCGATTTCGAGTTTGCGGCTCCGGCTCGACTCTCCAGCAGCGGAGCGTGTGGTGCGAGCCTTGCGGGACTCCGGGCCCTGACGCCTGCCCTCTGCCTTTTCCGTTTCCTCGAACAGGATCAGAAAGGAGCGCTCACGGAGGTTTTTGAGCGGAATGACTTCCAGGTTGACCGTATGGGTCGTGCCATCGCGCTCGACCCGGACGTTCTGCTTGCGGACGGCCTTGTTGACTTTCCTTGCCTGAGTGATCGCGCTGCGAAGCGGCAGCATCAAACCTTCCCGCGCCATCTTCAGCAGGTCGAAGCTGGCCTTGCCGACCGGGGGTTCGAGAAACGCGTCTGTGGGTCCGCGGAACTGCAACACTTGAAGCTCCGCATTCACGAGCACTCCCGGAGGCGCGAACTGGCTGAGGGTGATGCGATCGGCCTCGCGTTGTGCGTCGAGCGCGCCATGGAGTCCTTCCTGCAACCCCGGCCCTGCGGACTTCGG
The DNA here is from genome assembly GCA_964608035.1 of uncultured Gemmatimonadaceae bacterium. GTDB lineage: Bacteria > Gemmatimonadota > Gemmatimonadetes > Gemmatimonadales > Gemmatimonadaceae > JABWBJ01. The sequence goes on along the minus strand of CAZSNV010000052.1, from coordinate 12,387 downwards.
CGCGGGAAGGGAGGCGAGGGGGGTGAGCTCTCCGCGGCGTTCTTTCCCGAGAGACAGCGCGAGCGGAAGGGTCGGCACCGCTTTCTTCGAAAAAATCTTGTGCTTCTTGTCCACCGGCTCGAACAGATTCGTGTACGCCCCAACGGATTCCGATGCGCCGAGGAGCAGGAAGCCCCCGGGCTTGAGCGCGTAGTGAAACGTGGGAATCGCTTTTTTGTGCAAGCCCGGTTCGAAATAGATCAGGAGGTTGCGGCAGCTGATGAGATCCATCCGGGCGAACGGCGGGTCGGCGATGAAATTCTGCCGCGCGAAAACGACCATCTCGCGCAGCGACTTGTTGATCCGGTATCCACCTTCCTCCTCGACAAAGAACCGACGCAGACGCTCCGGTGTGATCTCGTCGACCAGGTTCTTTGCGTAGAGGCCGTGCCGGGCCTTCTCGAGCAGTGCCTCACTCAGGTCGGTCGCGAAGATCTGTAGCCTGGGCATGCGGGGAGCTTTCTCCGCAACCTCCACGAACGCGATGGCGATGGAGTACGCTTCCTGCCCGGTAGAGCAGCCGAGCACCCAGCACCGCAGCGGATCGTCGCCGGCCCGTTTGAGCAGCTCCGGCATGACCTTTTGCTGGAGCACGTCAAACGTTTCTGGGTTCCTGAAGAAGCTCGTCACGCTGATGAGCACGTCGGCGTAGAGGGCGTCGAGCTCCTTGGTGTTGCCGTGGAGAAAGACAGCGTAGGCCGACAACGCCGTCTGTTTGGTCAGCATTAGACGCCGGGCGAGGCGTCTCTGGATGGTCGTGGACTTGTAGAGCGAGAAGTCCACGCCGGAATGGTTCCGCAGAAGCAGGAGAACTTTCTTGTAGTCGTCCTCCTCGGCCTGGGGGGCTTTGGAGTCGCGCGCCAACCGCGCCCCCTTTGCGCGGCCGCGCCCGGCTTCGGCTGGCTCACGTTCGCCGCCTGTGTCCAGAGGATGACGGTCGCCGGAAGGGAGCTGCGTTTGATCATCCTCATGTGCCGCCGCAGCGGCACGGTCATCCTCCGGGGATGTGTCGCCATCCGTGCCCGTGGGCGTCAGGGGCCACCGACCGGCGACATAGGGATGCTTCGCATACCGCGCGAGCTCCATCGCAATCTCCGCCGGCGAAAGCACGAGGTCCACGCAACCCGACGCCACGGCGCTGCGGGGCATTGAATCGTGCTTCGCTGAATCATCCTGCGCGAACGTGATGCCGCCCTCGGCCTTGATTGCCTCGAGACCCAGCGTGCCGTCACTCCCCGTGCCGGACAGCACTACGCCAACGGCCCGCTCGGACCGGTCGTGCGCCAGCGACTCGAAGAAGGCATCAATGGGCCGATTCGGCGCGCGCGTCCGCGGTCGCCGCTCGATCTTCAGGACGCCGTTGGCGATGCTCAGGTTCTGGTCGCGCGGAATGACGTAGACGCGATTGGCCTTTACCGGCTCATCGTTCGTGATCTCGCGAACCGGTAGTGAGGTGGCGCGCGAGAGAATCTGCGTCAGCGCGCTTTCGTGGTCCGGATCCAGATGCTGGACCAACACGAAGGCCATGCCCGTGTCGAGCGGCAGCGCCCCGAGCAATTGCGTAAACGCTTCGAGGCCGCCGGCGGACGCGCCAATGCCGACGATAGCGGATGCCGCCTCACCGTCGAATCCGTCCCTTGCCTCCGCGACTCCGACTTTCTTCACGTGTCGTTCGCGCGATGCAGCAGCCTTCCGTCTTTTCTTCATGCGATGGTGCTTGTGACTCCCGGGGGAACCACGAAAAATCGCTCCCAATCAGCACGCCGGGAAGTGCGTCCGAGGACGCGCTGGTTGACGTGGATCAGCAGGTTTCTGTTCCCGCCGCCGAACGGCTGGGTGACCTAACGGTAAGAGGGAGGGTCTTCGTCACCATCAGTCGGACGATTCCTGATAACGCTGCGGAGCGTAGCGGGCCGCGAGGAGGCCGGTCGCGTGCCTGAGGTCGATGTCGCGTACCAGCACACCTTCCTCGCCGTAGGGAAGATATGCGTGACACCTGCCTAACGGATCGATGAGACTGGTCGCCGCCTCCTGGGAGTGCAACGCATAGTTGACGCTCGCGAACCAGATCGAGTTCTCGATGCTGCGCAGCATCATCGCCTTCTCGTAGTAAGGATTGCTCGACGCGCCCCACTCGGTCAGGCGAAGTCCCTGCTGCTCATTCCCCGTGTGCTGCGGATGAAAAACGATCTTCGCGCCGCGGACCGCGGCCCAGCGCACCGTCTCCGGGTAGCGCCACCCCTCATGGCAGATCGCAATGCCGAACTTGACTCCGTCAATTTCGAACATGCGACGGGAATTCCCCGGCACGTAGAAGCGGTCTTCGGAAGGGTCGAGCTGAGTTTTGATCTGGAAGCCCTGAACGGTACCGTCGGCTTCGATCACGCACGCGGCAATCTGCCGTCCTTCATCGGTCACCAGTTCAAGGCTCAGGATGACAGCGATCTGATACGTTTTCGCGAGCCGTTGCGCCGCGTCGAGCGCGCGCTGCTGTTGTTTCTCGTCCCACGGGAGTACGTCGAAGTCCAGTCCGCGCAGACCCGGGAGATAGGCCTCGGGCAAGCAGACGATCTTCGCACCTTGCGCCGACGCCCCGGCGACCAGCCGCTCGATTCGCGCCAGTCCGTCATCCAGCGATTGCGCAATCCGGGGTGAGGCCAGTGCAATGATCAAGCGATCGTATCAGCGGCTGGGGATGACGAAGATAAACAGCAAGCTGAGTTGTTAGTGCTGTTTGCTGGGACTTGCTGCTGGCTGCGGGAGCTGGCACTGAATGCATTCAGCTCCAAGCTCCAGCCTCCAAGCTCCCAGCCCTGGCAAACAGCACTAACAACTCAGCTCGTTCCAAAACGTGCCTATCGGACCTCGAGGAGCTTGTCGTCGGTTCGACACCTGCTGACCGGTCCAGGGATTCACCACGTCGGGACCCGGCGACAGGCGCGAGAGATGAACGGACGCTTCGTTTGCTTCTCGACGGCAGGCACAACTAGGGTACGGGCTCGCCCCGACACGGAGCACGGACGGAATGCGCAGTGCGGTAAGATCCCCGATTGTGTTGCTCGGGCTTGGGACAACGCTGCTGGTCGCCACCGGCATCGCGTGCGGCGAGTCGGTCGGGCCACAACTGTCCGGCGGAACGCAGGTGCTGTTCATCGGGAACAGCCTCACCTACGTGAACGACCTTCCCGGCACACTGTCCGCGCTGGCCCTTTCTGTTGGAGACACGATCACGGTGCGTTCTGTGGCACAGCCGAACTTTGCGCTCATCGACCACTACGTGGGCGGCTCCGATGCCCTGGACATGATTGCGTCGAGGCAATGGGACTTCGTCGTCCTTCAGCAGGGTCCATCGACCACGACCATCAACCGTGATTCGCTGATCCTCACCGCCCAGCTGTTCAACACGCAGATCCGCCGGCAGGGGGCCACGCCCGCGCTCTACATGGTGTGGCCCACCATCGACCGATTTGCGTTCTTCGACGAGGCACGCATTTCATATCAGATGGCGGCGACAGCAGTCAACGGAGTCTTCCTGCCTGCAGGGCGCGCCTGGATCACGGCCTGGGACTCGGATCCCGCTCTCCAGCTGTACGCGTCAGATGGTCTGCACCCTGCGCTGCTCGGCACGTACCTCGCCGCGCTGGTGATCTATGAGCGCATCACCGGGCACGATGCCCGATTGCTGCCTGGCGTCGCGGTGGTTGACGGCCGGACGCTGAACACTCCGGAAGCGACGGTCCGCCTGCTCCAGCGCGCCGCGCACGAGACCAACGCCTTGTTTCCGCCCTGACGCGGCCGTTCGGGGATTGCTATTCGCTTTGTGGACGGTCAAGCGAGGCATTGAGCGCACCAGTGAGCGCGACGCTGCCACTCACGATGTCCTTCCAGGCGATCTCAATGCCGTTCCGCTTCCCTTTCGGCACCAGCTTCAATCCTTCCGGCTGGATGGTGAGCATGTAGGGCTCGCCATTGATGTCGAGCTCGCGCTTCAGGGATTTGTCGAGTTTGGTAGCCATTTTCCTGGTTGTTTGGCATTGGGTGTCATGTCAACGCGCTCAGTCCGGTTCAGCACGCTCGAGCTGCTCGGCGGCCTGCTTGACTTCGGGTTGCGCGACCAGTCCGCCGCCACGAACGGTCGCACCCAATACGATTGCCGCGCTGATGAGCACCGCGTTCTTGATGATGTACTGCCCTTCGAGCGTCGGAGCAAATGGCACGCGGGTGAACACCTCGGCTGGGAAAAGTATCAGCGGCGTCAGCGTTCCGAGCATCTGGACAATCAGCAACAGAAGCACAGCACGGAGGAAGACGCCGAACAGCAACCCGAGCCCGATCAGGCATTCCCAGGCTGCCAGCAAAGGTACAGAAACATTTTGACCCACCAGTCCGCCAGATAGCTGCTCAATGGTCCGGGCAGCCAGGTCGTGAGCCGGGCTCAGGCCGGGGAAGAACTTGAGGGCCCCAAACCATAAAAACACGACGCCGAGGCTGATTCGGAGCATCCAGAGCCCGTGTCGGGCCATCCATCGAGTCAGCCGGACATCGACTCGTTCGAGTTGCGGCGGCGGAGCGGTCATTGCGTCCTGTACTAGTCCGTAAACCGGTAACTCGCGTGGGAGTCGTAGTCGATGCCGTGCTTCCGTTTGAGTTCCTGAATGTAGGCCAGCTGTCCCTTGGTATGTGGACTGGCCACGCCATCGCCCAATGGCTCGTTGGTATGGAGCAGGATCTCCTCGACGCAGCTCGTCAGGCTCATTCGCTTGTGCTCGGCGAGATCATGGAGCAACGCCGCCAATCGCTTCTCCAGCCTGAGCGGAACGTCGACGCGTTCGATTTTGAGCGGCGGGCCGGCGTTGTACAGGCGATGCCCGAACCTCAGGTGGTATCCGTGCAGGTCGCGCACTCCATAGTCGCGCAGTTCGTACGGCCGGTCCTCCGGCGGATCCACGATGGCGACGCCTTTCGACTTCTGGAACGCGTGCAGTTCGTCGGCGTCACCGACCACGAAATACACTGAGCAGCCATTGGGAGTCGGCGTCCCCTGCTCCAGGAAGATCTGCACGTAACCCAGGTTCACGCTCGCAAATGTGGGCGGATCGCCCTCCATGAATGCCGACCAGAAGCCGAGCTTCGTCGTGTAGAACTCGACGGCCTCGCGGACGTCGCTGACGACGAGCGTCGTGTGATGCATCTCGCACTCGACATCCGGCGCCTCGGAGGCGTTCGGGTGTGGCGGCTTCATTGCCTCTTCCTCAATGGTCGGCGGCTAGCGCGGTCGAATCCTTCCGGTACGCCTGAACTCGTGGGCATACTCGATCAGGTCCATGTAGGTCCGCACTCCGTAGATGATCGTCGTGTTTCGCGTCGTGTCCGTCAGCACATAGCCCACATCCGAGCTGTCCACCGCCCGCGCAACCTGCCATCGGCCGCCGAATGAAGAGCGCAGCCAGAGCGTGTCGCCTCCGCGGTAGTGCACGGTGACATCATTGGCGTCGAGAGAATCCATGGCGGAGCCGATGTGATAGGCGAAATCATCGAGCACCGTGGCCAGATCGGGGTCAAGCGCGAGCTGCTCGTTGGTTTTAATCGGATAGAAACCGATCAGCGTCAAACCGTCGACATTCACCCATGCTGAATCGGGTACCTTGGCGAACGAGGTGCCGACCGAGCGCGACGACGCGGCGACTCTGGCGGAGTCGGATTCGTCCGACCCGCCCGCACATCCCAGCGCCACAAGAAGCGCTGCCAGCCAAGCCAGTTTTGCCCGCGACATTGCCGCGGGAATCTAGCTCACGAAGGGCGCCGTAGCCTCCGCGCTCCCTCGAAGTCGACGGATTCGAGCGCGGGAGAGACCTCCTCCCCCACGGCATCCAGAAAGTCGTCGTATTTGCGCGTCGCGGTGCTCATGCGAGTTCCTACAGGGTACGGCTGCTATCGCGCCCTCCTGATAACGAACTGGACCGGGCCGAGCTTGACTCATGAGGCACCGGTCGCGATGAGAACGTCGGCCACTTCCTGCTGACCTTTCTTGCGCGCCCAGGCGAGCGGGCGCGCCCACGGCGTCCCGGCGAGATCCGGATCCGCACCGCGCTCGAGCAGCAGCGACACCAGCTCTCGCTGTCCGCGACGAGCGGCGAGCCCAAGTGGCGTGGACCGATACTCTTCATCGACGGCATCGATGTCGGCGCCGTGTGCTATCAGAAGCTGCGCCTTTCGCAGCTCACCCTCGGCCGCCATGTGATGCAGCAGCGTGAGGCGATGCCAGTTCATGTGGTTGGGGTCCATCCCCTGCTGAAGCAGGAACTCCGCCGTCGCCTCGTGCTTGAAGTAGTAGTACGGCGCCCATTTCGACACGGGAGGCACGCGCGCTCCGAGTCGCATCAATAGCGCGATCATCTCGTGATCGCCGCCGTGCGCCGGACCAGCGAGAATTCCATCGCCCCACGACGCTTCTTCGTCGTGGATCAACGCCGGTTGCTCGCGCACCATGCGCTCGACGTCCGCGTAGCGTTGTTCGCCTATCAGGTGCTCGAGTTCCTCGCGCGGGCCGCGATGCGCTTTCCCGCCATGCGCCTTCAGCAGCGCAGAGAGTTCCGGGTCTTTCTCGGCCCTCATCATGGGAGTGCCGCTTGACTCCACCATCCCGTCAGGGTCCGCGCCGCGTTCGACCAGAAGGCGTGCGAGTTCCCGGTATCGATTGTGCACCGCGATCCAAAGCGCGTGACCGCGAGGTGCGCCTTCCTCCGGAAGATTGGGATCGGCGCCGTGGTCGAGCAGCAATAGTGCAAGCGCCACATCGTTCCGCCGGGCGGCGGCCGAGATGGGACGATGGTGATTCGTGTCCTCCTCGTTGGCGAGCGACCGATCGCGACGGAGGGCGTCGCGAATGAACTCCCTGTCCCCACGCAGCGCGGCGATGAACATCGTGTACCGCGCGCCCCTCGCCAGCAGTTCGCCGGCTATCGCCTCGCCTCGCTCCCGCGGCACACCCATCAACCAGTTAGGCATGAGCGCCAGGTGAATCGGGCGGTAGCCGTCGCCCCGTATGGCGTCTGGATTCGCGCCGGCGGCGAGCAGCGTGTGCACGAGATCGAGATGACCGTTGTGCGCCGCGTGATGCAGCGCGGTGTCTCCCGTCTCATTGCTCACTCGAGCGAGGTTGGGATCCCGCGACAGTTCGGCCTGGACACGGCCGGCGTCGCCGGCGCCGGCGTCGTCGATGATGACCTTTGTGCCAGAGGAGAGGGCGAAGTGTCGCGACAGGCGCTGTCGCAGCAGCGTGGCAACGTCGTCATGCTCGCGATCTTCGGCCATCATGAGGAGCGAGTCGGAAAACGGGTACGAGCGATAGGCGAGATCCGCGCCGCGGTCGAGCAGGAATTCAACGAGTGCCACGTGCCCCTCGCGAACAGCAAAGTGAATCGGTGGCGTGTAGTTGTATTCGACCAGTGCGAGCGCTGGAGCCTTCGCCACGAACGACTTCACCTCAGCCAGGTCACCGGCGCGAGCCGCTACGAACGTGCGCCATACGTCCTCGGTCGTGACCTGGGTGCCGTCGGCAAGGGTGTACGGCCGTGAACCGCGTAGCTCAACCGGACGAATCATCGGTTTCGCGAACGCGCCGCCCGGTTCCGTGAGCCCGTCTATGTGTCGCACAAGCTGGCCCCAGCCGCTGAAGCCATGCTCTCTTGCGACAACGTGCTGCGCGTCAGCAAGGACGATTCGTTCCGGGTCGACTCGCGAGCTGGCGGCGCGTAGACGAGTGATCGCGTCGGCGTCTGACGAGCGGGCGGCGCGGAGAAGGTCCTTGGCCCGTTTGCGGAGTTGCTCCAGCGACGGACGCGGCGGCAGCTTCGAACTCGGCTCTGACATGAGATCTCCTTCCACTGGCGCCCGCGTCCGCATGCCGGGCTGAAAGAAGATCGGAATTGTTGGTGCGCAAACGTGCTCAGGTGGGCTCAGCCCTTTCCGCGGACGGGGTGCGTCCTGCAACGCGAGACTAGCGTAATTGACGCAGTCGCATCTGGCAACACATTGCTTGCACCAACCTTCCGCTTCGTATGGCACCCACGATCAACTTTCACCACGCCTCGCCAATCCTCCGGGTCAACGACCTGGCGGCGAGCATCCAGTACTTCCGCGACGTCCTGGGCTTCTCACTGGACTGGCATGACCCGACGCAGTTCGCGTCGGTGACACGCGGCGACGCGAACATCATGCTATCCCTCGGTGATCAGGGAAATCCGCCGGCGTGGGTCTGGATCGGCGTCGGTGATGCGGCGGCCCTCCGCGACGAATACAAGGCAAAGGGCGCGCGGATACGGATGGAACCCACCAACTTTCCGTGGGCGCTCGAGATGCACGTCGAAGATCTCGACGGAAACGTCCTGCGGCTTGGTTCGGATCCACTGCAGGACCAGCCCTTCGGCTCGGGCTGGTCGTGACAGGTCGCGGCGGTGCACGGACTCGGTCAACTTGCAGGCACCCAGCAGAGCAACCGTTCGGCGCGTTTCAACTCTGCACGACTTACTCAAGCCTCCCTGCCTCATGCGGAAGATCTTCGGGATCGCTCTCGTCGCAGCCAGCACAGCACTGCCGTTGCGGGGCCAATCCCCTGTTGCTGCGTGGACCGCGCAGCACCAGCGCGAAATCGTCGACGAGTTCATCACCCTGCTGGCGATCCCCAACGTCGCGCGGAACGACGCCGACATGCGACGTAATGCGGCGCTGCTCGGCGACATGTTCAGGAAGCGCGGCTTTACGGTCGAGACGCAGGAGGTCACCAGTGGCTCACCCGTCGTCCTCGCCACGCTTGACGTTACACCGAGTGCCGGCACGCTCACGCTCTACATCCATTACGACGGGCAGCCGGTGGACTCGACGGAGTGGACGAAATGCGGCCCCTTCGCGCCCTGCGTCATGGTGCCTAACGGCAAAGTCACGCTCGACGCGTCCGTGAAGTCCTTCGATCCCGAAGCGCGCATCTACGCGCGCTCGGCGTCGGACGACAAGGGACCCATCATGGCGGTCCTGGGGGCGATGGATGCACTCCGCGCCACCGGTGGCAAACCGGCCTGGAATATCCGGGTCGTGCTCGACGGCCAGGAGGAAGCCGGCTCCGCCAACTTCAGGCGCTTCGTGCAGGCGTCGGGGGACAAGCTCAAGGCCGACCTGGCCATCACGCTCGACGGACCGCGTCATCCCAGCGGCCGGCCCACGATGTACTACGGCGTCCGCGGGAGCGCGGGCGTCACCATCACCGTGTTCACCTCCCGCAACGACCTGCACAGCGGCAACTACGGCAACTGGGCGCCCGATCCGTCCATGCTCCTTGGCCGGTTGCTGGGCACGATGAAGGACTCGACGGGACGCGTCACCGTCGCCGGCTTTTACGACGACGTCACGCCGCTCACGCCGACGGAAAAGCGGGCGCTGGCCGCGGCGCCTGACGTGGAAAAGGAGCTGGCGAAGGAGTTTGGCGTGGCGCGGCCCGAGCGTCCCGACACGCGACTCGAGCAGAAACTGAATGAACCGACGCTCAACGTGCTCCAGATGGAGGCCGGTGGCGGCTTCAGCGCTCCTGGCCGGACGGCGATTCCGGCATCAGCAACGGCGCGCCTCGCCATGCGGCTGGTGCACGGGCTCGATCCGGCGAAGATGAACGAACGCGTGATCGCCCACGTGCGCCAGCGGGGCTACTTCGTCGTCCTCAACCGCGCCCCGACGGATGAAGAGCGACTCGCCCACCGGCTGCTGGCCCGCATCGACGCGCGGGGTGGCAGCCGAGCCACGCGCGTGACGATGGACGAACCGCTGGCTCAGGCGGTGGCGACGGCGCTGACCCGGGGGTCGATCAGGCCGGTCCAGCTTCCAACGTTAGGCGGAAGCATGCCCTTCGGTGAGTTCAGCGAAGGGCTCAAACTCCCCACGGTCGGTGTCTCGCTGGTCAATCACGACAACAACCAGCACGGGCCGGACGAGAACCTGAAGTTGCGGAACCTGTGGGAAGGAATCGACCTGCTGGCGTCCATTCTCACCATGTCGCGGCCGGCAAGGATCTAGCGTCGAGCGTTGAGCGTGGAGCGTTGCGCGTTGCGGCAACGGGCGGCAGAGCTATGCCAACCCTTTACGCGGTTGACCGTTTTACGCCCCTGGGGCGCGGACTCTTTCCCGCACTCTAGTCTTTTACTTATGCCGCTGTTACGCCCCTAAGAACGTGAACTGCGGCATAGGTAAAGACAGACAACTGCGGGAAGAGTCCGCGTCCCAGATGCGTAAAAGGGTCAACCGCGTAAAAAGTCTTATATGAATCGGAACTTCAGCGTCGGTTTACTCTAGTCGGCGCGGAGTCGACTGCTGTGGCTCGGCGCTTCGGCTCAAGACTCCTCAGGTCCGGCATGTGAACAACGAGCCCGAGCGCCGCCGTGCTCTTCGAGTATCCGGCCACCAGCTGGTCGTTGTACCGGTCGAGCGAGAAGTCGAAGACGTTGGCAGGATCGTCATCGACAATCAGCAGGTCGGCGTCGACCATTGTCAGCTTGCCAAATCGCATGGTGCCGTGGCGGAAGTACATGTAGTTAGGCGTTCGGGCCGGCCGCGTGCGCAGCGGCGTGACGTCCTGACCCGGTTGCGCGCTGAACGTCTGTTCGATTGCGCCGTTTCCGACCGCAATCCTGGTTAAGCGACCGCGAATCTGCGGTGGCGGCAGAATGGCCTCGGGATCGAGGATGAAGTCGTTGCCGTCGATGGTCGCGCCGCGATCCCCTTTGAGTTTGATCACATTGGCGAGTTCCACGCCGAAGAAGTCCATGATATTCGTCACGCCAATCCCGAGGACTCTGACCGACGTCGGGTGTAGCCGGATCCGCCCGTCCGGCATCAGCGTCACCGTCGCGCGAATCCGGAACGGCATGCTGATTCCTTTACGCAGCGTGCCCGATTGCACGAGCTCGTTACCCTCGGTGCGGAGGCGGAGGTTTCGCAGCGGGGCTCCCGGGTAACCGAAGACGTGGCGGTTGAGGAGGACGGCCAAGCTCGATGTATCGATCGCGATGTCCGCCGAGTGCATGACCAGCAAGAACGACTTCTTGTCGTCTAATGTTGGCGGCGTGCCGGAGACAGTCGGTAACAACGCGCCTCGCAACCGGGCAATGCGCAGCACGATGCCGCTGTCGATGTGGAAATCCACGTGCCGCATCTCCGCATCGACCGCCTTCGCGGACTTGTCGATGGCGCGCACATCCCTGCCGGTAGTCACGACCGGAGACAGCACGGGCGCAACGGGAGCTGTCTCCCGGGGCGTCGCCGTACTGCGGGTCATCAAGGCGACCAGCAGAAGCGCCACTGTGAGCCGCGTCATGCGAGCATCCGGCATCAGTCAGTGCGGGCGCGGAGGGCGAACGGCGCGGGACCCGAACGGCGCAGGACCCGAAGGGCGCAAGACCCGAACTGCGCAGAGCCCGAACTGCGCAGGACCCGAACGGCGCAGAACCCGAACTGCGCAGAACCCGGTGCCACTGTTACGTCTTCTGTCGCATCCCTGACGCAACGAGCAGGACCCCTGCTCCGACCGCGAGTCCGGCGATCCAGGGCGGAATCGACTGGCGCTCGGACTTCGAGACCGTCAGCGGACCGACATCGATCACGTCTTCCTTCGTGGTGATGCCGCCGCGCAGGTAGACCGCGACGCCGGCGACAATCAGTGCAATGCCTAACCAGACCGATGCGCGCATGGGATCCTCCGTCAGGTCGCCAGTTCCCCGAGTGCCTTGACCAGCACGTCGAGGTCGGACGTCGTGGTGAACAGGTGTGGCGTCACGCGAATCCCTTGTACACCGGCTTCGGGACGGTTGATCGCCACCGTGAAGACGCGGTACTTGTCGAACAACGTCCTCGCGAGGTCGCCGGGCGTCATGCCTTGGACCGCGACATTGGCGATGGCGCAGGCCCGCGCGGGATCCGAGGGCGTCTGCATGACAATCCGCAGTTTTCCGCGGACCTTCGACGTCCAGTATTGCTGGACCTCCAGAAGGCCTCGTCCTCAGCCAGGACTTTCGGGGGCGTCGAGGCCAGGTGCGACAGGATGCCGGGACTGAACATCAAACCGAGTGACGTGCTGCCCATGGTGCGCACGAATTCGCGTTTGTTCATCGGATGGCGGGGCTGGAGGCTATGTCGCGGGCCACCTGAGCATCGCCGGATGTCGTCGTTAAGGCAACCGTTTGCCGGGTCATCGTACCGAGCGCCGTGGCCGCCACGCCACGAGTGCCCTACATTCGGGCCTCATGAGCCTCTGTGCGTTGTTCGTTCCCGCGATGCTGGTCACGCCGCAGACCCCGGTGGCTGTGC
>CAZSNV010000051.1:0-21595 GCA_964608035.1 uncultured Gemmatimonadaceae bacterium | reverse complement strand
GGGGATGTAGCCCCGGCTGGCCGCGGAACACTTCTGCCCCTGGTACTCGAACCCGCCGCGGGCGATCGCTACCGCCAGCGTCTGCGGATCGGACGAGGGGTGCGCGATGATGAAGTCCTTGCCGCCGGTCTCGCCAACGATGCGCGGGTAGGTGCGGTAGCGGCCCATATTCGCGCCAATCGTCTTCCACATGCTGTTGAACACGCCCGTGCTGCCGGTGAAATGCACGCCGGCCAGGTCGCGGTGCGACAGCAGCCCGTCGCTGATCATCGCGGCGTCGCCTGGGACAAAGTTCACTACGCCCGGCGGCAGCCCCGCTTCCTGCAGCAGTTTCATCAGGTAGTACGCCGACAACATGGCCGACGACGCCGGCTTCCAGACCGCGACGTTCCCCATCAGCGCCGGCGCCGTAGGCAGGTTGCCGCCGATCGCGGTGAAGTTGAACGGCGTGACCGCGTACACGAAGCCTTCGAGCGCGCGATAGTCGGACATGTTCCACACACCCGGACTCGACATCGGCTGCTCGGCGTAGATCTCCTGCGCGTACTGCACGTTGAATCGCCAGAAGTCCGCCAGTTCGCACGCGGCGTCGATCTCGGACTGGTACGCCGTCTTCGACTGACCCAGCATCGTCGCCGCGTTTACCGTGTCGCGCCACGTTGTTGCCAGCAACTCCGCCGCCCGCAGGAAGACGGCGGCGCGATCCTCCCAGGGCCAGTTCGCCCACTCCACCTGCGCCTTCTTCGCCGCCACGATCGCCATCTCGACATGCTTTGGCGTTGCCTTGTGCCAATCGGCCAGCACATGGGCGTGCGCGTGAGGCATTACGGCCTGCGCGATCTCGCCGGTGCGGAACTCCTCGCCGCCAATGATGATCGGGATTTCCACGCGCTCGGTCGCCATGGACGCGAGTCGCGCCTTCAGCGACGCGCGCTCCGGAGATCCCGGCGCGTAGGAGCGGACCGGTTCATTCACCGCCGGCGGGACGCGACGGATTCCATTGAATGACACGAGACCGGGTACAACCAACCGTGCGGTGTCCGTAGACCGTGGCTGTGGTGCCGGCCGTGAAGTCGGCTCAGCGACAGGGGCGCGCATATGACCTCTAGGAAACAGGAAACAGGAAACAGGAAACAGGAAACAGGAAAGAGGCAACAGGAAGCAGGAAGCGGGAGGCGGAAGCGGCGGACGAAAGATGGGCAGGAATTGAACGTTTCGGTTCCTTCCCTGCTCTCCTGTTTCCTGCTTCCTGTCTCCTCGCACTTAGAAGATACCCGGTGACGAAACGCCAACCAGCACGCATTTCGTCTCATATCTCCCATCTCCCATCTCAATTCTCTTAGCTTGTGTCAGCCCCCGTCGCCTTCCATCCCTGGGGATCCCGGATGTCCCGATCGACCAGTACGGCCCCGCGCCTCACGCGCATTCTCACGATCGCTGCCGCCGTCGTTGTGGTCGCTTCGTGCGGCGGTGGCGGCGATGGCGGAGGCACAACGGCTCCGGGCAGGGTCGCGCGAGTCGACATCACATCGCCGGTTCCGACGATGGAAGTCGGCCAGAACATGCAGGTGACCGTCCGTTATTACGACGCATCCAGCGCACAGCTGAGCGGCAAAACGGTCGCGTATTCAACGAGCAATTCTACGATCGCCACCATCAGCACGAGTGGACTCATCACCGCCGCCGGGGCGGGCTCAGTCACCATCACTGCCACCGTCGATGGAATTGCGGGGAACCTGCCACTGACCGTCACCCAGGTGCCGGTGTTCTTCATCGCCATCTCGCCCGCCAATCCCAGCGTTCGTCAGGGTGAAACGGTGACGTTGACGGCCCAACCACAGAGCCCGACTGGTCTCCCGATAACAGGACGCACCGTGACGTGGTCGTCCGCCAACCCCGCTCGCGCTACCCTGACGCAGGGCGGCGTCGTGACCGGCGTGACGCCCGGCAACGTGTATATCCGCGCGTCCACAGAAGGGCGAATCGACTCGGTGAACCTTCGCGTGCAGAGCCTGGTCACGCCCTCCATCACTGGCACCTCCTCCGCCACGCTCGTCCCCGGTGGTACGGGCACAATCAGCGGCGCCAACTTCGGCGCCACGATCGCGGACAATCAGGTCGTCGTGAATGGCGCAGCCGGCGTGGTGACGGCCGCGTCCCCGACTTCAGTGACGTTCACGGTACCGGCGAAGGCCTCGCTCCCCTGCACGGCAACCGGAACGGCGCAGGTGGAGCTCGTGGCGAATGGAGACACGGCCCGTACGACGATGCAGCTTCGCGTGGCGGCCGATCGCTCGCTCGCGGTGGGTGAATCACTCCTCCTCACCACTGCAGCGGACCTGGTCTGCAACGAGTTCGCCGGTTCGGGCGGGAAGTACCTGATCACGGCATTCAACTACGCAACGGACGCGGGAGTCCGCACGACGTTCCGACTCACGGGATCCGGCCAGACCACGGCGAGTGCCTCCCTCGTTGAACTCCAGGCAGCGCAGGCGCCACGCCGCGCATTGCCGGACGATCCCACCACCCGCCATTTGCGAGCACACGCGACCTTCATGCAGCAGGAGCGGCAACTCGCCCGTGAGCTGGGAACGCCCCGGATTCAGGAGCGCTTCCGCCGTCGGGCAGCAGGCAGCGCCGTCGCGGCGGCGATTCAACCTCCGGCGGTGGGAGAACAGAAGACATACCGCATGAGGCGCACGCTGCAGGCGGCCAACACCTTCGACGAAGTCACGTTCCGCGTCGTGTACTCGGGCTCAAAACTGGTCATCGTCGAGGACGCGGCGGCGCCCCTCGCAGGCACCATGGACGCCGAATACGTGAAGCTTGGAGAAGAGTTCGACCTGGTGATGTACGACCAGCTGCAGGTTTTCGGCGACCCGCTGGTGGTCGACTCCGCACTGGACAACAACGGGCGCATGCTGGCGCTGTTCTCGCCGCGGGTGAACAACTACGCCATCGATGGCGTCACGAATCAGATCCTTGGCTTCGTCACGTTGTGCGATTTCTTCCCTCGGGTGGCTATCACGCTGCCGGATAACACCGTCATTCCGGCCTGTCCGTCGAGCAACGAGGGTGAGGCGTTCTACGCGCTGGTCCCTGATCCCTCGGCAGGTTGGTCAATCTCGCTCTGGCGACGACTGATTCGGGGGACGTTGATCCACGAGGCGAAGCACGTCGCGTCATATGCGTGGCGGTATTACTTCGACGCATCAGCACTGGAAGAGACCTGGCTCGAAGAGGCTACGGCGCAGCAGGCCAGTGAAATCTGGGCGCGCAGCATCTACGCCAGGGACTTGAAGCAGGACCTCGCCTGGGCCGATGGGCCAAACTGCGACTACGCGCCCGCGGGTGGATCGTGTCCCGATCCCGCCGAAGGGATCCTGCACCACTTTGGTTTCCTCTACAACCACTACGAGTCGCTGGAGTCCAAGTCGATCCTCGATGATCCGTTCGGCCCGATCGACCCGGTGATTTACGGGAGTTCGTGGTCTTTCATGCGCTACGTGACGGACACCTACGGCCAGAGCGAAGGCGCGTTCCTCGGCGCGATCAACAAGGTGCAGAACGACCGCGGGGTTGCGAACGTCGTATCGAAGAGCGGGAAACCCTTCTCGGAATTGCTCGGCCTGTTTTCGCTCGCATCCACGGCCGACAACTATCCCGGCGTGAACCTGACGGATCAAAGGTTGCGGTTGGCAAGCTGGAACAGCCGGGATCTCTTCCAGAACATGAGCGCTAATCTCACTTCCAGCGGCGCGCCCGCGTTTCCGCTGCCATGGCCTCTGGCAGTGCGGAAGGTTTCGTTCGGCACCTTCAGTACCGGGCAGTCGGAAGTGGGACTCCTTCGCGGCGGCGGCTTCGCCGCCTGGGAACTCTCCGGAACGCAGTCCGGCCCTCAGGCGCTGGCGATTCGCTCCGGTAGTGGCGGAACGGCTCCGCCCTTGATCGGCATGACGATCCTTCGCATCCAGTGAGCCACTTTCTCTCGACGTCAGTGCGGTCGATTCCAACCGCGCTCACGGTCTTTCGTCTCCTGTCTGCGCCGGTGTTGATGGTCCTGGCGGCCATGGGACGGGAGCGCTTCTTCCTCTGGCTGGCGATCGCGGCGCTGCTGAGTGACGTGCTGGATGGGGCTCTGGCGCGGCGCCTGGGCGCTTCATCCGAGACCGGCCGTCTCCTCGACAGCTGGGCTGACTTGTTGATCGCCCTCGTGTCGTTCGCCGGGGCGACGCTGCTGTGGCCGGACACCATGCGGCGGGAAGCCGGCTATTTCGCCCTCGTACTGGCGGCGCTCGTCATACCTAACGCATGGGGGCTGCTCCGATTCCGGCGCCTGCTCGGCTACCACACGGTGTCTGCCAAGACCTCCGGTGTGCTGCTCGCCGTAGGGGCGGTGGCGCTTTTCACCGGGCTGACGCCGCTGCCCTTCCGTCTGGCAGCCTTCGTCGAACTGGCCGTGGCGGCGGAGTATATCGCCATCTCGCTGATCGTTCCCGAATGGACCGGTGAGATGAAATCGGCGTTGCACGCCTGGCGTCATCGGCGGGAGTCAGTGGGCGGCGCGCGAAGCGCCGGCTGATCGAAGGTACCGCTGATTCACTCTTTTTCGCGCTTTTGCTAGGGAAAAACTGATTTCCCTATTGCGCGACGCACGGGTGACTTTAGCTTTTGCGCGTCGGAAACGAAGCGACACATACCGGCGTTACGACCCAAAAGCCCAGGAGAACCACGATGGCGGCGAAGAAAAAGGCCAAGAAGAAGGCCGCGAAGCCGAAGAAGAAGGCAGTGAAAAAGGCTCCGGCGAAAAAGAAGGCGAAGCGGAAACCCAATCCGGCGTTCATGAGGCCAGTGATGCCCAGTCCAGCGTTGGCTGCGGTGATCGGCCCGAAGCCGCGTCCGCGGTCGCAGGTCGCCAAGTCGCTCTGGGACTACATCAAGAAGTACAAGCTGCAGGATTCGAAGAATCGCCGCATGATCAACGCCGATGCCAACCTCAAGGTGGTCTTCGGCGGACGCAACCAGGTGTCCATGTTCGAGATGACGAAGCTGGTAAGCAAGCACCTTACCTAGTCACTCACTGCACTGTTTTCCCAAGGCGCGCCCCACCGGGCGCGCCTTGTTGCGTAAGGGTGGCTCGTCCTCCTGCAACAAGGTCGGGCCGAGGGCGTAGTTAAGATTCACTCCAACTGTTTGCTGCACGCTGTCCGCTGCCCTCATACATGGCTACCAGAAAGAAGAAGTCGAAACCTCCCGCGCCGGCGCCGGCCAAGGGCACCGTCGCGTCCGTGCGCGAGGGGAAGTCCGGTGCCAGGCGTCCTGGCGCCCTCTGGGACAACATCAAGGGCATTGGTGGCGCCGTCCTGTTGTTCCTCGTGTTGCGGACGTTCCTGGTCGAAGCGTACCGCATTCCTTCACCCAGCATGGTGCCCGCGCTGCTCGTTGGTGACTGGCTCTTCGTGAACAAGCTGGTCTATGGGCCACACATTCCGTTCACGAACATCAACCTTCCCGGCTACTCGGAGCCCAAGCGGTTCGATATCGCGGTATTCGTGTCACCGAATCAGGTGGACCAGCCCGAGGATCCGACGCCGACGCTGGTGAAACGCGTCGTTGGCCTTGCCGGCGACACGCTCCACATGCGCGACGCCAAGCTGTTCATAAACGGCGTCGAGCAGAAGCAGGGATACGGCGACCAGAGTCCTCCCGGCGACCCGAACGAAGTCTCGTTCCTCTTCGACTGGCAGAAGCAGTATGCCTTGAAGGACTCGCGCTTCGGGCCAGCGCCCGAGCAGCCCACGCACGACAACTGGGGCCCGATCGTCATTCCGCCTAAGCACTACTTCATGATGGGAGACAACCGGTACCAGTCGAAGGACAGCCGGTACTGGGGCATCGTCCCCCGCGAAAACTTCCGCGGCCGGCCGATGTTCGTGTACTACTCGTGGAATCAGGACGACTCTGATCGGCCCTTGCCGTTCATCACCGATATCAGGTGGGGCAGGATTTTCCACAGGATCAAGTAACTCAGAGCTCAGAGCTCAGAGCTCAGAGGTCAGAGGGAGCACGTATTGTGTCCGGCCTCTGAGCTCTGAGCTCTGACCTCTGACCTCTGGCACCAATTCGCCTTGCCCTCTCGACGCGACTGAGCCAAAGTTGCGGTGACTTCCTTTGGGAGCTTTCCCGATGTCTCTCCGCAAAATCGTCGCCGCCCTGATCGTCGCGGGCGCTCTCATGTTCTGGTTGGCCCGCTCCGCTGCGTCTCCAGCAGTCGACTCGGCAAACGCCTCGCCCGTCTCCCGTCCCCCGTCCCCCGTCGCTCAAGGCGGAGCCTTGAAGGAAACGGTGAATGGAATCACCTACCACATGCCGTACGGGCGTCCCACACGCCCCTTCACTCCTGCTGTGCAGGTGGGTGACATCATTTACCTGGCCGGCCAGATCGGAACGGCAGCCAGCGCCCAGGGTGGAGTGGTGCCAGGCGGCATCCAGGCCGAAACGCGGCAGACCATGCTGAACATCAAGGATGTCCTCGAGAAATCGGGATCCTCGATGGAGCATGTCTTCAAGTGCACCGTGTTCATGGGCGACATGAAGGAGTGGGATTCGATGAACGAGGTGTACACGACCTTCTTCCCGAATCACAAACCGGCGCGCAGCGCACTCGGCGCAAACGGGCTGGCGCTAAACGCGCGGGTGGAGATCGAGTGCCTGGCTAAGCAGAAGTGAGATGGGAGATGGGAGACGTGAGATAGGGAACGGGGTGCAGGGCACGGACAGGGCTGGACCGCGCATGCGGACGTCGTGGCGAGCAGTGGTTGGAGGCGCGTTTCTTTTCACTGCCATCCCCCAGCTCCAGCCCCAGCACGCAGTACTAGTAAGCAGTAAGCAGCAACCAGCCGGCCGTGTCGTTGCCGATACGTTCTGGTCCCAGTCGCTCGGCATTCGCAAACGGGCGATGGTGTGGCTGCCGCCGTCGTACGCCGCGCAGCCGGAGAGGCGCTATCCGGTCGCGTACTATCTGCACGGCGCCTGGGGCGATGAGACCAACTGGCTGAACGCCGGTGGCCTGGCCGGCACGCTCGATTCGCTCGTGGCCGCCGGCATGTCGGAAATGATCGTCGTCATGCCCGACGGCGACGATGGCTTTTACACCACCTGGAATTACCTGGGTGACTGGCCCGGATGCCGGCGCAACAGGCCGCCTAACGCAGAGCCGGCGGACGCGTATTGCGTGCCGTGGCCGCACTACGACGACTATATAGCCCGCGATCTCGTGCAGTTCGTCGATCGCCGCTATCGCACCATCGCCGACCGGCGACAGCGGGGCATCGCCGGGCTCTCCATGG
Organism: uncultured Gemmatimonadaceae bacterium; assembly: GCA_964608035.1. GTDB lineage: Bacteria > Gemmatimonadota > Gemmatimonadetes > Gemmatimonadales > Gemmatimonadaceae > JABWBJ01. The sequence goes on along the minus strand of CAZSNV010000051.1, from coordinate 14,246 downwards.
GCGGGTACGGCGCGATCACGCTTGCCCTGGCCTATCCCGACATCTTCTCCGCGGCGGCGAGTCATTCAGGCGTGCTCGCGCCGGCCAAAGGCGGTAGTCGTGCACCAGTTCCTGGTCACCGGTTCGACCTGGATTCGCTTCGCGCGTCGTGGGCTCCCAGCCTCTGGGCGATCGCGCTTCCCGTCTTTGGGAAGGACAGCGTTGGGTGGACCACACGAGACCCGGCGACTCTAGCTGCGCGACTGCGCGGCCGACGTCCCGAGATGGTTCCGGCCCTCTACGTCGACTGCGGGACCGACGACTTCCTGCTGCACCAGAATCGCGCATTCCGTGACGCCATCCTCGCCTCAGGGGGTCTGCTGGTGTATGAGGAACATGCGGGGGCGCACACCTGGGACTACTGGCGTACGCACGGGGCGGAAAGCGCGGCCTGGCTAGCTGCCCGATTGGCCGTGCCGTAGATCACATGGTGGCCCGCCGTAGGTCACACCGTTGCTCTCCCTCTCCCGGTTAAGTCTCAACGACGGGCGGAGCCCGTCCCAGTAAGCAGAAAGCAGCACGCAGCGGCACCAATGCCCTGCGACTGCAGCCAATGGTGACTAGGACCGACATGCCAGCCTTCTTTCCGACCAGGACCGCAACCTTCAAGCTCGACGAGGCCCGCGCATTCAGGCGGTTCTCGTTTTCGATCGTGGAGATGGCCCTGGTCACGGCGGTGGTGCTGCGGGTCTATCGCGCGCTGGCACTCTCGCTGGCGGGAGCGAACGTCTTCCTGCTCGGGCTGAGTTTTGCCATCGGCTTCGTCGTGCTGTTCGGAATGGTCACGCTTCACCTGGGCAACTTCACGGTGCGCCGCTGGACCTGGCGCGCGCCGCTCTTTGCCCTGATTGAAGCCACAGCCGAATCACTCACCAGCCTCGGCCTGATCGCCCTTCATCGCGAGCCGTTGGGCTCCGCGCGCGCCACATTCGCCGATTGGCCCGGCATCGTGGGGAACGTCTTCACGTGGCGCGTTTCAGCGATCGTGGTGTTTGCGGTCGTTCTCGCGGCCGTCGTGCAGATGGCACGGGTGACGCTTGGAGAAGAGACGGGTGACGTGAGACGGGGAACGGGAGAGAAGCCAGCCTAGTTGTCGACGGCAGCGGTCGCGGGCTCTCGCCCGTCTCCCGTCCCCCGTCGGTCCGTTCCTACCAGCGCGCCTTCACGCCCCGCACGTCGACGTGAACAAAGGGTCCATGCGCGCCCGTGGCTGAATAGATCCCGACGCCACCGGTCAGTTCCGGATGCAACTGTTCGACCTGTTCGACGACCTCGGCCAGGAAGCGGGCATCACCCGTGTTCACGCGGCCGTCACCATTGAGATCGTCCATCCCGCCGTCGCCATCGTTATCGACGAAGACGTCCGCGGCATCACCGTACTGGTGCCTGCTGTTCTGCGCTCGTCCACCAGCGCCAACGCCACGTTCGTTGTACTGGGGCGTCCTGAAGCCCGACATGACTGACATGCGCTCTACGCTCACGCCGCGCTTGTTGAGCGCACCGATCACGAGCTCGAGCTTGTCGATCAGTCCTTCGCGGAGGACGAGGTACTTCGGCCACACAGAGGCCTGATCCTTCGTGAGAAAATCGCGAAGGCGAAAATGCTCCGAGATCCTCGTGTGCTGGTTCTCGGCTGTGACCTGGATGAAGCCCTCGGGATTGTCGTACTGCTGTGAGACGCTACGCTGCTCCGCGGGCCACGATCCCATGCGATAACTCCCCAGCATCCCCCTCTTCTTGTCGGCAAAGGGCACGAGATTCACGAAGGTGAAATCGCCGGCCACCTCGTTGTCGCGGGCGACATAGACGCCAGGGTTCCCCGCGGCGCTATCGCCGAACAGGCGCGCGAGCACCCCCGTGGTGTCGCCGCGCGAGGAAGACACGAGCTTCATCCAGAGCTTCCCGCTCAGCCCCACCAGGGTGTCACGACTCCACGGCGATGTGCGCGGAACGGAATCAACGACGACCGTCGCTTCGCTCGCCGCGGAATAGGCCGACCGCGGTGGCGTCCCCATTGTCATCGCGAGGAGCGCGACGAGGAAAGGGACCGACCTGAGCTGGGAGGTTTTTATCTGCAGTGTCATGAGTGCGCGGGAGCGAAAAGAGGAGAAACGGCTTGTCGGCATTTCGCCGATTGCGCTGCGCACTAGCCTGGAGAGAGAGGCGTTTCTTGTACTGCTGAGCTAGGGCGTGTCCCGATAACCCATGAAAAATGCGCAATTCGGTTTCCCGATTGCATTGGGAAAAACCTGATAGACTACAGCTGAGTTGTTAGGGCTGGGTGCTTAGGGCGATGTGCTGGATCTGAGGCTGGAGCTGGGCTGGTGCTGGTGCATCCAGCTCCAGTCCCAGCAAATCGCCCTAGCACCCAGCCCTAACAACTCAGCCGCGGTTCAGTAGATGTAGACTGGCGTGCCCTTCGGCACGATCTCGTACAGATGAGCTACGTCCTCATTCAGCAAGCGAACGCATCCGTGGCTCACCGACTGGCCTATCGACGATGGCACGTTGGTACCGTGAATCGCGTAGCCGTTTCCGAGAATCAGGCGGTGCGTCCCCAGGACTCCCTTGTAGCGTCGCTGGTTGGTCCCGAACGGCGGGACGATGAGCTGTCCATCCACAACGATTTCGCGCCCGTCTTCAACTTCGAGTGGAGTCACACTTCCGTCCCGCGAGCGGCGCACGACGTCGCTGCCAACGACGGTGATTACACTTCCGTTTCCTGCGTTGATAGACTGTCCGCGGGCGAGCTTCGTTAAGCGCAGACCGCGTTTTTCCGCCTGTTCAACGAAGTGCCAGTCAGGCGGGACCCAGGCCGGATCCTCTTCCTTGTCGAGCACTTTGAGACGTCCGCGCGGTGTCTCGAACTTCCAGGTTGAACCGCCGGCCCCCTTTTCGAGGACCTTGCCACTCCCCGTGGCGACTCGAGTCTCGAAGACGACACTGTCGTTGACCCGGTACCAGAGTCGGTTGTCGGTGATGCTGATGATGATCGCGCCCGGCGGCGTCAGCGTGTCGGATGCTTCCAGCAGGGCCAGGAGCGAGTCATCCGAGGCGCCCGCATGCCGCCGCATGGCTTCCAGCAGCTCCAGGTTGTCATTGAACACGATGCGCGACACATCGCGTTCGAACCTGGCATCGACGGTCGCGGCGCTCATGAGCGCGGTCGTAGTCCCGGCCACCAGCACGATGAGCAAAGCGGCAAGTGCTCCGCCTCGTCGCCCGGTGCCGCTCGCTCGTCGCTCGTCGCTCTTCGCTCTTCGCTCTCTTATTGTCACTGTTCACATACTCATCTGTAGAAGTAGATCGACATACCCGGCCGAATATTCGCCGAGAGCGCCTTGAGGTCCTCGGCGGCAACCTGAACCGAGCCCGGCAGCACATATGCGGAATCGGCCAGGGGCCCGGACTCCGGCACAGCGTACACCACTGTTCCCCCACTGAGCACTATCGCGTCGTCGCCTAACGCGCCGCGCACCCGGCGATTGTCGGGGACCGGCTGGCCCCTCTCCTCGAAGACCGACTTCGGAACCTCCCAGGCGTCCTCGGCCTTCAACACGCGTTCGACTGTTCGCTGCCCGAGGGCGCTCACCTGGATCGCGGAGTCTCCTGTGGCACCGCGAAAGCGCTCGGGAGTGACGCGGACATTCATTTCTCTCAGCACGACGCCGTCGCGTTCGAGCACCATATGCCCGCTGTCGACGTTGACGGCGAGGTGCAGCTGGCGATCGCCCCGCGCCTGCCGTCGAATGAGTTCGAACTCGACGCGCAGCCGGTGTTTTTCGGCGGATACAACGGCATCGGCACGGTCCCGCTGCGCCTTGGTCATACCTGCCCGGAGACGCGCGGTCTCCTCCTGATAGCGCAGGTACCGCGTCACCAGGATGAGATCGGCTGCCAGTGCCAGGAGGATGATGGCGATGAGCGCTTTGCGGCCGCCCGATTGGCGCCGTGCGGGCCTTCCCCTTTCATATAGGTGTTGCCGGGTCGTCATTGACGCCTCGCTGAGGTATCGAACCGTTCGGTTGCAGCCCAATCTGAGGCATACCCCATTCCACGAAAATCCATCGGGAAATACCGGACGAATCTCTACTGGCGTGACGGGCGCGAGCGTAGTAGAAACTTCGAGGCATCAGGCATCAGGCATCAGGCCCCAAGGCCCCATCAGGAGTCAAGCGAATGCCCAGGATGAAAACCGCGACCTGCGTCGTCGCCGCAATTGTGGGCTTCACCAGTGTGGCGACCGCACAGACGCGACCGTTTGGCACGCTGCGCGAGCAGGCCGAGCTGCAGCAGTCGTGGCTGGACAAGCGACTCAAAACCATCCTCCCCGCATTGTTGCGAAAGCACGGGATCGACATGTGGGTGATTCCGATGCGCGAGTACAACGAGGACCCCACGTTCACCTCGCTCGTCTCACCGACGACGTTCGCGGCGCGCCGCCGGACCATCTACGTCTTCTTCGACAAGTGCGCCGAAGCCGGCCGCGCGGACCCGGGAGACGGATCGTGCCTCGAGCGCATTGCGCTGGGCGGCACGTCGCAGGGTGGGCTCTACGAAGCCGTTCGCTCCACGATCGCCGTGTCGGCGGCCGTGGGTGGGCGGCAGGCGGAGCTCTGGGGCGACGCCCAATGGCAGGTGCTGAAGGACGTGATCGAGCGGCGCAAGCCGAAGGTCATCGGAGTGAACATCTCGCGCACGTTCGCCTTCACCGATGGGCTGACCGCGGGAGAGCTGGAAGGCATGAGCGAGGCGTTAGGTGCCCAGTGGACCGCGAAGTTCAAGCGCGCCGAAGCCCTTCCGCTGGAGTTCATCGCGTCGCGGGTTCCCGAGGAGGAACGGTTCTACCGTCGCCTGCAGAACCTGGTCTGGGAGCTGATCGGCCGGATGTACTCGACGGAGGTCATCAAGCCGGGTGTGACGCGCACCAGTGACCTCGTCTGGTGGTGGCGCCAGCAGGTGAACGACCTCGGGCTCGGCACGTGGTTCCAGCCGTCCGTTGACGTGCAGCGTCAGGGCGTCAGTGCCGAGCAACTCGGAGAGGACCCCATCATCCAGAAAGGCGACGTGTTGCACTGCGACGTCGGGATCACTGCATTACGACTCAACACGGACACGCAGCACATGGCATACATCCTCCGCGACGGCGAGACCGACGCGCCTGCGGGATTGAAGGTGGCGATGAAAAACGCCAACCGGCTCCAGGACATTTTGTTCGAGGAGGTGCGACCAGGTCGCACCGGTAATGAGATACTGGCAGGGACGCTGGCGAAAATGAACGCCGAGCGTCTCAGCGGCACCATGTATTCGCACCCGATCGGGATGCATGGACATGGCGCGGGACCATTGATCGGCCTGTGGGATTACCAGGAAGGCGTGCCGGGACGCGGGGACGCAAAGGTGATCCCCAGCATGTGGTACTCGGCGGAACTGCAGGTGACGACACCGGTGCCGGAGTGGAACAACCAGCCCGTGCGCGTCGCGCAGGAAGAGGATTTCATCATTGGTTCGGATGGCAAGCTGCGTTGGGCGATCAGGCGCCAGGCGGCCTTTCACCTCGTGATGTGAGTCACGCGAGCCTTGACGTACTGGCCACGGACGAGGTGCACAATCGCATGGTCAGGACACAGGTGTATCTGGACGATGACGTTCACCGGCGCCTACGGGCGCTGGCCGAGCGGTGCGCAAGGGCTGAGCTACGAGCGGTCAACGCCGTAGTGACAGCCGTGCGCCGGCCGCTCCCTTTACCTGTATCCCCCAATGTGGTTATTGTGACCACATGGCTAAATCGCGGATTGTCGGGTCCAGGGAGCTCAAGACTCGCCTTGGGCACTACCTTGGTCGGGTGCGTCGCGGCGAGACCATTCTGGTCACGGATCGACACGAACCGGTAGCCGAGCTTCGGCCGATTCCGGGCATGGGAGATGCGACGGCGGCCGCACTCCGGAAGCTCGCATCGGTCGGCGCGGTTACTCTGCCGAACCGTCGCGTCGCGACGCGGTTCGCGCCTATCCGTGCACGCGGAGCTGGCGCGTCCGTCGCCGTTTCGGCGGACCGGAGCGAACGCGGGTAGTGCGCTTCTTCGACGCGAGCGCGCTGGTCAAGCGGTACGTTCGTGAACAGGGCAGCACGCGTGTGCGCAGGCTGCTCGCGCACGGTAATGTGGTGATCGCCCGATTGTCGGAAGTGGAAGTCGTCTCGGCGCTCGCACGCCTGACCCGCGAACATGCAATGTCGAGTGATCAATGCAATCGCGCCGTGGCAGCGTTTCTCGCGGACCTGGAAGCATGGACTGTGGTTGAGTTCACCACCGATGTCACCCGCGCCGCGAGACGTCTCCTCCTCCGACACACGCTTCGATCCGGCGACGCGATCCAGCTCGGCTCGGCGATGGTACTGCAGGAGAGCGTCGGTGTGCTGGACGACTTCGTGGCTCACGATACGCGCCTCACCGACGCGGCCCGGACCGAGGGACTGACAGTCAGCGGATGAGCCGACGGGTAGCGGACGCCGGAACGCGCCAGGGATCATCGGCTGGCCGAGGGGCGGAGTGTGGCCGCGCGAGTGCCGATTAGGGTGACCTGACCGAGTGGTCCTGGGGCGAAGAGCGCCGCCCTTCCGGCCTAATCCGGCTTCGGTGGCGACCGGGGGATCTCCTTCGCCGCCGGTCGCTGACTCCGCAGATGCACTATCGACGCCCGGACCGACTCGGCAAGCCTGACTTTTGTGGCCCAGGGCAGGTTTGCCTGCGCTCGCTGCCATTCCGCCTGCCGGCGGAGAACCTCTCGCGGGTCATTCACGGCCGAACCGCTCCTCGAATCGCGTCCATGCCGAGGCCATGCCCAATCGACCGGCAAGAAACGAAATATCGTCGCGCGTCACGCGATTCGATTCGAGCAGGGAAAGAAGCCTGGCGAAGTCCTTACCTCGGCCGGTGCTCAGTGCAATGGCCGCGAGATAGTCTGCCCGGACGACGCGAAGAGGCACGCCTTCAAAGTCGGCGACTTCAGCCCGTTCCAACGCCTCGCTAGTCAAGGGACTGAACGCGGGAACGAACTGCACAGGCCACGCTCCTACGCGGATCGTCTCGCCTTCGGGTTCGAATCCGCGCTCGCGACAGTATGCGTAGATCGGGGCCAGGAGGTCCAGGCGCTCCGGCGACGGAACAGCGACGAGCACTTCGGCGTCGAGTGTTGCCACGGGGGCTGTATATCGCATCTGTGCGATCGCGCCGAACAGGGCGTAATTCGTTATCACGCCCGCATGCTGCATGTCGTTCAACAGTTGAGCAACTGCTCTCACGATGTGGACGAGGTATGGGACGAACGACGCGCGAATAACCTGACTGGGCGTAGGTGATGCGACCGGACTGCAAGTGTGTCGAGGAACGTCATACTCGCAAGCTGCCTGGCATCCGTTCACGGCGTCAGCCGCCCGCCCTTGCATCCGGGGGCTTTACGGGTCGAGGCGTTGGCTGCCCGCTGCCCGCAACCCGCTAGATTTCACTCATGACCAAGAAGAAGCTCATCGTCGTCGGCGATCGAGTGCTCGTGAAGCCGGAGGAGGGCGAAGAGCGCTCGAAGGTCGGTCTCTACCTGCCACCGACTGCCGTCGACAGCCAGGCGGTGCAGGGAGGCAAGATCGTCGCCACGGGGCCGGGCCTGCCCATGCCGGATCCATCGGAGATAAGCGACGAGCCATGGCGCACGGGGCCACGCGAGCATCGGTTCGTTCCGATGCAGGCGCGGATGGGCGACTATGCTCTGTTTTTCCGGAAAGCGGCCGTCGAAATCACCTTTGACGGCGAGACGTACCTGGTGATTCCGCAGGGCGCGATCCTCGCGCTGCTGCGTGGAGAAGAGAAAGAAGAGGTCAAAAAAGATGAGTACTGATAGACGTTCACTCGATATCACGCACGAGGGCGCTCCGATGCAGCCCCGTGCCATGTACGACGAGCGCTTCCTCGTGCCGATGCGGCGCGATCTGACGGAGGTCGGCTTCACCGAGCTCCGCACGGCAGACGAGGTCGACGAGGCGCTGAAGGACAAATCGGGAACCGCGATGGTCCTGGTCAACTCGGTGTGCGGTTGTTCCGCGCGCATGGCACGACCCGCAGCGCGCATCGCCATTGGCCATGAGGCGAAGCCAGACCGATTGTATACGGTTTTCGCGGGGCAGGATGCGGACGCGACCGAGCAGGCCCGCGGCTACTTCACCGGGTATCCACCTTCATCGCCCTCAATCGCAATTCTCCGCGACGGGAAGCTGGTCTGGATGCTCGAGCGGTGGCAGATCGAGGGACGGCCAGCGGAGGAGATTGCGAAAGACCTGATCGCGGCGTTTGAGGAACACGTCTAAAAAAAACGGCTGCGTGCTGATTGCTGCTTGCTGCTGCGTTTGCTGCTTGCTGGAGCTGGCGCCGCATGCACCAGCACCAGCACGCAGCGGCAGCATCAGTAAGCAGCAATCAGCACGCAGCCGAGCTGCTCTATCCGTGTCCCGTCATCCCATCCTCAACACCAGTCGCCCCAACGCGATCCAGAAATATCTGATGCAATGACGGCTGGATAAGCTCGAAGCGATGCACCATCGCCCCCGCGCCGATCACGCGACGAAGCAGCTCCTGCGGATCCGCCCCCTCCGCGAGCTCGACTTCCAGGTAGCGGTTCGAATCGTTCACCCGCCTGACGAGCGACGTGTCTTCAAAGATGTGCGACACATCGCCATTGCTCGACTCGATCGACAGCGCCACATGACGGCCCCCGTGGGCCGCCTTCACTTCGCTTAGCGGTCCGTCCAGGACAATCTCACCGCGCGCGATGATGCACACCGCGTCGCACAACCGCTCGGCGTTGTCCATCAGGTGCGTGCTGAAGATCACCGTCTTTCCATTGCGCCGCAGTTCCACGACGGTGTCCTTGAGCGCCTGCGCGTTGATCGGGTCCAGGCCGCTGAACGGCTCATCGAGCACCACCAGGTCCGGATCGTGGAGCAGGGTGCCGATGAACTGGACCTTCTGCTGCATGCCTCGCGAAAGGTCGTCGATCTTTGCCGTGCCCCAGTCCTTCTCAGGGGTGCGAAGACCGAGCCGCTCCATCCAATGCGTGATGCGGGTGTCGGCCACGCGACGCGAAACGCCCTTCAGTTCGGCCAGGAACCGCAGCAAGCGTCGCACCTGCATCTTGCGGTACAGTCCGCGCTCCTCCGGCAAGTACCCGATGCGGTCCTGGACGCCCGGCTTGCTATTCGGCTTGCCAAACACCGTGATCGTTCCTGAATCAGGCGCGATGATGTTGAGCACCATGCGGATCGTCGTGGTCTTGCCCGCGCCGTTTGGGCCCAGCAAGCCGTACACCACCCCACGAGGCACCTGCAAACTCACCTCGCGCACCGCCGTGTGACCGGCGAAGCGCTTCACGATCTTCTGGATGTCGACGACTGTTTCGCTCATAGGGGTGCCGATCGCTTGCGGCCGGGACAATATAAGGGCGAGCGCAGAGCGTGGAGCGCAAAGCGCTGAGTTTAGGACGCCGAACGAGTCATGGAGTTCACGATTCCCGATTCCCGATTCCCGATTCCCGATCGGCACCGTCCCAGACTGCGGCACGGTGCGCTGACCGTGCTGGCCGCGCTCGGCGGCTCGCTGTTGCTCCTTTTCCTCGCTGCTCCTGTGGCGGAGCTCATCATCACCGGCGGCGCCGGCGGTCTGGCGCGGTTAGGCCGGGATGCCGAGTTGCGACAGGCGTTGTTGCTCACCGTGGTGACCGCTACGACCGCCACCATGTTTGGCGTGCTGTGCGGAACTCCCGTCGCATACCTGCTGTCGCGTTCGGACTTTCGTGGCAGGGGCGTGCTTTCGGCAGTGCTGGACCTGCCTCTGCTCATTCCGCATCCAGTAGCGGGCATCGCTCTCCTGCTCGTGTTCGGTCGCGAGTCGGCGGTTGGTTCGGCCCTGCTGACGGTCGGGCTGCGCGTGGTGGGTTCACCGGTCGGCATTGTCTGCGCGATGCTGTTCGTTTCGGCGCCGTTGTACATCAGCGGCGCTCGTGAGGCATTTGCCCGCGTCGATCCTCGCTACGAAGCCGTGGCGCGCACGCTGGGAGACGATGCGTGGCGCTCGTTCCGGCGTGTGACGCTGCCGCTGGCGCGGCGAGGGATGGTCGCGGCGGCGGTCGTGATGTGGGCGCGCGCGGTGAGCGAGTTTGGCGCGATCGTCATTCTCACCTACAACCCGAAGGTCGTGAGCGTGCTGAGCTGGGATCGCTTCGCGACGTTCGGGCTGGAGGAGGCGCTCCCGGTAGCGGCGGTCATGGCCATCCTGGCCCTCATTCCGCTGACGGTGCTCCGCACCCTGCGCCACGATCGTTCGATGTCGGTCTCGACGTGATCGGCGTCCGCGGTCTGTCGGCGCGACTGGGGGAGTTCGAGCTGCGCGACGTGACGTTCGAGGTGCCGGCCGGAGGCTATGGCGTGGTGATCGGGCCGGCCGGTTCGGGCAAGACCACGTTGCTCGAAGCAATCGCCGGCGTGGTGCCATCGCGTTCGGGCGACGTGAATCTCCACGGCCGTAACGTTACGTCGATTCCGCCTGACGAGCGCGGCGCCGGATTGGTGTACCAGCATGGGTACCTCTTTCCACACCTCTCGGTCCTCGAGAACGTGCGGTACGGCGCGCGGGACGAATCCACCGTTGAGGAGCTCATCGCCCGTCTCGAAATCGCGCCGCTCCGGCAGCGTGACGTACGGTCCCTCAGCGGCGGCGAACGCCAACTGGTCTCAATGGCTCGCGCGCTTGCCCGCCGGCCGGCGGTGCTCCTGCTCGACGAGCCGTTCAGCGCGCTGGATCCGCGGCGCCGCGGGAAGACGCGTCGCGAAGTGCGGGCGCTCCATCGCGAGTGGGGATTCACGGCGCTCCAGGTGACGCACGATTTCACCGAGGCCGGCTTGTTAGGCGACGTGGCGGTGCTCCTCGACGGCGGTCGCGTGCTCCAGTACGGGCCGCCGGAGCAGGTCTTCCGCCGTCCGGCGTCGCCGTACATCGCCGAGTTTCTTGGCGCCGAGAACGTCTTCGCCGGGACGGCGCGCGTGCTCGCGGACGCGGCGCCCGACTGGCTGGAGGAGCCAAGGCTCGAAGAGCCAAGGCTCGCCGGAGACGCCGGCGCGCTGTCCCAAGGCTACCACGCCATCGAGTTCACCAGCGGGCCGCTGACCCTGTACACGGTGGGCAGCACCGGCGATGGCCCCTGCTACGCGGTGGTGAGGTCGGAGGAAGTCGTGCTGTCTCTGGCGCCCCAGTCGACGTCCGCGAGGAACCTCTTTCGCGGCCGAGTCATCGAGGTCGGCACGTTAGGCGCCTTCGCGCGAGTGACGCTCGACGTGGATGGCACGCCGCTCGTGGCGGCGGTGACGACGCGTTCGGTGCAGGAGATGGGCCTGCGCGAAGGGTCCGAGGTCTACGCGACGTTCAAGGCGATGGGGGTACACCTCTGCTGAGCGATCGATGGATCAATGGGGTCAGAGCGTGCTCTAAGAGCGTGCTCTAAGAGCGTGCTCTAAGAGCGTGCTCTAGGAGCGTGCTCTAAGAGCGTCCCCCAAGAGCGTGCTCTAAGAGCGTGCTCTAAGAGCGTCCTTAGTCCACGCCCCTGGAGCACGATGTTAGAGCACGCAGTTAGAGCACGCTGTTAGAACACGCCTCATTGATCCCCTAGAACGAAAGCATCTGCGTCACCTTCACCGCGATCGACCGCCCAGGCACCGGGCCATCCGCCGTGAGAAACCGCTGATCATTGTACACGATGAACAGGTCGCTGAGCGGATGATGAATCAGGTTGAAACGCACGTTCGCGTTCAGCTGCTCGGTGGTTCGGTCGTACTGTGACAGGGCGTCGATGAACATCCCCGGCGTGAACGAGTAATTCGCGCGCACCGTATAGACCGCGTTCACGAAACGCCCCCCCCCGTCAGGCAGGTCCAGCTCGGCGTCGGTGCGCTGGACGCCCGCGCTCAGGCGAAGTCGGAAGTTCGGCCGCCACATCAGCGTGGCCGACACCGATTTCTGGGAGCCGTTGTACAGGCCTCCGAAGGTCCAGCGCGACTGCAGTGACAACGGACGACTGAGGTCGGTGTTCGCCAGGATGCCGTATTCGTTCCATCCGTACGGACCCGCCGGCAGGGGATCCGCCTGCGGATGAAGGGTCAGCGGAGCGTTCAGCAGGTTGAACGCGGGATTGTACGACAGCTCGAGCACTGCGCCGTTCTCGAAGAAGAACGTCTGACCGGAATGCAGTCGCTTCTGCACCATGTGATTCTGCTGGTCAGTGAACATGTCCCACACGATGTGCGGATGGAGCTCGCGAATGCCGTGGCGGCGGAGCGCCTCCGGTCGGGGGCGGATGCCGATGTCGGTGAACCACTTCTTGACGCCGATGCGGCGATAGAATCCAAGGTCGTTGTTGAAGTTCTCGCCCAGCGACATCACGCCGGCCTTGCCGTGAAAGAAGTTCCCTTCGTAGTTCACCGACGTCCGCGCCGCGTATTGATCGCCGCTCAGTCCCGGCGTGCGCGTGCCGACGATGTAGGAGTTCCAGTCCATCCGGCCGAAGAAGCGGATATTGGCATCGAAGCCGCCGACGCGATTATAGTCGCCGCTGTTGTCGGTCGACTGGCGTTGCATGAACAGGGCGCCGATGTCGGAGCCGCCACCAACGTTCCTTCGCAGTCGCACGACTGTGTAGTTATTTGCGTCGGTCCCTTCATCGCCGCGAACCTGCATGTTGATGAGACCAATCCCGAAGCCACCGGCAACGCCCGTCAACCGCGCGCCGGCATCGATCTCGAGCGGCTTGCGGTCCTCCCTGATGCCGATGCGGCGGCTGAAGAAGAGCAGGTTGTCGTCGTCAGGCGTCGGCGGCGTGAATACGCGATTGAAGCGGGCGGCGTCGCCGAGGTAGAATATTCCCGAGTTCTCGAGGAAGGCCTCGCGCTTCTCGGGGAAAAACTGTGAGAACTGGGTGAGGTTGACCTGTTGTTCGTCGGCCTCCACCTGCGCGAAATCCGGGCGGACCGTCATGTCGAGGGTGAGTCCCCGGGTCACGGCGACCTTGGCGTCCACGCCGCCCTTGAGTTCGTTGCCGAAGCTCAGAGTGCCGGGTTCGCGCAGCGTCGTGCCTAACACGTACGGCTTCACGCGGATATCGCGACCCGACTGCCCCGGATGCAATCCCGTCACGTCGCCGGCCATGGACACGCGCATGAGGTTGTAGGCGCGCGGCACGGGCGCCCAGAACGCTATTTCGTTCTTTCGCCGGATGCGCCGGGAGAAGTTGATCCCCCACGCTTGATTGGCGCCAGGATCGAAGCGCAGCGTTCGAAACGGGATTCGGAATTCAGCCGTCCAGCCGTCCGGCCCGCGCTGTGTTTTCACGTCCCAGACCGCGTCCCAGCTCGAGTTGATCTCGCGTCCCTCGTTGGCGATCTGGCGGTCGACCCGCCCGCCCTCGGGGTTGACGATGAACACGTATCCGTTCCGGCGATCCCGGAACGTGTCGATGATGACCTCAAAGTCGTCCTGGTCATCCTCGCGGAAATCCTTCCGGATGTCGTTCACGATCTCGCGCGCCGGGTCGCTGTCCCGCATCCGGGCGCCGATATAGAGGTACTGCGCGTCGAAGGCGATCATCACCTCGGTGCCCTCGGTGGCGGCCTGTCCTTCGCGCGGCTCGCTCTGCATGAAGTCCTTCGCTACCGCCGCCCGCCGCCACGCCTCGTCGTCGAGGATCCCGTCGACCCGTATGCCTTCGGTGATCCGCAGGGCGGGCAACTCACGTCGCGCGTTTGCCGGCGTTCCCGGGCCGTTGCCCCCCTGTGCCATCACGTTGGTCGCTGTGAATACCAGCGTGGCAACAGCCGCGAGAACCGGCGATCCAATGCGGGACATATACGGAGATGTGGGAGTAAGCTGTGAGTCGCTGCGACACTAGTGTACCGATGTGAAAGTCTCGTTCAGCAAGATTCGTCGAAGTCAGGAACTCGGATCTATCGGAAGGGACGGATACGGCGGATGGGCCATACTCGGACTTGCCACCAAGTGCGCTACGCTGATGGCCTCAGCAATGTGATGATGATATGGATCCCAGCAAGCCGAGCGATGAGTTGGGCTTGACCCGCTTTTGTGGACACGGGGTTAAGGATGCTTAGGCAGCATCCTG
>CAZSNV010000050.1:0-21843 GCA_964608035.1 uncultured Gemmatimonadaceae bacterium | reverse complement strand
GGAAGTCCGTCGCGCGCAGCGCTGCGGTCGCCCGCGCATACGCCGCCCGCGCCACCGCCGCCGAGTCAACGATCGCGTTGCCCGTCATCGCCGGGCCGGGTCCCTGCGCCTGACGAGTAACCGCGAGGATCGCGGGAAGGACCAGCAGGAATCCAGCGCGCATCGGCAGGTTCATGGGGCGGAAGTTACACCTGTCTCGGCCGACGAGAGAACGGCGTCGGATGGTCACACAGGTATTTCGGTACAGACTAGCGATCAGCGATCAGCGATCAGCGATCAGCACCCAGCACCAGCTCCAGTCCCAGCAAATAGCTCCAGCACCCAGCACTAACAACAGCCGCCGTTCAAAATCGAGCAAGCGGTCCCGCCAGCATCTGGCACAGGAAGGCCGCAACAACGCTCATCGACAACCCCCAGATCAGGAGCTGTCGGAAAAGCACCCGCGCGTCGGCAGGATCGGCAACTGTCGCAACGCACAGCGCGCCTAACGTCGACAACGGCGACACATCGACCATGGCCGACCCGACATTGATGCTGAGCGCAACGGCCAATGGATCGCCGCCGCCGACCTTCTCCACCAATCCGGGGACCGTCGGCAGGAAGGCCGGCAGGACCACGCCGGCCGTGCTGCTCCAGCTCGAGATCAGTCCGGTGATGAACGCCACCACGCCGTTGATCGTCGCCGGATTTGCCAGTCGCGCCAAAAGGGACGTGAACAGGTCCATCCCACCTGTTTTTTCAAGCACTGCAATCAGGACGGTGACACCACAGACCATGATGATCACGCCCCACGGCACGCGCTTCATCGCCGCCGTTTCATCGGCCACAGCCATCAGCACCAGAACGGAGGCCGCCAGGAACGCCGCCAGGCCCACGCTCAGCTTGAATCCGACGACGCCCGCGATCCAGGCGCCGATCACCGCCACCGTGAGCCAGTGCCTGCGCTCGAATCGTTCCACGCCGCCGCTTCCCGCCGCCACGGCCGCGGCGGGGAGCTTCCAACCGCCTAACAAGACGTAGGCGCCGGCCATGACCAGGACGTGGGCAACCAGGTTGGCCAGCCACACCTTCCCCTCGTGTCCGCCCAATCCCACTTCCGCCATCTTCGTGTTGGCGACGATGCCAATCGCACTGATTGGCGACAGATTTCCCGCGTTGGCGCCGTTGGCCACCGCCAGCGCCGTCAGGAACCGTGGCACGCCGGCCCTCGTCCCCACGGCCATCGCCATCGGGATCAGCAGGGCGACAGTCGTGATGGCTCCCGGCCCGACCGAAGACAACGCGAACGCGATCGCGAACAGCAGGATGGGAATCAGGCGCGTGCGGCCCCGCGCGAGTCCAACGGCGCGGTGCGCCAGGCGCTCGAGCGTTCCATTGCACTCGGCCAGCGCGAAAAGCAGCGTCACACCGGCGAGCGTGAGGAACAGGGACGACGGGAACCCGGCCGCCACTTGTTCGGGGCGGAATCCCGCCGCGTAGGTGCCGATCAGCCAGGCGAACGCCATCGCCAGCACCCCCACGTTGAGCTTCGACGCCATCGAGAGTGCGATGGCGACCAGCAACGCGATGAGCGACAGGACGGCCGGGCTCACGACGGCCTTACATGCAAAGTCATCGCTCGTCCATGGACGGCAGGAGGTGCTTCTGCAACTTGCCCATCGCGTTCCTTGGCAGCGCCTCCACGCGCACGACCGCGCGCAACGCCTTGAACGAGGCCAGGCTCTGCGCGCACTGCTCGCGCAGGCGGTCGACGTCGACCCCGGGGTCCGTGACGACATAGGCGACGGGTACTTCGCCGCGTTTCTCGTCAGGCGCTCCGACCACAGCGGCTTCGCGCACCCCATCCTGTTCGAGGAGCACTTCCTCGATTTCCCTGGGATAGATGTTGAAACCGCCGGAGATGATGAGCTCCGTGGCACGCCCACGAAGCGTCAGGCGGCCGTCGGCATCGAGTTGGCCCAGGTCTCCGGTCGCAAACCATCCATCGCGGAACGCAGCCGCTGAAGCTTCGGGGTTTCGCCAGTAACCCGGGAATACTGTTGGTCCCTTGACCATGACCTCGCCGACCGTCCCCGGTTCGAGTGGTGTTCCGCGCGTGTCGCGCACCGCAAGGGAGACGCCAGGCAGGGCGTAGCCCACCGTGCCCGCGCGGCGTTCTCCTTCCAGCAGGTTTGAGGTCAGCATCAGCGTTTCGCTCATCCCGTAGCGCTCCAGGATCGTGTGCCCGAATCGATCGTGGAAGGCTTCGTGGACGTGCGCGGGAAGCGGCGCCGACCCCGACACGAAGAGCCGCATCCGTGCGCCAATCGCCCGCGCGGCGTCGGATGGAAGCTCCAGCAGTCGCACATAGATCGTCGGCACGCCGAAGAACAGCGTCGGTTCGAAGCGCTGGAACCACTCCAACGCCCGGGCGGACTCGAATCGCTCCACCAGTCGCATCCGGCAACCGCTCACGAGCCAGGAACAGATCCCGTTCCCCAGGCCGTGGACGTGAAACAGCGGGAGCACCGCCAGGTAGCGGTCCTCACTCGTTATGCGCCAGCAGGTCACGAGCGCCGTCGCATTCGCCGCCATGTTGTTGTGCGTGAGCACTGCTCCCTTGGACCGCCCGGTGGTGCCTGACGTGTAGACGATCGCCGCCGGCGCATCGCCGTCGATGGCGGGACGCTCGATCCGGTCACCAGTTTCCGTGACTTCAGCCGCGAGCTCCCCGACGTCAACGAGCGCGCTTCCGGCAGGAAACAGGGAGGCCTGATCGGCGGTGGTCACGATCAACCGCGGATCGGCGTCGGCAACGATGTGCGCCACCTCGCGCTCGCGGTACAGGACGTTGATCGGGACCAGCACCAGGCCCGACTGCACACAAGCGAGAAACAAGTCGACGAACTCGATGCGATTCGCCAGATGAACCGCTACCCGGTCGCCGGCGACAAGGCCGCGGCGATGCAGCGCAACCGAAAGTCGATCCGCCCGCTCACGCAGCTCACCGAACGTCCGCTCCCGCAAAACGCCATCCGTACCCTCATGCTCCAGCGCCACAGACGTGGATCGCCCGCGCAGTGATAGGTCGAACAGGTCGGGCAGGAGCATCGGGGGATTGTAGTCCTTGGGGGGGGCGGCGGGGGAGGCGGGGGATCAAACGGCGCACGACCCGAACGGCGCACTACCCGAACGGCGCACGGCCCGAACGGCGCACGACCCGAACGGCGCACGGCCCGAACGGCGCACGACCCGAACGGCGCACGACCCGAACGGCGCGAAACCCGAGGACGGGCCGGCTGGCGGCTGCCGACAGTACACTGGCGCGGGACGCCTGCATCGAGGCACGTTCTTATGAGGCCGTTATCCCTGAAACGGGCTCCAGACCTCCGTCGTACGGACCTCCGGCTGATGCCTGGCGGCCATTCCGTGCGGTAACCAGCGACGATGACCGACATGCCGTTGCAGAGCACACCCACTCCTACAACTCCGACCCCGGTGATCGCGGGGGAACAGGCGACGGTCCTGGTCCCGGGAGGCCCGCCGACCGCGGCGCAAATGCTCGAGGCCGCGCGCGCCCACCGGACCGAACTGCGCAACCAGCTCAATCGGGTCGAGCAGCAACGAGAAGAGATCCAGCGGGAGCTCACGCAGGTGAGCAGCGGTTCCGTCGAGCGCACTGGACTCGAATCGCGGCTGAAGGAAACTGACACGCGCATCAGCGCGCTCGACAAGGAGATCGCGGCTGCCGACCAACGAGTCGCGACAGCTGCGGCTGTCCCCGGTGCGACCATCGAGCCGCCCCGCGTGAACGTCACGCGGAACGGCCCGCCAGAGGAAGTGTTTTTCCTCGGCGGCATGTTCATTTTCCTGGTGTGCATGCCGATCGCGATTGCCCATGCCCGGCGGCTCTGGCGTCGCGGGCCGATATCGACCACGGCCGAGATGCCGGCCGAGTTGACGGATCGTCTCAACCGGCTCGAGCAGGCGGTCGATGCGGTGGCGGTGGAGCTCGAGCGCGTGGGCGAGGGACAGCGGTATGTGACGCGCGTCTTCACCGAAAGCCAGCGTGCGTTAGGCGCCGGGGCGGCCGAACCGCTCGAAGTCCGCCAACGCGAGGCAGTCCAGCACGGACGCCCGTAACCCGTGGCGTTTCAGCGAAAGCGCGGCGCGACGCACGCGCCATTGCGTCCGCCAGAAAAGCGCGAGGGCGGCGCGTGGGACTGGGTGTTCTTGCCACGGAAGCGCGGTGAAAAGCGCTTCTGGCTGGTGAAGTCCGAGCCGGAGACCTTCTCGTTCGATGATCTGCTGGCGCGCCCGGACCGGACGACGCACTGGGACGGGGTCCGCAATTACACGGCCCGCAACTTCCTGCGCGATGGCATGAAGCTGGGCGACCCGGTGCTCTTCTATCACTCCAGCGCCGCGCCTCCGGCAATTGTCGGATTATGTGAGGTCGCGCGAGAAGGCTATCCGGATCACACGGCGCTCGACAAGAACGATCCGCACTTCGACGAGGGATCCGATCCCGAGGACCCGCGCTGGTTCATGGTCGACCTGCGCGCCGTAAGCACCCTGCCGCGGCCGCTTCCGCTGCCTGAGCTCAAGGGACGAAAGGAACTGGCCGGAATGGCGTTGTTGCGCATCGGCAGACTTTCGGTGTCACCTGTGCGGCCGGAGGAGTGGGAAGTGATCATGGGGATGGCGGGGTAGCGAGAGCGCAAAGCGCAAAGCGCAAAGCGGAACCCCCAAAGCCCGCGACCCTTTGCGCTTTGTGCTCTGCGCTTTGCGCCTTGGTCTTCACGCCCTAGCTTGGAATGGTTGCAAAGACTCGAATCCAGAGCCCCATGTCTGACGCCTTTACCCGTCGTGACTTCGTCGCCACGGTAGGATCGCTCGGAGCGGTCTGGCTTCTTGCCGACGCCACAGAGCGGGGCGAAGCCATCGCACACGCCGCGCACCAGATGACGCAGGCGCAGCCGGCACTATCGGTGCTTACGCGCGAACAGGCGGCTGAGGTCGAGGCGTTCGCCAGCCGGATCATTCCCACCGACGATACGCCCGGCGCGCGCGAAGCAGGCGTCGTGTATTTCATCGATCGCGGCCTCGCGACCTGGGCAAAGGATCAGTTGCCCGGGTTCACCACAGGATTGGCCAAGCTGCAGCGCGACGTCGGCGCGAAGTTTCGCGGCCAGACCCTTCTCTCGGCGCTGACCCCGGCGCAGCAGGACGAAGTGCTCACGAGCATCGAAAACACGCCGTTCTTCGGGCAGATGCGCTTTGCCACGATCGCGGGAATGTTCTCCCTGCCGGTCCACGGCGGCAATCGCGAATTTGCCGGTTGGAAACTCGTTGGGCAGGAATCGGCAATGGAGTTCAAGGCGCCCTTTGGCTGGTACGACCAGCCGGCCAATCGCCGCGCTCTCCTGGGTGGTGACGCATGATTGCGCTCCAGGGTCGTCAGGCGGGACAGGGCGGGCAGCGGCGATTCGATCCGAACGATGAAGTCGACTTCGTCGTCGTCGGATCAGGCCCCGCCGGGGGATCCGTCGCACGCGAACTCACGCGACTCGGTCACACTGTCGTGCTGATTGAACAGGGCAAGTCGTACACGCGCGCCGATTTCCACCACGACGAATTGAGCATCGTCATCAACAACCAGTACGCCAACACCCCGCCGGAGCACGTCCAGACCTGGAGAAAGACGCCGGACGCAAAGGCAGAGCCGCGACATTTCCTGCTCTACGCCAACGCCGTCGGCGGGAGCAGCATGCACTACGCGGCGAACTACTGGCGTTTCCGGCCGATCGACTTCGACGAGTACTCGCGCAAGGGCGGCGTTGCCGGGGCGGCGATGGCCGACTGGCCCATCACGTACGACGAGCTCGAGCCCTACTACACGGCGGTGGAATGGGCGATCGGCGTCTCGGGGCAGGGCGGCGTCGACCCTAACGAGGGACGGCGGTCGCGCCAGTACCCGCTGCCTCCGCTCGATCTCACCGGACCGGGAGTCCTGCTCGAGGTCGCGGCGAAAAAACTGGGCTGGCGCGCCCTGCCGGCTCCCATGGCGATTGCCTCGCGTCCGTACAAGGGGCGCGAAGCCTGCCACAACTGCGGTTTCTGCTGGAACTTCCCCTGCGAATGGGGCGCGAAATCGGGAACCAACTTTACCATGGTTCCCGAGGCGCTGGCGACGGGACGCTGCGAGCTGCGCAGTGAGTGCAAGGTCCACCAGGTCGAAACCGACGATCGGGACCGGGTCACCGGCGTCGTCTACTTCGACCGCGATCGGCGTGAGGTTCGGCAGCGCGCCCGCGCGGTCTTCCTCTGCGCCAACGGCGGCGAAACGCCGCGTCTCCTGTTCATGTCGAAGTCGAGCCGCTTTCCGGACGGCCTGGCGAACAGCAGTGGCATGGTCGGCAAGCATCTCATGTTCAACGGCAACACCGGCGCCGGCGGCGAATTCGAGCATGAGGTGAATGGGCACAAGGGCGCGCCCGTGACCCGCATCGTGCTCGACACCTATGAGCTGCACGACAAGGGCTACTACGGCGGTGGCGGATTCGATTTCCGCTATCCGTTCCCCCCGATCCTGTCGGCGTTGAACATGCCGCCCGACAGTCCGCAGTGGGGCGCCGGCTTCAAGCAGACGGTCCGCCGGGTGCACACTCGCGCCGCGCAATGCTGGGGTCACACGTCGCAACTCCCCGTGGAAACCAACGCCATCGACCTGGACCCGGAGGCGAAGGACAGCTGGGGCCTCCCCGCAATCCGCGTCACGTACAAGGAGCACGAAGCCGACCTGCGGATGTACAAGTACATGTTCGATCGCGGGCTCGAGCTGTTGAAGGCTGCTGGCGCGTTGCGTACCTGGGGCGGGCCGCCGGGTGACGACCCCGGACTCGGCGTTCACTTGTTAGGCACCTGCCGCATGGGGAACGATCCGCGGAGCTCGGTGGTGAACGCGTCGCACCGGGCGCACGATGTGCCCAACCTGTTCATGGTGGACGGCAGCTCCTTCGTTACCTCAGGACGCGGACAGCCCACCCTGACCATCCAGGCGCTCGCATTCAGGGCCGCCGACCTCGCCTCACGGATGGCCAAGCGCGGGGAATTGGGCTGACGCGACCGTGAAGCTCGTTTCGAAGCTGCTGATGCTCGCCACCCTGGCCGCCTGCGGCGCCCCCGGGGCGGATGCCGTTTTCACCAAGGGCAACCCGAAAATCCCGTCCGTCGACTCCAGCAAGGCGATCGCTGCCCGCACTGCGCCGCAAATCCAGTTCAAGCAGTACCGCGGGTACTATCGACGCCTTGGCGACGATTCGCGCTTTCAACCCTGTGGAGCAAACGCCCCGCTGGAAATCACGGGCACGGCAGAGGGCCGCCTCCTGCTTCGGGAGCGGTTCCGGTGGATGGCAGTCGAGCAGGGCCGGAAGATGTTCGGCGTTTTCCATGGAACGATTCTCACGGATACGATCACGGCTCAGGGTCGAGCAGCTGATACCACTGCGAGAACGACAAGAACGAGATTCTTCATTACCGGCGTCGATTCCCTGAGGACCTGGCAGGAAAGCGATTGCGGTGGAATGAGGATTGGGTAGCGAGCGTTCAGTTCCCTCGCAGCATCACGCCGGGATCATTGCTAATGATTCCTCGCACGCCCCGTCGTCGCAGCCGCGCAGCCGCATTCGGATCATCAATCGTCCAGACATGAACCGGCACGCCGAGCGGCGCCAGGATGCTCGCGTAGCCGCCGACCGGAAGCGGAACGCCGCGATGTGCCGGCGGCATGCATAACACGTTGAAGTCGACGCCGGGCACGGGCACTCGCATCAGCGCGCGCCACAGCAGCTTGGCGGTGTCGCGGCGACTTCCGCCCTGCGCGATGCCGCTGCCGCGGAATGCCGCCATGGCTTTCTCGTCGAATGCGGCAACGATGCACCGCTCCTTCGCGCCATGTCGCTCGATCAACTCACGAGTGCCTCGTGAGGCAGATTCCGTCTTCAGTTCGATCAGGAGCGGCATCGCGGGAAAGCGACGGAGCACTTCGTCCAGCGTCGGGACGATGATGCCCTGGCCTCGGTATGGCCATGTCTGTCCGCGATCCCGCGTGAACCGCGCGCCGGCATCCGCACGTTGAATCTCCGACAGCGACAGCCGGCCGACGCGACCGGAGAGATCCGTCGTCCGATCGAGTGTCGGGTCGTGGATAACGACAACGTGCCCGTCCCCGCTCAAATGCACGTCCATCTCCAGCGCATCCACACCGAGTTCGACTGCCTGACGAAACGACTCGATCGTGTTTTCCGGCGCCCGCGCGGCGTTGCCGCGGTGGCCAATGATCGGCAGGGCGGTGAGATCGAGAAGGGGGTGCATCTGAAGAGGCAACAGGCATCGAACACTACGAGGCATCAGGCATCAGGCATCAGGCATCAGGCATCAGGCATCAGAGTCGGGCATCAGGAATCAGACCTGTTGCCTGTTGTCTGGTGGTTCTGATGCCTGATGCCTGATGCCTGATGCCCGATGCCTAGAAACTGTACTGCAGCCGAGTAATAAGCATCATGCCCAGCTCCGGCATGCCCGGCATCGTGCGGTACTTCGTGTCGAACAGGTTGTCTGCCCTGATCGAGAACAGGACGGCATTCCCGGCCGGCTGGAATCGGTAGTTGAACCCGAGGTCGAAGATCGTGGCCGCTTTGATATCATCGTAGCGGTACGATCCGGTCGCTCCGGGAATCGGGAAATCGACGTCGGTGGCATAAACGCCGGAGTTCACCGGATACGCGTTGGTGTGCCGCAGCCGGGCGTCGATCCCCCACGCGCCTGATGTGCTGCGGTACTGTGACGACCCCGTAAACTTGTTGGACGGCGCGTTCAGCATCAGCGGCCGGTTGTTGCTGGACCTCACGGCCGGGAACGAATCGTTGTCGACCCAACTCATCGTCGCGCCGAACGTCCAGTTGCTGTTGGCGACGAAATCCAGCGCGACGTCGACGCCGTTCACGGTGATCGTCGTGTCATACGACGTGTACGTGGCATAGATGTCGCGAGCGCTGGCGAACGTCGGGCTGTTGAACGAGACGATGCCCAACGGCAAGGGCTTGAGGCCCTGCGCAACACCGGCGGCGACCTGCGGCGCGAAGACCTGCGCCGTGCCCGCCGCCTGCTGCTGCGACATGTTGAACGGCGGTCCCATCAAGGTCTGCGTGATGGCCGGTATCAGCGCCGCCTGCATGAAGTTCTTCATCGACGTCGAGTCGAAGAAGATGTTCGGCGTCGTCACGCCGGCCGGGTTGCCGACATCGCCGCTTTTTTCGCGCCAGGCGTCGACTGCCAACCGGAACCGGTTGCCGAGGATGCCCTTGTAGCCCAGCTCGAAGGTGTTGTTGAACGACGCCTTGATCGGTTCGATGTCGCGCACGTCCGTCGCCGTGATGTTCTGGGAACCGGGGAGGATCATCCGCATCTGCGACCCCACCTGCGTCGGTGTCGGCTGCAACGTGCCGAGGAAGGTCATCAGCTGGCCAGCGACTGCCTGCGCGGTCGCCGCTGACACGCCAAGGCCGGCTTGAATGGCTGGAGCCAACCCTGCCGTCAGGGCGGTCGCGTTGCCGGCAATGGCGCCACGATAGGCGATGGCTGCCGACGCCGGCTGCCACACCGACTCACCGGCCGCGCCGGTGAAGATCGTGCGCATGCACAGTCCGCCGTTCACGGCAGCGTCGCACGTGCGGTTAAAGGACCAGCCGGTCTTGGGCGGATTCCCCAACGCGCGGATGTTGTACGGCAATCCGCTCAGGTTTCTGGCCTGAATGAGGTCCAGGAACCAGTAGAAGTTGGCCGGCGTCTGGAACGCGCGATTGTAGGTGAACCGGAAGTTGTTCGTTTCGTTCGGCTTGAAGATCACCGCCGCCCGGGGCGAGGTCTGCAACCCTTCCACCTGGTCGTTCCTGTCCACGCGCAACGCGGCGATGAAATCGAACTTCGGCGTCAGTCGCGTCGTGGACTGGAGGTACCCGCCGATCTCCGTGACGTCGTCGATGTCCTCGTTGCGGCCGTTGATCGTGTTCCCGGTTCTCGGGTTGGTGGCGATGTAGTCGAGACCGTAGACGAAGTCCCACATCGAGCCTAACGACATGCCGTGCTGGAGCTGCGCGGCCAGGCTCCGCGAATGGTCGACGATCGGCTGCCCGCTGCGCAGCAGGTATGTGCCGTCCAGGTCCAGGCTGTCCTCGTTGCCGGCATTGCTCATGTTCAGGAACACCTGGCCGAACAACCGGCCGATCCGTGCCCGCTGCTGAATGCTCTGGTACGTCCAGTTCTTGGCGAAGGCGGTGCCGTTGGCGCCGGTGTATTCCAGCCCGCTCTGGATCCTCGAGATGCCGAAGGTCGTCACGTACTCCGAGTTCTCGTTCGGCCGGAAATCGATGCGGGCCTCACCCACCACCCGACCGAGGTCGAAGTCACGCACGTTAGGCTGGCCGGCCCGTCCCGGCGGGGCCTGGGCGGGGAAGACCGCCGGCTCACCCGGATCGTCGAACTCGAAATCGCTGGCGCGGAACATCTCACCCGAGAGCTTGAAGCCGAACTTGTCGCCGATCAGGCCGGCGTGACGCGCCGAACCGCGGAAGAGTGAGTGGTTGCCGCCGTCGACGGTGAGTGAGGTGCCCTGCGACGTGAACGGAGACTTGGTGATGATGTGCAACACGCCATGCGAGCTGTTTGGCCCGTATAACGCCGACGCGGGACCGAGGAGTACCTCGATGCGCTCGATATCCTCGTTGGTCGACGTGAACAACAGCGGCACGTTCACGCGCAGGGACGGAACCCCGGCGAACCGGTAGTCCTGCAGGGTCAGGATGGAACCGGAAAACGCGTTGTTGAACCCGCGGGCGACAATGTTCGACTGGGCGATGCCGCCCTTGCTCACGTCCACGCCGGCGATGCCCTGGATGTGGTCGGCCGCCGTCACCGCTGGCCGCTCCTGGATCTGGCGCACCTCGATCACCGAAACCGACGCCGGTGCATCAAGCGCCTTCTCTTCCTTTCGAGATGCGACCGTCACGACGGGATTCAGCTCGACGATCGCTTCGGGGAGCGTCACGTTGGCGGTGGCCGATCCACCGGCCGAGACCGTCACCGATGCGTTCCCAGGCCGGTACCCGATCCGATTCACTACTATGGTATAGGTTCCCGCCGGGACGGTGAGGCGGAAGCTGCCGTCATCGCGGGACTGCGTCGCCGCGACCACCGTTGTCGCCGAAACCGCCTGCACTCGCGCGCCACCCACCGGCTGGTTGGCTCGACTCTCGGTCACTGTGCCTGTCACGGTGCCGGCTTGTGCTCGACTCAATGAAGGAACGGCGAGTAGCGCCAGCGTCGATAACACGTGTAAAACGCGACGAGCGGACATCGGCACCTCGGAGGAGTGGGTTTGCAGACTGGCTCGAAAATACGAGTCCCCTCTGTCGTTCCGCCATATGGCGCAGCTACCATGGAACACCACCCTGCGTCTTTCGGGTATTCTTCCCATCGTGAAGTTCATCCCTCACATCCCGGCCCTCGGCGCTGCCGTCCTGTCGTTATGGTCCCCGCTCTCCAGGGCCGGCGCGCAGTCCGGTGAGCGATCCCTCCTTAGACAACTCTACGGCGACCTGGCGTTCGAGGTTCGCACCAGGGGTCAGGGATCGCTGAACGTCGGCGTCGCGGATTCCCTCACGTCGCTCGTCGTCAACTTCATGGCGACCGATGTGCGGCGCTGGTCCGACTCGGCAACCAGGGTGCTTGCGGCCCGGCCTTCGAGGCGGGGCATGACCGTCAAATGGGAAGCGGTCGTTGCCGGCCCGGGCGTGGCGGCCGGGTCGATGGCGCTCGCGCGAACTATAACCGCCAGCGATACGTCGATCATCCTGCTCGTCACCGACAGTGCATTCCACGGCGTGCGAACCCCGTTGAGCATGGTGGAGGCGCGGGCCCTGACCGCGGCGATGAAGCGGGCCGCGAACGCCTCCCTGCCGACGCGGGCGGCGCCACTACCGAAGGCGAACCCGCCGCAAACCACAGCGCCGCCGAAGAAACCGCCACCAGCAACCGTACCACCGAAGAAACCGCCGCGTCTTACACCTGCGAGCACCACTCGTTAGGGCTGGCGGCCGAGTTGCGCCCGGAGCTGGTCGCGCATCTGGCGGGCATCCGTTGCCGAGGGATCGATGCGCAGGCCGGCCTCGATCTGACGAAGGGCCTCGCGCGGGTTCCCAAGGTCGAGCAGGAGCCGTGACGCGTAGAAGTTCGCGACCGCGAGGGACGGGTCCAGCTCCGCGGCGCGCACGAAGTTCACCAGCGCGCTGTCGAGCGCCGCTTGCCCCGCGTACGCCGCGGCGAGGTTGAAGTACGCCAGCGGTTCGCGGGGGTTGAGCGCGATGGCCCTGCGATAGGCGGCCATCGCGCCCGGCATGTCGTTCCGCGCCGCGAGCGCGATCCCCAGGTTCACGAGCGTCAACGGCTGCGCCGCGTCCATGGCGAGCGACGTGTTGTACGCCTCGATGGCCCCGGCATGATCCCGCGTGTCGTTCAACGCGATGCCGAGGTTGAGCGGGATGCGATGGTTGCGCGGGTCGACTTCGCGGGCTCGGCGATACAGTTCCACCGCGCCTGGTGAGTCGCCCAACCCGCGCGCCCGGTCGGCCAGGTACCCCATGATCACACCCCACCGGGAACGGATCCGCGAGTCCCGATCGCCTAGCGAGTCGAAGGCAGCAATGAGAAAGCGCCGCGTCCTCGCCTCGGTGCCGCGGGCCAGATGCAGTGAGGCCAGCGCCATCGCGGCTACATCGTCGTCGTCGTGATGCGCCAGTGTTTCGAGCCTGCTGATGACATCGCGCTCGAGGTCGACCACATCGCGCGACAGGTGATGCTCGAGGAACCAGGCCATGCCGGCAAACAGCGCCTGGGTGTGCTGTTCGTTCGGCTCGAGGAGAAGCCGTGCGGCGGCTCCACGCGGCATGCCCTCACGCGCCCGGTTGAGCGCCTGTACTGCATTCGGCAACGGCTTCAGCGTTCCATAAAACTGGCGGACGTCCGCGTCCAGGACACTGGCGGCGCGTTCGGTATGGCATCCTTTGCAAGCGCTGACGATGCCTTGCATAGAATCCGCGAGAGGTCGCGGGATGGGGATACTGTGATCCGAGCGCGCGTACGGAATCGCCGCACCGAGTTCCGGTTGCTGCAGGTACGGCATGTGACAGGCGGTGCACCGGCTTCCCGGTGAGTTGCTGGCGTGGTGCGTGTGCCTGCTTACGGAGTCGGCCTTGCTGGCGTGGCAACTGGTGCACTGATGGTCGTCAAATCGGCCGGGCAGGGGCGCGCCTTGCGCATCGCGGTAGGACTGTGAATGCGGGTCGTGGCAGCTCGTGCACGTCATACCACCGTTCCGATAGCAGGCGCTGTACAGGTGGCCTTCCTGGTAGGCAAACGTGCGCACGCGCCCGTCCGGCAGGTGCGCCTCGTCGCCGAGCTGCGGGAGGCGGATCGAGTAGTACTCGGCCAGCGGCATGCCGGACGCGTAACCAGGGCCGAGCTGGTCCTTGAGGGCGTGACACTGCCAGCACGTACCTAACGACTGGTCCTTCGGCCAGGTGGCCAGGGCGGACATGCCGATGTCACCGCGCGCCATGGCGCCAGGATCGCGCAGGCGAGCCAGGTGGGGGGCGCCGGGGCCGTGGCAGCTCTCGCAGTTGATGCCGAGCGACTGGACCTCGGTGCGATAGGCGCGCGCCAAGGTGTCGAGAGCGACGCGAACCTGGCTGCCGTGACACGACTGGCAGTTGCTGAAGCGCGGCTCGTCGCCCATCGCGCGCGTCGGCGGCCAGTCGACACAATCGGTCAGTGCCAGCGCGGGCGACACGGGAACCCACCCACGGTTGGCGCGTGCGATCGTGTTGCAGAACCACGTGCCGCGCTGCCGGCTGTAATCGAACGGAAGGAAGCGCAGCGTTCCGTCGGGGAATCGCGACAGGAATCCCTGCGTGCCGCCACCTTGCATGTGGCCGCCACCCACGACGCCGTCTATTGAAAACAGTCGGTCGCTCGCGCCCGCCTGCTTTACGGTGAAGCTCCACGTGCCGCCTGACGAGCGCGGGATCACCTCGGCGTCGGCGAATCGCAGCGGCGTCCCGTCAAACGGAGCAATCAGGTTGACGCGGCCCGGTAGCCCGCCCGCTCTGGCGTGCGTAGAGCCTCGCCACGCGTCGGCTTCGGCACGATGACATTCCGCGCAGCGCTCCGAACCCACGAATTCGGATGATGCGACCGGCGATGCGAGCACCTGGGTCGGGGCGGGGAAGGGTGCGGTAGAGATTTTGAGTGGACGGCGGGGCAACGCGACCAGTAGGAAAGCGCCTGCGCCGAGTACGGCAAAAACGCCGCCGATGACCAGGAGCTGCCGCTTCGTCAGACGCTTGGAACTGCTCCCCTCCAGCCTCTGGCCTTCAGCCTCTGGCCTCTCAGTTCGCTTTGCGCTTTGCGCTTTGCGCTTTGCGCTTCTCTTACTCATCGCGACTCCACCCCGGCCCTTCACACTTGCATAGCGTTCGAATATGCCTGACGAGGGCGCGGATCTCGGCGGCTGACAGCGTGCCACCGAACGCGGGCATCCGCGGGCTCCGGTTCATCACCGCTCCTCCGGCGGCGATTGTATCGAAGAGCGAGTCGTCGGGACGCGCCGACATCGAGTCTCGCGACGCGTGGATGGATGGCTTGACGGGAAGGTTCGCAGCGTTAGGCCCGTCACCACGGCCGGCCGTGCCGTGACATGCGGCGCACCACTTCGCATACAGCACGACTCCATCGGGCGCTGCCGCTGCGGGTTGCGGTGTCGCTGTGCGGAGTGGCGTTTCGGGCGCGCTGCCGGGTTGCGCAGCCAGGTACCGAGTGATCAGCTCCCGCGTACTTTCCGGCATTCGAGTGAGGGGCATCACCGATCCCGGTACCACGCCCTGCGGATCGGCGATCATCGCGGCGATGTAAGCGCTCGATCGGCGCTCACGCACCGTGGTCAGGTCCGGCCCGATCGTGCCGCCTTCGCCGTTCAGCTTGTGGCAGCCCAGGCATGGCAAATGATCCCGGAGCAACGACTCAGCCTTGGACCGGGCAAAGGCCGACGGCGGCGCCGTGGCGTCTGCGCGTTGTCCGTGCGCCGTCGTTGCGCAGGCGAGGGCGGCCACAATCGCAACGCTGGGCATCATCGACACGCGCTCAGTTACCACCGGGCAGGGGTTCACGCCTGGCCAGCATCTCGGCGTCGAGGATCGTCAGCTTCTGCCAGATCTTCGAACTCAGTCCGTTCGTGAGTCCCGACACCTCATCAACCGCAGCCAGGACCTGCGGATCGTTCGAACGCTGGACAAACAGCGCGGCGACCTTGTTGGACAACGAGAGCATGTCGCCGCAGTAGTCCAGGTACCGGCCCAGCTCGGCCTGAGTCATCACGCGCTCCGGGAGAGCGCCGGGGTCCTCGTCAGGCGTTTCGACGAGCAATTGATGGGGGTCCTTCGTCAGCTGGTGCATGTCGAGCACGTGCGCGATGCTTCGCAGCTGGTGAATTGCCGCCAGTGCGCGCCGGCGCTTTTGTCGTCCTTCGAGCGAGCCGAGGAACCAGATCGCGATCCCGAGGAAAACAACTTCGTTGATCGCGGCCTCCAGCGCCTGCAGGTAATCGCTGATGTTCGCGAAGGCCACCGGAGTTCCGTCTATCCAGGGCCGCACGAACAGGAGCACCGAGAGCGCGACCACGATCACGATCAACACGATGGTTGTGATCCGAATGGGCCAATGCGGCTTTCCCAACTCGTCCGCCTCCGCGGCACAGAAGCGTGACAGCGCGAGCAACTCCTTGCCGACCGCCGACAGGCCCGCGCCTGGGAAGCGCTCGTCGATCCGCCTCGTAAGGCCCTCGAGCGTCGTGATGATCTGCTCGCTGCTGAGTGAACGGTACGCCATTGACCTCGGGAATCAGGGATCGGGAATCGGGAATCGGCAGTCTCACATCCCACATCTCACATCCGGTCTTAAGTTCAGTCCCCATGCAGGCTCCAGCAAGCGCAGCGCACGATCCCTACGCCGTCTTCCGCTTTGCGCCATTCCGCTGGTTTGTCGTCAGCCTGCTGGCAATGGTCATCGCGGCGCAGGTGCAGCTTGTCGTCGTAGGCTGGGAGATCTATCAGCTCACGCAGGATCCGCTCTCCCTCGGGCTGCTCGGACTTTCCGAAGTCCTCCCGTACCTGACCGTGGCGCTGTACGCCGGGCACGTGGTGGACCGTCGCGATCGGAAGCTGGTGTCGCTCGCGTCGCTGGTGGTGCTGCTTGGCGCTTCGATCGCGCTCTTCGCGCTGGCGCTGGCGGAGCCGGTGCCCACGCGCGTCTGGCCGTTCTACGTGGTCTTTGGCGCCTGCGGGCTGGCACGGAGCTTTCTCCAGGTCGCGCGCAGCGCGCTGGTCGCCGAAGTCGTGCCGCGCGAGTTGTACCAGAACGCTGCCACGTGGCGCAGTTCCACCTGGCAGGCCGGGACCGTCGCGGGTCCGGCGTTAGGCGGCGTCCTGTTCGCGACCTTCGGCGCCCAGTGGACACTGGGCATCAACCTGGTGTTCGGTGTCGTGGCGCTGGTCGCCATGGTTCTGATCAGGCACCGGCCGACCGCGCTTGTGGGCGGCACGGCATCGGTCATGAAGAACCTCGTCGAAGGGCTCCGGTATGTCAGGAGACAGCGCGTGATCCTCGGCGCGTTGACGCTCGATCTGCTCGCGGTCTTCTTCGGCGGCGTCGTCGCCATTCTGCCCATCTTCGCATCCGACATCCTGAAGGTTGGCGCCGACGGATTCGGCGCGCTCCAGGCGGCGCCCGGCGCTGGGGCCGTGGTGATGGCGTTCGTGATCGCGCATCGTCGTCCCTTCCGGCATGCCGGCCCGGTGCTGCTGGCGGCGGTCACGATTTTCGGCCTGTGTATCCTCGCGTTCGCGCTGTCGCGGTCATTCGCCCTGTCGGTGGTGCTTCTGGCAATCAGCGGCGCGGCGGACAATGCCAGCGCCGTGATCCGTTCGGCGCTGATCCAGGTGCGCGTGCCGCCCGAGATGCTGGGACGCGTGTCGTCGGTGAACGCCATCTTCATCGGCAGCTCGAATGAGCTGGGGTATTTCGAGAGCGGCGTGGCGGCTCGGCTCATGGGCGCCGTCCCTTCGGCCCTGTTTGGCGGGACGATGACGCTGTTGACTGTCGCCTTTGTTGCGTGGCGTGTGCCGGATGTCCGAAGATTGGGCGTCATTCAGCCGGACGAGACTCCCGATCCGGCACTTTGACGGGGGATAGCGGTACACCGAGCCAATTGTCATCGCCCATCTCACATCTCCCATCTCCCATCCACTCGAGTGTCACACCGTCACGGCCGATGGTTAGCGGGATTATTAGTGCTGGCTCTGGCTTGCGAATCCCCGACCGCTCCGACCCCCGACTTCGACATCGATCGTTACCCCTACGTGGTGAGCGCGCGGGGGGTCCGGCACTTTGGAACGTCGCGACTCCTCGTCATTCCGGCGCGCTTCCGTGACGGCGCGCCGATGACCCTGACGTCCGCCGAGCTGCAGGCGCAGTTGTTTGGTGGCGCCGGCGGTGGAGTGGTGAACCAGTCGTTCTCGCTCGCGTCGGGCGGCGCGTTTACGCTGAAGGGCCAGGTGACGCCGTGGGTGCAGACGACCGTAGATGCGGCCATGCAGGGTACCGGCGTCTACACGCCGACGGCGCAGGAGGACTACGTCTTCGAGGCGCTGCTTGGCGTGGAGGACGAGGTTGATTTTGGCCGCTTCGACAACGATGGACCCGACGGACTGCCGAACAGTGGAGATGACGACGGCGTCGTGGACGGCGGCATCGCCGTGCTCAACTCGGAATTCAATCGCTTCTGCAACGGCGGCACCGGACGGGGGCCGCATCCGTTTGCGCGATCGGCGTGGCGCATCAATGGCCAGCGGTACAAGACCTCCGACGCTGCAGCGAGGGGTGGGGTCATCGAGGTCGGAGGCTACACGCTCCTGTCGGCGACGGGGTGCGGCGGGCAGAATGCCGGCGCGCACGTGCTGGCGCACGAATTGGGGCACCTGTTCTTCGGGCTCCCGGACATCTATCACGCCGTGGGTGGCACGAGCGGATCGGAAGTGTGGCAACAGCGCCGCTGGGTCGCGGGCTGCTGGGAGCTGATGGCTGCCGGCGCGTGGGGGTGTGGCACCGGCGCCCCGACGCTGGACTACCGGTTCAACACGTTAGGCGCGTGGCCGCGGTTGGTGCTCGGCTGGGCCAACCAGGTGCTCGTCGATCCCACGCGTGACATGACGTACGACCTGCATCCGCTGGGACGGGGCGGGACCGTGCTGCGGGTGCCGATCAAGACCGACGATGAGTATCTGCTGATCGAGTACCGCGAGAGTGCGCCCGGAGATAGCAGGATTCCGGCGAACGGCGTGCTGATGTACCATGTCGCGCAATCGCTGCCGTTCTTCCCGCCGACTCTGGAGTCACCCTACCGCATGAGCCTCATCGAGGCCGACGATGACTCGGCGATGTTCAAGACCGAGTTGCAGGGCGGGAACCGTGGCACGGCCAGTGATGTCTTCGGTCCAACGCGAACGACGTTCCGGTCGGGTCAGCATTCGCGCGCAAAGGCGGTGGACGGGACGCCGCTGCCGTTTCAGATCACGGAGATCTCGGTCGACGCAGCGGCGCATCGGGCGCGGGTGAGGATTTCGCCGGTGGTGGTGGCTGATCGCGGTGGGCGGTGAGGGGTGCGCGCTCCTGCGTGGAACAAGCATCGAGGGCCCGGGGCCAGTACTGGCAACCCAAATTCGAAAACGCCCGAATCTCCTTCGTCGGTCTGATCCTGGCGTCCCAGGGTGCCGCGCCCACGCCAGCGCCGAGTCCTGTCGCGATGTATCCAAAGGTTGGCAGCGGCGCGTTGAATTGATGGGTACTGCGGCGTGGTGATACGCGGGTCGTCGCGGCTGGTGCTTCTGTTGTGGTATGGAGGATCACGTTCCGCGTCCCGAAAAGCTTCTGACGAAAGCGCGGCGTCTGATGCGCGCGCGGCACCTCAGCCCGCGCACAGAGCAGGCATATCTGTCGTGGGTCCGCCGGTACGCCAGATATCACGGCTTGCGGCATCCGGCCCAGCTTGGCGCGAGCGAGGTGGTTGGATACCTGACGCACCTCGCGAACGAGCGTCGGGTTTCGCGGGCTACGCAGGCGCAGGCGATGAGTGCGCTGCTGTTCCTGTACCGAGAGGTTCTCGGGATCCCGATCGACGACGTCCGCAACGTCGTGCGGGCGAGGGTTCCAGGACGTCTACCGGTAGTGTTATCGCGCAGCGAAGTGCGGCGAATTCTGGCGGAATTGAGCGGCGGCTCGTGGCTTGTGTCACTTCTACTGTACGGCGCCGGGCTGCGTTTGAACGAGGGTCTGTCGTTGCGAGTGAAAGATGTGGACCTGGATCGGCGCGAAGTGACCGTACGTCGAGGCAAGGGTTCGAAGGATCGGGTGACGATGTTGCCGGCGGTTGCGGCCGAGCCTTTGCGGAAGCATTTGGAGCGGGTGAAAGTGTTGCACGAGCGCGATCTGGCGACTGGAAGCGGTGAGGTAGCGCTTCCCGAGGCGTTGATTCGGAAAGCGCCTTCGTGGTCGCGGGACTTCGGATGGCAGTGGATGTTCCCGGCGTCGCGGCGGTATGTGGAGTCCGGCACGAGGATTGTGCGCCGGCATCATATGCACGAGACGGTAGTGCAGCGCGCGTTTCGCCGGGCCGTGCTCGCGTCGGGCGTGACCAAGCTGGCGACGTGTCACACGTTGCGGCACTCGTTTGCGACGCATTTGCTGGAGGACGGTTATGACATCCGAACCGTCCAGGAATTACTGGGTCACACGGACGTGAGCACGACGATGATCTATACGCACGTGCTGAATCGGGGTGGCCGTGGGGTCCGGAGCCCGTTGGACGTGCAGGGCACCGATTAGTGCGTTATGCCGCGTGGTATTGCCGAGTATCCGCTCGCGTCGTAGC
The DNA here is from genome assembly GCA_964608035.1 of uncultured Gemmatimonadaceae bacterium. GTDB lineage: Bacteria > Gemmatimonadota > Gemmatimonadetes > Gemmatimonadales > Gemmatimonadaceae > JABWBJ01. The sequence continues at coordinate 1,769 of CAZSNV010000050.1, read as the reverse complement.
GTCCAAGAAGGAGAAAAACAAGTTAGACGGACACATGAATCCCAGCCGCTTGGACGTTCCGACTATCGCAATCCTGCGGCCGAGTCTGTGCAGAAACCCAGGCTTGCCGCGGACGGCATCTCGTTTCAGGATTCCCCGTCGTAGCTGAGGCTGAGCGCCGAGGCGTTCTCGCGCCTGGTATCCATATCGTCGAAGGGGGCAGTGATGAATCCGAACAAAGCGCTGTGGGAGAAGGGCGACTTCACCAAGATCGCAACATTCATGCGTCAATCCGGAGAGGTACTCGTGACGTCGCTCGGGATCACGACGCCGATGCGGATTCTCGATGTCGGCTGCGGAGATGGCACCACGGCGCTCCCTCTCGCCCGCCTGGGGGCCGAAGTCGTGGGGATCGACATTGCGAAGAACCTCGTCGACGCCGGAAACAAGCGGGCTGCGGAGGCGGGTCTCCACCGACTGAAATTCCAGGAAGGAGATGCGTGCAACCTGGAAGGGATCAGCGACCACTCCTTTGATCTGACTCTCTCGGTCTTTGGGGCCATGTTTGCTCCCAAGCCCTTCGACGTAGCCAGAGAGTTGGTCCGGGTCACGAAGCCAGGTGGTCGGATCGTGATGGGCAATTGGATCCCGAACGATCCGACGTCCTTCGTCTCGCAGCTTCTGAAGATCAGCTCATCGTTTACGCCTCCACCGCCGGAAGGTTTCGTCAGTCCGATGACCTGGGGTGTGGAGAGTCACATCATCGAACGCTTTGGTCAGGCGGGAGTGCCCAAGGAGAAGATCTCGATGCTCAAGGACACCTACTCCTTTGTGTCGCCCGAGGTTGGCCCCACAGAATTCATCGATCTGTTCAGACGGTTCTATGGCCCAACCATGAACGCTTTCGAGGCAGCTGACAAAAGCGGAAAGGTCGAAGAGCTCCTGGGCCAACTCGTGGAACTGGCGAAAGCTCAAAACAAGGGCGGCCACGGCAGCACTTCAATTCCTGCGACGTTCATGCGTGTGACCGTCTCCCCATAGCTCACGAGCCTGTGCGGGCTCTCGTGGGGGTCACCCTGGCGAGCTACGGCGCTCAACCGGTTCCTGGACTGACTGGAGTAGCGAGGTGCCGTCTAACCTGCCGATGAACCTGCCGGTCGCCTTAGGCGCCCGCAGGTTATCGGCTATACGTTAGGCGCATGCGTGACAGTCCCGCGTAAATCACCGGTGCATGGATCTTGGCTTTACGTGGGACCCACGAAAGGACGCTGCGAACCGCCGGAAGCACGGCGTGTCGTTTAGCGAGGCACGCACGGCCTTCGCCGATCCACTCTCCCTCACGGTTCGTGACCTCGCGCACGCAGCTGCCGAGTCCCGGTACCTCTTGGTCGGTCGGTCCCACCGTGGTGGTCTCCTTGTGGTTGCGCATGCCGAAGAAGGCGACCAGATTCGAATCATCAATGCCCGCCCGGCGACGCGCCGGGAACGTCATGCCTACGAAGAAGAAGCGTAGCGCCGCCAAGGCACGGAAGTCGGCTGCCGATCGCGACAGCATGCTCCCGGAGTACGACTTCAGTGCGGGGGTCCGTGGCAAGTACGCTGGACGCTACTCCCATGGGAGCGTCGTAGTCACGCTGGCCCCGGACGTCGCGGCCGTCTATCCATCTGCGGAGGCGGCGAATGAAGCGCTACGCAAGGTCATTCGCGAATCTGGCCCTCGTCGGAAGCGGCGCAGCGCCTAACACTCCTAACGAGTTGTTTGTCAAGAGGCAAAGCTGTTCCACCTGAGC
>CAZSNV010000049.1:0-22111 GCA_964608035.1 uncultured Gemmatimonadaceae bacterium | reverse complement strand
CCGTGGTCTTGATCTCGGCCAGGAACCGCTCGGCGCCGATCACGGCCAGGAGTTCCGGCCGCATGACCTTGAGCGCGACGTTACGGTCGTGACGCAGGTCCGCCGCGAGATAGACCGTGGCCATCCCGCCCTGACCAAGCTCGCGCTCGATGCGGTAGCGGCCGACGAGCGCGGTTGTCAGGCGATGTGCCGTGGTCACGACGGTCCAAGGATCAAGGATGCCCTAATCTCTGGGTGCCGAAGGCCGGGTCAAGACGTTCGGTGCCGCAATCCTCTCACCGAGTTCCCGCGCGCGACGTTCTGTGTACCCAGCAAGTGCGTTCACCGACGCTCGATGAGGAAGCGCACGACGTGCTGAACGTCGTCGTCGTCGAGCACGACCATGTAGGCGTTGTCGCCGCGTACAACAAACGGGGGCCAAGTACGGTACTTGCCGAGCATGACCGTCGCGACCGGCTGGCCACTGCTGCTATAGACATCGAACTCGATGACCCCCTGCGCGTTCGTTCGCCGAACCCACGGTCGCCCCTGGTCGTCGACCGAAATCCGCTCTATGGCGGGTTTGGTCCGTGGAAGGCGATCGAAATCCAGTCCCGATGGTCCCTTCTCGTCAAACTTTGCGATGATGGAATCCCGCTCTGTCTTGGTGACAGGCACCGTAGCGACCGTGCGTGCGATTCGCACCGTATCCCTCGCGCCGGCGACAACCCGCATGATTTCATAACGCGACGAGTTGGGCGCGCACCAGGTTTCGCCGTTAGGCCCGAGCACGCTGACTGGGAACGGCGAGAAGGGAATTCCGATGAATCGCGTCATCTTTTCGCTGCGCTGGACCCACGCTGCCGCGTCCGACAATTCGCGAGTGCCGCACTCCGGCCGCGTGCCGAGCGTGTCCACTCCTGACAGGTCAGGACGATACGCGACTACCGCGTAGCCCATCGCGCGTCCGCCCCCGGGAGGCACGACACAGTCGAAGTCGATGATGCGGCCCGTGCCTTCCACCTGCGGATGCCAGTTTCCCTGCGACCAGCAGAACTTCATCGTCCAGTTCTTGTCGAACTCACCCTCGGAGTTGAAGACCGTGAAGCGTGCATTCGCGGCATCGCGCACCCAGATCCTCCCGTTGCGATCGATGGCGATCCCTTCCGCATTTCTCAATTCGCCCGGTCCCGAACCCAGCCGTCCGATCGTGCGGAGAAACTTCCCATCAGGCGCGAACATCTTGATGTCCTGCGACTGTTGATCGTAGACGAGGATGCGGCCCTTTGAATCCGCCTCGATCGATTTCGTGCGGACAAAGGACGTCGGTCCTCCTTCAGCACCGCCAATCCTGAGCGTTTCCTTGAGCGTCCAGCGCGCTTGTGACTGTGCCATCACCGGCGTGGCGGACGCGAACAGGACCGTGCTGCTGACGTGGCAAGCCAGAACGGCCCACCATCTGGGGCGCGAATGAATCAGCATCGTGTGCGACCCTCGCTCGAGTACGTCCTAATCTCAGGTCGCCCTCGGACACGTCAAGTCGTCGTCGGGATATGTGAGACGGTCGTCCTGCATGGAGAGTAGCCGTCAGCGACTTGGGATAGGACGCGCGCTGACGACGAACGATCCGGCGCGCAATGTTTCGCCGTTCACAAGGACGTCGACTGCGTGGACGCCGGGACGTGGCTTCCGCGTGGTGTGGACCGCGAGCGAGATTGTTGTCCGCAACTCGACCTGACCGCGCGCCGGCAACGACACTCGTTTCAGCTTGAACACCTTTCTTGCCGATTTACCGCTTGCCTTGACGTAATGGACTGCGAGGTCAACGAGGAGGTCCTGCGGCGCTCGCGACTTGCTGCGCAAAACGAAACGCACGGAAAGGCGGCCGCCGATCGCCACCCGCCTCGGCACAAAACGCACATTCTTCGTGAGCGTTTGAATCGGCTGTCCATTCGCGGAGCCTTTTCAACGTTCGGTCGGGATCCCTGGCGATGAATGGCCGGATGCTGGATTCCGCGCTGAAGCGCTTGGTGAGCTCGTATTGCGCGCGCATCGACAACTCGAAGTGATCCAACCCCCGTTCGGCGACGAAGGTCGTGTGGGGGAGATAGAAAAACGGCGCCATACCAACGCCAATGAGTTCATCGCTGGCGTGTTCGGGTCCTAACGAGCGAAGCAACACCGCGATCGCTTTGGGATAGTCAGCTGGCAGGTACCGCGCGAGCGCGTGCGCGATGTGTTTCCCGCGATCCAGGAGCTCGAGGTCCCCGAGACCGTTGGTCGCGTCTCTAATGAAGGCCCGTGTGGCGAACTCGGCATGAACGCGGGCGATGTCGCTGGCGAGTCGACGCACGAGAGACGGTGAGAAGAACGTCTTGAGTTGTTCGGCCATCCACGTTTCGCCCCTGGTTGTGCCCCGAAGTGAGGGGACTATCGCCGTCGCATGACCTCTCTGCCAGCACTCGTTGCAGCGCGATAGCCAGTCTATAGACTGGTCTTGACTGCAGTATAACCAGTGTATATACTGGTTATTATCTCCATATACCCGGTGTTTAGACTGCCAATAGATGCCTCCCAAGACCCTTTCCCCCGCCCTGCTAGCCCTCCAGCGGAGCCAACTCGATGCGCAGCTTAAAGATACGCCTTCACTCAGTCGGCCATCGGTAGGATGGATTCGCACGATTCGGCAGGCTCTTGGAATGACTGCCCCACAATTGGGGGCCCGGATGGGGATTTCCGATCAGTCGGTGCTCGACCTGGAACGGCGAGAGCTGGAAGGAACGATTACGGTCGCCAAGCTCCAGAAGGCGGCGGCCGCGCTCAACTGCGAACTGCGAACTGTGCTCGTACCAACGTCTTCACTCGAAGAAAGCGTTCAGCGTCAGGCAGATGAAAAGGCGCGATCCGAACAAAACGACATCATTCACACCATGCGCCTCGAGGCGCAGGCCGAAGGTGTCGAGGAAGCCCTGGCACGGACGCGAGCACGCGAGGCGTGGTTGACCACGCGCCTCGCTCGGCTTTGGGACTAGCCTTGACCGGTTCGGAGCGTGGAGACCCGGGGAATACTCCGCTCGAGGACGACGAGCGTGACGGACTCCTACCGGGCCACATCCTAACGAGAGCCGAGCTCAACCAGTGGGAGGCCCTTAACATCGCTCAGGTGCAAGACTGGCTTGTCCATCGGCGTCGGTCCGAGGTGCTTGACGTCCCTTTCTTGCAGCAGCTCCATCGACGCATGTTCGGCGACACCTGGAAATGGGCCGGCACGTTTCGCCGAAGTGACAAGAACGTTTCGCCGTATCCCTGGACCGCGGTGCCACAACTCATGCTGGACTTGGTCGACAATATCGCCGAGCAGCATGAGCGCAGCGCGAGAACGCCGGAAGCACTCGATGACCTCGCGATGCGCTTTCACCATCAGATGGTGCACATTCACCCGTGGCCGAACGGGAACGGCCGGCACGCGCGACTCGCGACTGACCTGCTCCTTCGACAGTGGCAACGTCCGCCGTTCTCGTGGGGCGGGAGTGACCTGAAAGCGGTCGGTGGGGCGCGTTCTGCTTATATCTCCGCACTGAGGGCCGCGGACGCAGGCGACTTCACATTGCTTCGCGCTTTTGCGCGGAGTTAAGCGCGCCAGGTCGGCGAGGTCCTCGAGCTAGTCTCTCATGCTCACGACGCGGCCGCGGCTCATCAGGAAGCGAACGCGTTGCAGTGCTGTCACATCGCTCAGTGGGTCTCCGTTCACTGCGATGATGTCGGCGATCATTCCTGGCGCAAGCGTCCCCAGCGAGTCGGCGAGACCGAACGCTTTCGCGGCGTTGATCGTCGCCGAGCGAATTGCGTCGAGCGAGCTCACGCCGGCGAGAGCGAGGGCGGAAAATTCTTTCGCGTTCTCACCGTGCGGAAGCACGCCGCCGTCTGTCCCGAATACGAACTGGACACCAGCGCGATGGGCCAGACGAGTGGATTCGATGAGCACGCGCGACGCGGGACTCGTGTCTGCGGTGAGCGAGGCAAGCGTTGGAATGAGGAACATCCCGCGCGTTCGCATCATGACCGCTGTCGCGGAGTCGAGATACGCCGCGTGCGCGAGTCCGTGCACACCGGCGCGCAGTGCCGCCTGCACGCCGCCAAGACTGATAGCGTGAGCGATCACCTTCCGGCCGAGCCGGCGAGATTCGTCGACTAGTGCGGCGAGCACACTGTCCGGCAGTTCGTAGCGATCCGGTTGCGCATACGCTTCCGCCGGCCATCCGGAGACACACGCCTTGATCACGTCGGCGCCGGCCTGAACGTTCACGCGAACGCGCTCGCGGAACCCCTCCGCGCCGTCGGCGATGCCGATGCCGCCGAACTCGCAGACACCGTCCTTCCTGCCGATCCAGATTCCCGCCGCCAGAACACGCGGTCCCGGGATGTGCCCGGCGTTGATGGAGTCGCGCAGACTCAGCAGGCGAGTGGTGCGGGCGCCGAGGTCGACGACCGTCGTGAAGCCGGCGGCGAGAATTGCGGCGGCATTCTGCCTGACGGCTCCGCCGATCGCGAGGTGGACGTGGGCATCGATCAGGCCGGGCAGCACCGTGTACACCGAAAGGTCGACGATACTGTCACCCGCGGGCGTCGCTACTAAAGGGCCGACCGAACGTATGCGTCCGTTCTCGATCACGATGAACTGATCGCGCAGGACGTTACCCGTCGTCACATCGAGCAGCCGGCCGGCGCGAATCACCGTTTTCTGCGCGGCCGCTGCATCGCCTGAGAGCAGCATTGCCGCGCAGACCAATAACAGGCGGCGGACGGCTCGTTCCCGGGGTCCCATGGGCTCAATCTTACACCGGGCGAGAGGCCTACAAAGACTGGAATTCTTCCGCTTGACGCCCGCTGTTCCGTTGTAGATAATCATCCTATCATTGTAGATCATCTTGGTATGCGACCATCGGACCTCATTCAGGGCACGCTCGACGTGCTGATCCTCAAGTCCATCGCCACCGAGCCGCGACACGGCTGGGCGATCGCCAAGCGCATCCAGGCAGTCTCCGGGGACGTGCTTCAGATCAAGCAAGGCTCGCTCTACCCCGCGCTCCATCGACTCGAGAACCAGGGCCTGATCAAGGCCGAGTGGCGCGTCAACGAAACCGGGCGTGAGGCAAAGTTCTATACGCTCACGAAGGCGGGCCGCGCGCATCTGCAGGCCGAACTCTCCCAGTGGGAGCGACTGTCGGCCGCGATCCAACTCACCCTGCGTCACGCCTGACGATGTCGCTGCGCTGGCTCGACGTCATCCGGCACCGCCTTCGTTCGCTCTTCCGGCGCGGCACTGCTGACGCGGACCTCGATCGCGAACTGCGCGCGCATCTTGAACAACAGGTCGAGGAATATGTCGCTCGAGGCGTGACGCGCGACGAAGCCACCCGCATTGCGGTCAGCACGTTCGGCGGCGTGGAACGTGTGCGGGAGGAGTCGCGCGACGCACGCGGCACGGCCGTTATCGAGAATCTGATGCGCGACCTGCGATACACGCTCCGCGGACTGCTGCGCGAGCCAATGCTGCTCATCGCGGCGACGATCTCGATTGCGCTCGGCGCCGGCGGCAACCTCGCGGTGTTCAGCCTGGCGCGCGAGTTCATGTTTGCTCCGCCCGACGCGCGCCGACCCGAGGAACTGGTGCAGATGCGGGTGAGCCATGGCAGCCACGCCAGTTATCAGCGTTGGTTCGACCTCAACGAGAGCCAGGCCCTCGCCGCCATCGCCGGCTATTCAATAGAAAAGGAAGTCAATTGGCAGGACGGGGATGTCGTGTCGTCGACCATGCCGATGATCGTCACCGCCAACTTCTTCGATGTCAGCGGCGTCCCGGTCGTTCTCGGGCGCGGTTTCACGGCGGCCGAGGCGCGTGCCGAGGACGATCCCCACCTGGTTGTCATCACGCACGCCTTCTGGCAAACGAAGTTGGCGGGTGACTCGGCGGTCATCGGACGTCCGCTCCTGCTCAACGGCGAGTCGTACACGATACTCGGCGTGCTCGCGCCGCAACTGCGCAGCGTGGCCGGTTTCGGCATTTCGCCGAGCCTGTATGCACCGGTGAATACGAGGCTTGTCCCCGACTTGCTCTCGCCTGACACGCGGGTCGTGCAACTGCTGGGAAGAATGAAGCCGGGCCAGACTCTCGCCCAGGGTCGTGCGGCTGTCGACGCGGCCGATCGGCGCCTCGGTCGTCTCGCCGGTGACACCTTGTACGCCGGCGTCCAGGAGTTCTCAAAGATCGGGACTCTGGGCAGCCCGAAGGCGTTCAAGGTTGTGGGCGGATTCTTCGTACTGCTCTCGCTGGTCGCGCTCATGGTGCTGTTGATCGCCTGCGCCAACGTGGCCGGATTGCTCATCGCGCGCGGAACGCGCCGGCGCCAGGAGATCGCGATTCGCCTGGCTCTCGGGGGTACACGCTCGCGACTGGTGCAGCAGTTCCTCGTCGAGGGGTTCTGGCTCGCGCTCATCGGCACCGCGGCCGGGATGGCCTTGAGCCTCGCATTCATGAAACTCATGAACAGCGTCGCGCTGCCGATCCCCATTCCCATTGAGCTTCAGCTCGCGCCCGATCTGTCGCTGTTCATGGCGGCCATCGGGCTCGTGTTCCTGACGATCCTGCTGTGTGGCGTCCTGCCCGCGATCAACGCGACCCGGCTGGTGCTTGTTCCGGCGCTCAAGCGTGAGGAGCCGTTTTACGCCTCTCGCCGGATCACGGCGCGTGGTGTGTTGCTCACCAGCCAGGTCACCGTGTCGACGGTCCTGCTGGTGACGGCGTTCCTGTTCGTCCGGAACCTCGTGCGCTCGAATGTCACGGACCCCGGTTTCGAGGTTCAGCGCGCGCTGACGGCACAGATCGGTTTTGTGCGCGGACAGCCGGACGGCGAACAGGTCGAATTGCTGCAGCGCGCGGTCGAGCGTGTGGCGGCACTGCCGGGAATCGAGCAAGCGGCGTTTTCCAGTGCCGTACCGCTCACGGTGCATGCCGGGTCAACCAGCGGGCGAACGGCGCGCATCGATGACGCCGCGGAAACACAGCACGTTGAGTATTCGCAAAGCATGGTCGGGCCGGGTTACTTCTCGACGTTAGGTATCCGACTGCTCGGGGGGCGCGAGTTCGAGCGCTCCGATGCCCCGGGAGCGCCGTCGGTGGCCATCGTCAACGCCGAGTTCTCCCGACGGTATTTTGGCGGCCGGAGTCCGGTGGGCAGCCGGCTCCGACTCGAACCCGACGGCCTGATGTACGACATTGTGGGCATGGTGGCGAACAGCAAGCACCAGACGCTCGGTGAGGATCAGCGGGCGGCGATTTACCTGCCGCTTCGCCAGCATGCCGAGGGGCTCGGGGTCGCGTTTGTGGTGGCGCGAACCCGTGGCGAGGCATCGGCGTTCACCGTGCCGGTGCAGAAGTCGCTGGGTGCGCTGGATCGGTCGGTGTCAGTCGCCGTTGAGCCAATGCAATCGGCGCTAAAGTTTGCGCTGTTGCCGAGCCGGATCGGCGCGGTGGTGCTGGGGAGTCTCGGCGCTCTTGGCCTGATCCTGGCGGCGTTCGGACTATACGCGCTCGTTTCCTACACCGTGAGCCGGCGGGTTGGGGAGATCGCGATTCGCACCGCGTTAGGTGCAACACGCAACGGCATCCTGCGACTGGTCGTCCGCGATGCGGCGGCGCTTGTCGGGGTTGGCCTGGCACTCGGGCTCGGGATCTCGGCGTTCGTGACGGCGCCGCTGAGCACCTTCCTGGTGGCGGGGATGAGCGCGACAGACCCGATCAGTTTCGTCGGCACGGCGCTGGTGTTCATCCTGGTGAGCGTCCTCGCGAGCTGGTTGCCGGCGCGGAGTGCGACGCGCGTCAGTCCCGTCGTCGCGATGCGGCTCGACTGAAGGCCGAAGCGATCACCGTTTCAAGCGCGCGCCGGTCAGCGTGCCCACTATGGCGACCACGGCGAGCACGGGCGCATACCACGCCGGCCAGTTTGAGGTCGGTTTCGTGAAGCCCCAGAGCGCCAGAAGTGCAAGCAGGAAACCCACTATACCGGCTGCGACGCGAGCGCCGTCTTTGGCGACGCGCGTGGCGGTCGATCCTGCAAGAACGGCGGCCAGCGTGGCGAAGCCCAGGTTCAGGGAGTAGTAGGCAACTCCGGGCTCCCCTGGTGTTGCACCGAGCGGAATGCCGTACAGAACGACAAAAGCCAGCGCCGCCCCGACCTGATAGAGCACGGTGCCCACGATGAATCCCGCAAGGACCGCCAGTGCGTTGCGTCGCATTGCTTGAATCAGTCCAGAGTGATCGAAAGGCGGGCGGCGGATGTTGTTCGGCTCAGGTGAAACCCGGATGGTGATTCGCCCATGTATCGAACCATTCAGTTCATCCTCGTTGGAATCTTCGCCGTGATCTTCGGGGCGTCAGCCATCGCGCGACGTTTCCCGAATGTCGCCTGGCTGCAGGTCCTTCGCTATGACCCGCCCCGACTCAGCGTGGAGCAGCGGGCAAGGAATCGGCGGAGAGCAAACGTATACGCCGGCGTTGAGATGATCCTGATGGGGGTTGTACTGCCGTTTGGCTACTTCGCGCTCACGGTGATGTTTTTCAACAGTCCCACCCCTACCGGAATCGTGCTGACACTGGGGGCTTCGCTCCTCCTCATTGTCCTGGGCGTGGTGTCCATCGCGCGAAGTCGGCAAGGGTAGCTGACGGCTCGGTCAACTCCGGGCGCACCAAAGCGCGGCGCAGTCGTCGTTCGCATCCGCGTCTCAGATGTCGCGAGCCAACAAATCGGTGAAGCCCGAATCCGCAAACTGCTGAATCCCGCGGATTTCGCGAGTCGGCGCGGATTCTCTACCGTCAGTTGGCCCGACGCGACTCCTGCGCGGTAAACTCGGCCACGGCGCCGAGCGCGAGATCGGTGGCGGTCGCGATGCCGGCAAGGCGTCCATCTTCCATGACCAGAACGCGGTGAACTCCATGCGTGCGCAGAAATTCTGCCGCAGCAGGGACCGGGGTGTCGGCCGGCAGACTCAGGAGAGGAGCGCGCGTCATGACTTCCTCCACCGTGTGCTCATCGAGCACGTTCCATTCGGGCCCATCGGGGGTCGAGAACCGGACTGTTGTGTCGGCACCGGCGTCGTCCCAGAGCTCCGTAAAGTATTTGCCCTTGGGTTCCAGCTCGAGCGCCGCGTCCGGATCCTCGTCCTCGTTCTCATCCGCAGGGAGTTCTTCCGAATCCTCGGCGAACTCTCGCTCCGCTGGAGCGCCGGGCTGTTCGGCCGCGAAAGCCATCAGGTCGGTCGCGCTGACCACACCAGCAATCTCGTCGCCCGAGACAACCGGAGCCCCGCTGATGTGACGCGATGAGAGGAGACTCATTGCTTCCCGGATCGTGACGTCGGGAGCGATGGTGACAACCTCTTTCGTCATGATGTCGCGCAGCGTGGTCATTTCTCCTCCTTGTCGGACAGGGCAAGCCGGTTCGCGCTGCACTGTACACCGATGCGGGGCGCGTGATGCGCGCGGGCTCATCGAGCGCTGTGTCGTGACGTAGCGTCGCACGCCGCTTCGTCAGCATATCGAGCCACGGATCGACGTCGTCGTCGCCTGTCGCCCGGTTGGGGGCGGTTGCGCTATCCTCGTCCCTACTTTATACTGCAAAGTACTTGGGTAACGGGCAACATCGCACAGGGATACGTCGTGACGTTTTCATCGATGTTCAAGCGGCCGAGCGCGTTCCTTCCGCTGGCTATGTCGTTGACGGCGCTCGCCATAGTCCTTCTGCACGTGGCCAGGTTCGGAACGGCGCGAGAAGCAGACGAAGGAACTTCCGCGCATATCTGGCAACTTTTGATGGTCGCGCAATTGCCACTGATCGGTGTGTTCGCGGTGAATTGGCTTCCGACGCACCCGCGTCAGGCAGCGCTCATCCTGACCCTGCAGATCGCCGGTATGCTGGCGGCGGCTGCACCGGTGCTGTACCTGGGTTTCTAGCCTGGCGCCGGAGAGTCAAGGCGTTTCTCATAGCGCCAGACGTCCATCTCAAACGGTCCCTTCGACGTCTCGGCGCGGTACAACCAGGTCCCCGCGCGATTCCAGCCGCATTTCTCGTAGAATCGCGCGGCGCGGTCGTTGCCTATCGCGCACGCCAGCCAGGCGACCGAAACACCTTTCGCAGCGAGTCGACTCTCCGCATCGGTCACGAGTGCCTGCGCGACACCCGATCCGCGTGCCTGCCTCGCGACATACAGTTGATACAACTCGTCGTCCTTCAGTACGCAGAACCCCACTGGCCCGCCTGAAGACCCAGCGACGCTGGTGTCCGGCAGCATGGCCGGAAGACGCTCACGGAAATTCTCGAGCGTGCGAATCTCCGTGAGCTCCTTGGGCATCAACCGCGCGTGTGCATCGTGCCAGCCTTCATGCCAGATCTCGGACAGCACAGCGATGTCCTCACCTCCGGCCGGCCTAACGTTCATACCCGGCTCCACTGCTCACGTCAGGACGCGAGCTGATGCCAATCCGACGTCTTCTTCCTCGCCCTTCCGGCGCCGGCTGAGCACACCGGCCGACAACAGCGCCACGATCAACGCCACCGGCATCGGCTCGAGGAACGTGACCGCGGCATTGATCGCCGGTAATCGGCCTGATCATAGTACTGGTCGTTCTCCCCTCAGAGCTCAGCCTCTTCCCTTCCCTCGAGCCTCGAGCCTCGACCCTATCTCGTCGCCCTCGACGAATACACCTTGTTCGCAATCTTTCTCAACCGCGAGGCCAAGGCTGTGACGTAGTTCGTAAGCCAAGACGTGGCTAGCACGAAATTGACGAACCGAGCCAGGTCGGGGTGAAGCGAGGCTTGAGGGTCGAGGCTCGACCCTGCTCGTTACCCAACTCGATCGCGAATCAGCCTGACCCTCTGCGGGTACAAACCGCATACTCGTATCAGAGGGGAGCGGACGATGCCAGACCCAAACGTCGAACGGACCAGGAACGAAGATCTGAAGCGCGTAGCAGGTGAAGTGACAAACAGGCTCGCCGGGCTCGGCATCTCGCTGAGCGGAAATGAAAGCCCGGGAGATCTTGTCCGAATCCAGGAGGCCGTGGAGCGATTCGAGGTGGCGGTGAGGTCGCGCGGCGGGGACTTGATGGTTGACGAAGGCCCCGGCGGTCGAACGACGGCGCCCGATGATCCGCATTTCGCACTGCCGCGACGCAATGCAGACGAGCCTGTTGACACCTTTGTGAATCGGCTCGCGGTTGCGACAGACGACGTACTGCGTCACGAACCGAAGCCGTGACCTTCGCGAGATCCATACGCTCAGGCGGAACAGTTCCAGAAGTTCGTCGAGCGGTGTGACTCTACTCAAACTGCTTGCGGAACGCCGCTATCGCCAGCTTCTGCTGCGAGCGGGTCCGATCGTTGCGAACGCAGCGAGCCTTCCGCAGCCCGCTCGGCAGCAGCAAGCACCGTTAGGCGCCCATGCGAAGGGCCGTTCCGATTCTACCGGGCGCAACCGTCTGATGACGAGCCCGGCGCGGAATGCACCTTGCTGAGCGCTCCCTTCTCATCTGGCGGGGTGCCGAGTCGAGCGACGCGCGCCGAAGCGAGGTACCGGAGGACGCGCTTCATCGATTCCATCCCCACTCCTGGTTTCTTCAATCTCTCGTGGTACTTGCTCCACCGTTCTCGGCGAAATAACGCTCCGAGAACGCTGGCGTAACCCGGGCGTGCAATTATCCGCTCCCTCGGTCAGAACCGCCTGGGCGCTTGGCCAACATCGCCTCAAATGAGGCTTGGCTCCGTCCAGCGACAGCCCAAGAGAGGTCTGTCATGTCGTGTTGCCTTCGTCGCGCCTGGGACGTGCAGGGCGTTCCACTGTCTGTCATTGGAGCGATCACTCTCCTCATGGCTTGCCATGGAGGGAACCCAGCGGAACCCACTGCCGCTGCTGTCCGTGTCTCCATCTCACCGCCTGGGTTGAGCCTCGTCGTCGGCGATATCGAGCGGCTCACCGCACAGGCCTACGATGCCAGGGGTCGGACCACAAACGCCTCGGTCCAGTGGTCGTCGGCAAATCCCGACATTGCGAGCGTCGGCAAGAGCGACGGCATCGTTACCGCGATCTCTGCCGGCACGACAGGAGTGACTGCCACCGCAGGAACTCGCAGCGCAACTGTAACAGTGTCGGTACTGCCGGCCGGTCCCGCGAGGCTTTCCATCTCAACCTCCGCTTTGGGCCTCCTCGTCGGTTGGGTCGACCGCCTGACCGCGCAGGCTTTCGATGCCAAGGGCCGGACGATAATGGCAGCGTTCGAGTGGTCGTCAGCCGATCCCGCCATCGCGAGCGTGGGCAAGAGCGACGGCATCGTTACTGCGCTCTCAGCCGGCGCCACGACAGTGACCGCCACCGTTGGCACGTTGAGCGCGACGGCGACGGTGTCGGTTAGCGACGCCGTCGGCGCCATCGCATTTGCGCGCATGTCCTACGCAGGAGATCGCTTGACCGCCGACGTGCTATCATACTCGGTCGCTGATCGGACGATACGCTCTCTCCCACGCGCCACCCAGTTTACGGCGATTGCTGCGCCCGCGTGGTCGCCTGACGGTACGCTGCTCGCCGTCGAGGTGATCGGGGATGTCTTCAACGACGACATCAACCACTGGTTCGACTACACCAGCAACCTGTACATACTTCGTGCAGCGGCAACGGCCGATTCGCCCTGGCGAGCGCTGACGGTGGATGGGCTGAGCCGGTCGCCAAGCTGGTCGCCCGACGGAGCGCGGATTGCCTACGTTCAGCGGCCGATGCGTTCCGATAACAGCCATATTTATCTCATCGACGCCGGCGGCGGCGAGACCACGCGCCTGACCAGGACGGATGGGGCCTACCGGACACCGGTCTGGTCACCCGATGGCACGCGTCTCGCATTCTCGGACGGGGGCGTCGGAAACAGCGACATCTTCATTGTCAACTCGGACGGAAGCGGGTTGATCAACGTGACGCAAAGCCCTGCGTACGATGCGGGGCCGAGCTGGTCGCCCGACGGCGCTCGACTCGCCTTCTTCAGCGATCGTGACGACAAAGATCTCGAGGTGTACGTCGTGGATGTAGACGGACGAAACCTCCGCCGTCTGACAAACCAACTCTTCGGCGGTGGGAGCTCTGGACCGGTGTGGTCGCCCGATGGCCGGCAGATCGCTTTCTCGCTGGCGGCGTCTCGAGAGGATCGATCGGGGATCTACATCATGAACGCCGACGGATCGTTTCCGATCCGGCTCACCCAACCACCGCCGAACTCGTGGGACAGCGTTCCCGCCTGGAGGCGCTGATGTACGGCTGGGTCGAGGTGCGCGATGGAGATGGCTGAGCGAGACGCTCTTCGACAACACTCGCCAAGCCGATGCTCATTCAGTCCGCGTCGGTTTGATCGCCCGGGAGCCGATGCCTACCGCTGGAGCGCCCGGAGCTTCCGCCGCGCTGCCTCTGGTGACCGTCCTGCTGGTAACGCCTATCACCGCGTTCAGCCAATCGAGGGAGCTGCGCGGCCCGAGTGCTCAGTCAATCCGGCACGGAGTCTGGGACGGGGGATCGGGAAACCTTCATCGTGACGCGTGAATCGTGAATCATGAATCGTGACTCGGCACCGCGGCTTGCGCTGCAGATCATAATGTTGACATCGGTCACCGCCATCGACGAGATCGGGGCGCAGGCGAGCGAGTTACGCGGGCGGATTCTCACTGATTCGGGCGTTCCTGTTCGCGGAGCCACCATCACGATCGTCAGCGTTGGGTACTCCCTTCGCAGCGACAGCCTTGGCGAATTCCGGCTGGCTGGGACGCCGGGAACCACCCTCACCTTCACGATTCGTGCTCCGGGATTCCGCGACGACTCGGCGGCCGTCGTGTTGGCGCGCGGTACCGTGGTGAGGCGCGATTTCCGGCTGGTCTCGGAAGCGACGCCGTTGCCGGAAGCCAATCCGTCCGACCGCGTCCTTCGCGGCCGGGTGAGCGACATGGAGGGCGCACCGATCTCCTATGCCAATGTGCAGATCAACGGCGGTCTCAGATGATTCAGGTCGCTTCAACCTTTCTATAACCGCCTCGGGAAGCTTCTCGCTCCTGATCAGACGGATTGGCTACGATCCTGCGGAAGTGAAGCTGACCGCCATGCCCGATACGGCGATCAGGGTGCGTATGACAGCGATTGCGGCGGTACTACCGGAGCGACGCGTGACCGGATCGGCGGCTTTCGTTTCCCTGGACTTGCGAGGGTTTTACCGGCGAATGCGGGATGCCGAGCGCGGGATCAATCATGGTTACTTCCTCACCCCTGAGGATCTGTTGCTCCGCAATCCGGTGAAGGTGACGGACGCGGTTGAGCAGTTTCCGTCGCTGCGCACCAGGCCGAGTAATGTCGAGCAGACCTACAGTAAAGAAATGGGATGGCGCAATCTGCTCGTACCTCGGAACATGCGGATCGAAGATCGAAGTGGCTGTATCCTCTCGGTGTACCTGGACGGAATGCGGATTCAGCCTTCTTCGACGAGGAGGAATCAGAACGGCGAACTGGAAGACACGCAGGTGAACTCGCTGGTGAATCCAGGTTCTGTCGCCGGCATCGAGGTCTATCCTCGTGCCGTCGGTGCTCCTCCTGAGTTCCCGATGCTTACTTCCACTTGCGGCGTGGTGCTCATCTGGACGAAGTGACTTGTGACCTGTGACGGTGATCTTCACTGGTCGTGGGTTGGGCTGGACTGTCCCCTTGATTACCGCTCGAGCCTCCTGAGCTTGCGTCGGGCGGCTTCGGCCCGCGCCCGATACGGCGCGTCTCCATTCCTCCACGCCTCGGCCACCTTGCGGTAATGGACCATCGCGCTATCACGCTGCCCCGCCGCCTCGAATCCACGCGCAAGCAAGTCGTGCACTTCGGTGCGCGTGAGGTTGGTAACCACATTGACCAACGATCCGCCTAACACCTCACGGAGGATCCGAATGGCATCGTGAGGTCTGCCGAGCGATATTAGCGCACGAGCCAGCTCGAGGTTGGTGCGGGTGTAGCCACGCGTGGGGGAGTACATGGCGGCGCGAAATTCCTCGGCGGCGCGCGCCGGCTCACCTCGCGCCTGCCGGAGAAGGCCTCGCACGTGATGGGGGAGGAGCCAGTCACCTCCCCAGGAACTGAGACGCGCGACGCGATCGATGGTGTCTGCCAGCACCGGCAATCGTTGGGTATCTCCCGCCGCCGCCCAGGCGCTCGCCGCGCCCACGCCCGCCCAGCTCACCCGGTGCGCGGCGTATCCCGGATCAGACGGAAAGTTGGGACCAACACGCAATAGCGCCTCGAAGCGACGTCCTGACTCGCGAAAGCGTCCCTGCTCGAAGAGCAGCTCTGCCTCGAGTTGAGCCGACATGACCGAGGCCTCCGCCTCCGCGAATTGCGCCGCCTTCCGGACCAACGTGAGCGCCTCGCTGATGCGACCCAGATTGCGCAACGTGATCACCAGCCAGAAGGTCGTTTCCCCGTCATGCTCGTCGAATCGCAGCCGGTCGCGCAGAAGTCGCTCGGCCTCGGGATAGTTCTCCCCTTTGATTACGGCGCTCGCAAACATCACTTCGGCCATTTGTGTTGGCAGAACCTGCGTTTCCTTTTGCAGCGCCTCTAATGCCTCATCAGTTCGCCCGCGCCAACTCAAGGCAACCGCGAGCATGTGCCATGCCAAGTAGGACGTCGGTTGGCGTTGAATCCACTCGCGCGCGGTACGCTCAACAGCCGGAAAGGAGTCGATGCCGCTGGCGGCGTAGGAGCGGAGCAGAACTTCGAAAGCGTCGCAGGCGCGACAGACCGGCGTCTTCCCCTGTAGGCTGAGGGAGTCCATGGCGATGACACGTCGCGCGTATGTACGCGCCCCGGCAAAATCGCCAGCGTTGAAGCGCAGGGTCGCCATGGCGAGGTGGCCGTCCGGCTCGTTGGGGAACCGCAGCGTCAGCGACTCGGCAACCGCCGCTCGCACCGGGTAATCGAACAGGTGGCGCCTGTACTTGATGGTGAGGCGCTCCCGCTCCGGTGCCCGGGCGGCGAGCTTGTCCGCCTTCACCAGCAGCGCAAACTCAGAGTCGATGCTAGTCCATCGGATGCTCCTGGCCGCATAGTAGGCCGCCATGGCGAATGTGGAGTCTTCCACCAGCGCGGCGGAGAAGAGCTGGTAAGCTCCGCGCCACTCCCCACGATAAAAGGTGCGCAGCCCCTCCTCATAGAACCGCCGGGCAACGAGCGAGCCACTGGCGGCCGCGGCGAGCGGCGTGCTGGGTGCCGACAGCGCGAAAGTCTCGGCAATCGTGGCGGTGAGACGGTCCACAAGTTCGAAGGCGTCCGCTCCATCCGTGGTGTACGACTCACGAACCGCACCGTCGTTGGCGTTCACGCGTCGAAGATCCAACCGAAGCGCGCCACCCGGGCGCCGATAGAGCACACCTTCGATCAGTTCCACGGCTCCGGCGCGGCGCGCCGCTTCCGCGAAAGATTGCCGCGTGAGCTCGTGGACGCCGAGCTGCCCCAGCATCTCGTGCAGACGCGTGTCGCTGACGACCGACAGTCCTCGCACGCGGGACAGGTCCGTCGCGAGCAATCCTGGCAGAACGCGAGCCGTCTCGGCGGCGCTGTCGCCGCCCTGGTTCTGAATGAATCCGACCGCGATTGCGCGAGGCGGGGTGGTCTGCGACCGGCGCTGCGAGAGCATCGCGACCGCTGCTCCGAGCAGCCCCACGCCGGCAAGTGCCATGACGGTCCGAAGCCATCGCGTGACGTGGCCGGCACTCGGAAGCGTGGCCGGAGTCGGCGACGCGACGGACTCAGGGCCACCGTGCACACCGCTGGCGCCTAACGAATCCCCGGCCGGCGGAACGTCCTCGGGCCCGGTCGCCTGGCGGGCCCCGAGAGATAACGGCGTTGTGGCGACATCCCCGGAAGGGAAAGGAACGGCGGCAACCGCTTCCCGCGAGCGCACTGCCTCCAGCAGCGCCCGCGTCTCGGCCGCCGGCTCGACGTTGAATTCCTGCTTGAGCCGCCGCGCAAACTCATCGTACTGCCGCAGCGCGCCCGACCGATCGCCTCCGCGATCAAGCAAGGCAATGAGGCGACGAAGTCCGGCTTCATCGTCGGGCGCAAGGTGAACCCCCACCCGTGCCCAGTGCGAAGAATCCATTGCATTGCCATCACGCTCGGCGTCGCTGGTAAGCTGCCACGCAGCTGCCGCGGCACGGGTCCGCAGGCGAAGCCGCTCGCCTTCCAGCCACTGGTCCACGTCAGGGGAGACATCGGAGGCGAAGAAGCCCGAGAGGAGGTCACCGCGATACAGCTCGAGCGCGTCGACCAGGCGACCGGCATCGAGCGCACTCTCGAACGCACTTGCGTCGCACCAGAGTCCGTCAGCCGCGATCCCGACCTCCTCGCCCCCGCGGCCGATGATCACTTCAGGGCCGAGCGCCCGCCGAAGGAAATGGAGCCCCTGCCTGAGCGCGAGGCGTGACCGCTCCGTATCCGACGCCGGCCAGAAGAGCGCGACGAGCGAATCGCGACGATGGAGCCGGGGCGGCTTGGCGAGTGTCAGGTATGCGAACAGCGCCAGCCGCTTCGGCTGCGCGAGCACCGACCGCAACTCTTCTCCCTGCGCTCCGCGCAGGTCGAGCGAACCGAGAACGTAGAATCGAACCATCGAAGCGACGCCGACACCGTGGCAGCGCAACCGTCATCCGAAGGGGTAACTGTCAACTGGGTTCGACAATTACCGAACGGACCGGTGCTGTTAGCTGACGTTACCTCGCCTTGCGGACCTTCTCAACCGGCCAGTCCGCGAAACTCAATCAGTACGCGTTCCGGCTATCGGTGAACAGCACGCCCGTCGCCTCTACGCCGTCAGCGGGACACCTACCGCCGCCAGGCGGCGATCGAGCGTCCAGATTGGCGCACGAACAACCACAGCGGCGGCAAGGAGATGCACATGGACCAGCCCAGGCCTCGCCCGTACTAGCGGCGCCCATCCACGAAACGTAGTGCCCAGCGTGGCTGAGTTCCCGCGTCGCGGGAAGCGACGACGCGACGCCTCTTGCATTCGTCGTTGAGCCAACGGCATCGATCGGTGGACCTGACTTCCATTCATGACGATGGCCGCCTGCGGCCTAACGCTGACTCGACGGACTGCGCTAAACGCGACACCGACGGTCAGCGATATACACCTGCTGCGGGTCATGATAAACCCAATATCCATGACCCGGAATATCGAGTCGCATTGGCAAAGGCGGGCAACGTTCTACTCAAACTGCTTGCGGAACGCCGCTATCTGCGCGCGCAGATCGGCGACTTCGTGGCGAAGCTCCTGGGTGAGCTCCTCGAGCGCGGCGATCCTGTCGGTGGAGCCGGCGGGTGTCGCGGTTCGGATGTCGTCCACCGTGTAAACAACCTCACCGGCCAGACGATGCGCATATCGGACTTCCTTCTGGCCCGGGCGGCGCGGAAGGCGGGTGACCACCGGGTCCGATTCGCGCGCGATCAGCGCTTCGAGGGCATTATCGATGACAGCGGGATCATTGCCCGGAACCAGCCGCGCGGCGCGGGTCCTGATCTCGGCCAGCGTCTGCGGACCTCGCAGTGCAAGGACGCCCAGAACCGCCAGTTCCGCCCGAGTGAGTTCGCCCACCTCGGCGACGAGGTGCTGGTACTTCTGCACTCTCGACCCGATCGCCTGGATCGATCGCACCAGGCCCTGACGGCGCAGCCCATCGATGGCCTGCGACACCGCGCCCTCATCCAGCGACATCACCGGATCGCGATTTGACGACTGATTGCACGCGCTGGTAAGCGCATTGAGGGACAGCGGGTAGTGTTCCGGTGTCGAGAGCTCCTTCTCGATCAGGGAACCAAGGACGCGAATGGCGATCGGCTCGAGGTCATGTGGCAGCATGTCGCACCGTTTAATGGCGTTCCGTTCTGCTGTTGAACACTGGATCTCCAACCTGAAGCTGGCCCCTTCCCTCGAGCCTCGAGCCTCGAGCCTCGACCCTGTTCATCGCCGCACCCCAGCGTCGCGCAGTGCCTTCCACGTCGCCGGATCCTCGAGGCCGAGCAGCCAGACCGAGAACCCGCGCAGGCGATGCTTACGAGCAAGCTCCAGCTTGGTCATGAACGCGCGGGCGTCTTCGAGCCACGCGTGCCGGAACACGCCGCGCGATTCCCACATCGCGTAGGGCGCCTTCTGGACATTATCCCATTTCGGCTTGACGCCGGCGCTGTCGAGGATCCGCATCGCGCGAACATACGAGATGTCGTCGCCGCGAAGCCGCGAGCCGTTGCGGTCATCGTAAGCTGGGTACCACCAGTCCGAATAGCCGGCGAGTCCGAGCGAGATCTTGGATGGTGGAACGCCTAACGCCAGGACGTACTCGAGGCACGCCTTCATCCATGGAAAGCCGGCTACAGGCCCCGGGGGCGATCCCCCCGTGTGCTGCGCGTACGTCATGAACGAGATGAAGTCGAGCGTATCGGCGAGCGCCTTGTAGTCGAATGCGGCGCGCCAGTTCTCGTAGATCCACTTGTCGTAGCTGTTGGTGCCCGGGTCTTCATTGAATCGCGGGACGACGGCAGCCGAGAGCTGGCATCCGGCGCGGTGGACCGAATCGGTTGCTTCGCGCGTGAAGGAGGTGAACGCATCCTTGTCGCGCAGGTGAAAGTTTTCGAAGTCGAACTGGATCCCGTCGAACTTGTTGTCGCGGCAGAGGGCGGCGAGTGAGCGCAGCGCTTGGGCCCGTACCTCGGGGTGCGTCAGAATGCGATGCATCGTCGGCTGGTCGAAGCCGGGATTCATAACGAGCGGATGGAGCTTCACCCCTTTGGCGCGCGCCGTCGCGATGACCCTGGGGTCGACCTGGCCGCGGATTCTTCCGGT
Source organism: uncultured Gemmatimonadaceae bacterium (assembly GCA_964608035.1). Taxonomy (GTDB): domain Bacteria; phylum Gemmatimonadota; class Gemmatimonadetes; order Gemmatimonadales; family Gemmatimonadaceae; genus JABWBJ01. The sequence goes on along the minus strand of CAZSNV010000049.1, from coordinate 2,178 downwards.
CGAATCCATCTGAAAGACCTGCGGCGCGACGATGGAGATCTGATCGGCGTGGGCGATGAAGGCCAGGATGCTCTCCTCACCGCGAAGGTACCACAGAGCTTCCATGCGCTGAGCGTGAGCGGGCGTCGCCCACACAACGAGGGCCGCCACCATCCATCTCGGAGACTCAAGACTCGACATCGAGCACCATGTAGACATCGGCCGTCGCGTACGGGTTCGTCGCCGGCAACGGCGCGTATCGAAAGCCGGCGCGCTCGTAGAGTTTGAGCGCCGGACCGAGCTTTGAACTGGAGAGGAGGGTGACCCGTCGCGCACCTCGCTGCCGCGCAAACGCCAGACATGCATCGACCAGCTGCCTTCCGACTCCTCGGCCCTGCGCGGAAGGCGTCACGGCGAGCTTCACCACCTCGAATTCCTCAGGGCCATCCGGGGCGATGGCGCAGGTGCCAATAACGACGTCATTCTCGACGGCGACGTAAATCTGTCCGCCTGCGGCAATGATGTTCTGATCCGGGTTCGTGAGGTCGGGTTCGTCGGCGGCCTCGAGGAGTCCGTTGTCGACGAGCCAGGCGCGATTGAGCGCATCGAAGGCCGCCGCGTGTTCCGGTCGATAGACCTCAATGTTCACGGTGGTCGCAGATGCAGCGTTCACCGCAGGAGGTCGAGCGCAGCTTCCTGCATACGGCGCTGCGCGGCGCTCGCGGGCGTGGCGGTGTTGGTCGTGTTGAACGCCGCAATGATCGCGGAGCCGCTGACCGGATCGAAGTAGAAGAACGAGCGGAATCCCGCCTGACTCCCCGTGTGGCCGAGGATGCGCTGGCCGTTGCGGTCGCGGACGAAGAAGGAGAGTCCCATCCACTGCTGCGGATTGGATTCGTAGCTCTGCGACATCGGCTTCACGGGCTGCCACATCTCGTCGAGACTCTTCCGCGAGAGCACGACGTCATACCGTTGGCGCGACAGAGCCGGAAGAACCGCGTTGGTGAGGAAGGCCGTGTACTTCACGAGATCGCCCATCGGCGCGTTCCAGGCCCCGTTAGGCGAGGTGATGCCGGGGTCGAAGTCGGCGCCGTTGTCCACGAGCTGCTCGCGTCCCGAGGAATCCTTGCGCACGTAATAGTTGTGCGACCGGTGGGCGGCCAGGTAGTACGGGGTGCCGCGGAAGTAGCTGCGGGTAAGTTCCAGGGGTGCGAAAATATTCTTCTGGACGTATGCGTCCCACGGGTCGCCGGTGACCTGCTCGATGACGCGCGCGAGATAGACGAACCCCGGATTCGAGTACCCGTAGCGGGAGCCGGGCCGGAACAGCAGTTCCTGGTACGGCATCATGGCGACGAGCTGGCTCCATGTCGTCGGCTCGAACGGTTCCCACGGCTTGTTGTTCCCCCAAGGCCACGTGCCGTTCTGGAAGCCGGCGGTGTGCGACAGCAACATGCGAATCGTTATGCTGTCGATCATGCCGAACGGGTCGTGCATGGTGCGCAACTCGGGGACCCAGCGCACGATCTTGTCGTCGAGCGAGATCTTCCCACGATCACGCAACTGCATGATGGAGATTGCGGTCAGCGACTTGGTGATCGAGCCCCAGTGGAAGATGGTCTGGGAGTCGACGGCAACCTTCGCCGCCCGGTTGGCATCACCGGTGTCGTAACGGCCAATGACGCGCCCGCCCTTCATTAGTACGACGCTGGCCCCGACCACACGGTCGCTGTCGGCATACGCCCGGAACGTACGAGTGAACTCGGCCCACGCCGGAGGCGCCTGCGCGGTAGCGAGGGCCGGAGCGACGAGCGTCAGGGCGGCGGTGATGTGACGAAGTGACTTCATGCGGAAAGTCTGTCCTGCGGCGGAGTCCGGCGTCAAGCAACTCGTGCGAGACAACTCAACAGAAAACATTGAACCACAGAGGATCATAGAGGACCCCCGCGCGAAAGTGATCTCCTCCGTGCGCCTCAGTGTCCTCTGTGGTTAAGGCTTTTTCCAAAGCCTTCGGGCCAAGCCGGAGCAGAACTCCGACGCTCCACAGCAGTTACCAAAAAACATTGGACCACAGGGAACGCAGAGATCACAGAGATCACAGAGATCACAGAGATCACAGAGATCACAGAGAGGGCCATCCAATATGGGCTTGACCCGCTTTTGTGGACACGGGGTTAAGGATGCTTAGGCAGCATCCTG
>CAZSNV010000048.1:0-22126 GCA_964608035.1 uncultured Gemmatimonadaceae bacterium | reverse complement strand
GAGCACCAGCGCTCGTCACCCCTTGACCTTCAACACAGCTACTCCGTGTTAAAGTCTTTTGCGGGAATTAGCTTGACTGAATGGAACCAGCCAATGTCGCCTTTCTCTTTGTCTTGGTTTTAGCTATCGCGTGCTTCTCATTCAGCGCGCAGCGGCTGTATCGATTTCTTCGGATCGGCAAAGACGAGCCGCGCTGGAATGACATCGGCCGGCGCACCTGGAATCTTCTCTCGATAGGCATCGCTCAGCGGAAGATCTTGCGCGATCCCGTGGCGGGCCCGCTGCATGCACTGGTCTTCTGGGGATTTGTCGTCCTCACGGTCGGTAGCGCCGAAATCCTCGCCGCGGGAGTGTTCCCTGCGCTTGCGTTCGAGCAGTGGATGCCGAGCGGGCCGTACCGGCTCTTCGTCCTGTCGCAGGAGGGCTTCGCGATCTTCGTACTGATCGCTGTCTCCGTGCTGCTCTACCGGCGCATCGTGGTTAAGCCAGCGCGACTGCAGGGCGACAACGTGCACTCGGGCGACGCGATCCTGATCCTGTCGATGATCGCCGGCCTGATGATCACGCTCATCCTGTCATTGGCGTTCGATCGCGTGAGTGCACCGCAAATGCCGATGGCGTTTCAGCCAGTCTCCGGCCCCGTCTCAATCGCGTTCTCGTGGCTCTCACCCGAGGCGGCGCACACAGCACGGGAGATTAGTTGGTTGGCGCACGCCCTCCTCATACTCGGCTTCCTCAACTACCTGCCGTACTCGAAACACCTCCACGTCATCGTCTCGCTTCCCAACACCTTTCTCTCCAACACCAGCGGTCCCGGCATCATCGGCGCGATGAAGCCGATGGATCTGGAAGCGGAGACTGAGCAATTCGGCGCGTCGGACGTGATGCATCTGTCGTGGAAGAACCTGCTCGACGGGTACAGTTGCACGGAGTGCGGGCGCTGCACCTCGGTGTGCCCGGCACACATCACGGGCAAGCTGCTCTCGCCCCGCAAGATCGTCATCAACACGCGAGAGCGACTGTCCGAAATTGCGCCCTCCATTATCGGCGGAACGGACGTCTTCGCGCAGCCGCTGCTCGGTAGTCAGGCGCCCGAGGTTCAACCAGGCCGGCGACTCACCGACACCTACATCACCGAAGAAGAGCTGTGGGCCTGCACATCGTGCCGCGCCTGCGTCTACGAGTGCCCGGTGTCGATCGATCAGCTCGAGATCATCAACGAGCTGCGGCGAGGTCTCGTTCTCACGGAGTCCCGGTTTCCGGAGGAAGTTCAGCCGGCATTCGAGTCACTGGAGCGAAACGGTTCTCCGTGGGCGTTTCAGCCGGCTGATCGTGCCCGCTGGGCGGACGGCCTGGATATCCCGACGATGGCCGAACTGGCGGCGCGCGGTGAACGCGCTGAGATCCTGTTCTGGGTCGGGTGCATGGGATCGTTCGATGATCGCGCAAAGAAAGTCACGGTCGCGTTCGCCCGCATCCTGAAGGCCGCCAACGTGCGGTTCGCGATCCTCGGACAGGAAGAGAGCTGCCACGGCGATCCCGCTCGCCGCATGGGGAACGAGTACCTCTATCAGATGCTGGCCAAGCAAGCGATCGCGACCCTGAACGGCTACGGCGTGACCACGGTCGTCACAAGCTGCCCACATTGCTTCCACCAGATCGGGAACGAGTTCCCGCAACTCGGCGGGTCTTTCGACGTGGTGCATCACTCGGAGTTTCTTGCCCGCCTCCTGGAGGATGGTCGCGTGCCGCTGGAGACCGGGGACGGCCAGAAACTGATCGTAGCGTATCACGACAGCTGCTACCTCGGCCGGTACAACGACGTCTACGAAGGGCCGCGCGAGACGATCCGTCGGGCGCTGCCGGTGGTGACAATCGCCGAGCCTCCCAGAACCAGGGATCGAGGATTGTGCTGCGGCGCCGGCGGTGGCCGCATGTTCATGGAGGAGCGGACCGGGAAGCGCATCAACGTCGAGCGCACCGAGGAGCTGCTGGCTACGGGGGCCGATACCTTGGCGGTCGCCTGTCCGTTCTGCCTGACCATGATCAGTGACGGGACCCGGGCCCTGGGCAGCGACGCGCCGGTCCTGGATATTGCCGAAATAGTCGCAGCGAGGCTGAAGGCGGAACCCACGAGGCTGAAGGCTGAAGGCTGAAGGCCAGAGGAACGGCGACCTTCAACCTCTAGCCTTCAGCCTCCAGCCTCGGTTTCTGTCTTTCCCGTTTGATCTCCCGTATGCATCTTGCAGTGGGCGCGGAGGTCGGTGAACGCGCCCCCGATAACCCCACTTGAGCGACTTGGAGAAACCGATGCGCTACGCGCGTACCTCCTTCCGCATCGCGGCGTTCATGGCCGCCGTGACCCTCTTGGCCTGTGCCGGCGGCGAGAAAACCGAAACGCCGGACTCAGCCGCAACGGCCGCAGCAGCGCCACCGCCGCCGCCCGAGTCATTCATGATGGCCGCGGACGACGGATCCTGGAGCGGCGACATCACACCAGCGGGCATCGTGTTCCGGCACAAGCGAAACGACTCGCTGATGTTCGATTACAAGGCGCCGATGGCGACGGGCGCAATCCTTGACTACGAGTCCCTGATGACCGGGAAGGACACCGTCCGCATTTCTGTCAGCCTTGCCCTGACAAGGTGCACGGACAAGGCAGGGAAGGAGTACACGCACATAGCGCAGGTATTCCTCACCGGCGATGTGCAGCTGCAGTCGAAGGGCTGCGCGATCAAGAAGTAGTCGCGATCCGATTGCTGGCGCGCCGGTCTCCCCTGTGGGCCGGCGCGCTTTGCTTTGCTAGTGACCGACGTCGTGCACCGTGATCAGATGATCCCGGTCGTTCAGCGGAACGGTGACCACCGTGGCGCCGACATGGCGAAGGCCGACGTTGTGCAGGGCGTCGAAAAACGTCGGTGATCCGACGCGACCCGGGTCGGCAATCAGTGCGCGGCCCCCCGGCGCGAGCGTCGTCGCGATCGCGCGAGCCACTACTTCACCGTAAGCGCTTTCGTACAGGACGTCAGCCGCGGCCACGACGTCAAACGCCGGGATCGCGATCGGGAGGTGTCTCCAGTCGAGGATCATGGTCTTCGGCTCGCGTGAGGCATTGGCGGCGCCATTCATTCGCGCGAACGCCAGGGCGTCGTCGTAGTAATCCGAGACCGTCACCTCAAAACCGGCCCTCAATGCGGCCGCCGCCACGAGTCCAACACCGCATCCGAGTTCGAGGAGAGTGCGTCCCTCGCCCGGCATGGATCGTACCGCCCGCGCCAGGGCAATCGAGGACGGCCATACGTCCGCCCAGTACGGCAGTCGCTCGTCCTTGTTGAATGCCGCTTCGTCGATCAGCGAGTCGGCATTGCTGGGGTGAACAATTGAGAATTGCTCTCCATGAATTTCCACGGTCGACGTCTTGACCTCGAAGCGGGCTAGCAGCGCCTGCGCGTCGCTCGTCAAAGTCCGAAGGCCTCCGAGAGCTGCGCGTCTTCCGAAAGCGGCAGCACATTCAGACGCTCGCCGGCTTCAACCCGCGTGCGGTCCTCGGGAACGACCAGCAAGGCATTCGCTCGCGCCATTGATGTCAGGATGCCGGATCCCTGCGGGCCGGTAAGACGCGCGGTGAGCACACCGTCGTCGCGCACCCGGGTGACGGCGCGGAGGAAGTGCATCAGCCGGGCGCCGATGGACACCGGCTCTTCCAGCTCAGCGGACAGCGGGCGGCGGAACAGCCGCGTGTGACCAAGCATGCGCCGGATGACCGGTCGCGCGAAGAGCTCGAACGTGACCATGGCCGAGACGGGATTGCCGGGGAGCCCGATCCAGGGCATGCCGTCGAGCGTGCCGAATCCGAGCGGCGCCCCGGGCCGCATCCGCACGCGCCAGAAGCGCAACTCCGCGCCTAACGATTCGAGCACCTGGCGGGTGTAGTCGAACTCCCCGACCGACGCGCCGGCCGACGTGACCAGCAGGTCACAGCCGCGCGAGCGCTCGAGCACGGCGCGAAGGGACTCCGGCGTATCGGCAGCGTTGCCGAGGTGCATGGGGACTCCGCCCGCCTGCCTGACGAGTGCGTCGAGCGTGTACCGGTTGGACGCGACGATCTTCTTTCCCGCCACCACCTCATCGAACCGGTCGAGGTCGACGAGTTCATCGCCCGATCCGGCGATGGCCACCACCGGCCGCCGGTGCACGTCGACGTCACGATAGCCCACGCTCGCGAGGACTCCGAGTTGTGCCGCGGCCACTGGTGTCCCGGCACTGATGACGACGGAACCTTTCTGAAAGTCTTCACCCCTGGGCCGGATGTTCTTCCTCGCATCGCGCGCATTGCGGATAACCACGCGGCCCGTGCCACCGTCGGTGTCTTCCACCCGAACGACCGTGTCGGCGCCTTCCGGAATCGGTGCGCCGGTCATGATCCGCATCGACTCGCCGGCGCCAAGGCCGCGCGTTGCAAACCCGCCGGCAGCGATGGTCTCGAACACCGGCAGGACAATCGGCGTGTCGGCACTGGCGCCCGCAATGTCGATTGCCCGCACCGCATAACCGTCCATCGCCGAGTTGTCCCACTGCGGAAGCGTGTAGGGCGCCAGCGCGTCCCCGGCGAGCACGCTGCCGAGCGCATCCAGCAAGGCGACACGTTCAATCGTCCGTGGCTCTATCCCCGCGGTGATCGCGGCGACGGCCTCGTGAACGGTGAGCATCAGACCGTGCCGGGCTGCATGACGTCCCGCTCGACCAGGTCGGCGAGAGACTCGAGCCAGCCGTCGGAGTCGAGCCTGATCTCCTGAATGCCAGGTTGCTTCACGCCAGCATCGGTGACCATTGCCAGGTACGTCGTCGCGTCGACCTCCGGACTGCCTAACAATGGCTCCGGATGCGCTTCCCTGCGGTGGATCTCGATCTTCGGGAGCGAGGAGCGCTTGAATCCCTCGCAGAGCACGATGTCGGCGTCGGCCATGTGGCGCATTGCGATCTCTTCCGGTCCAAGCTCTTCGCTCCACCGGACCACCAGCGCAAACTTGTCCGGCGCCACCATGGCCACCCGCTCCGACCGGCCCTCGTGGTAGTGGCGATACGTGTCGGTTGACGCGGGGTCGATGTTGAACGTGTGCGCCCCGTGCTTGATCGTCATCACGCGATGCCCGCGGCGGTGGAGTTCAGCGGCGAGCCGGACCACCAGCGTCGTCTTGCCGCTGTGCTTCCGTCCGATGATCGCCACCATGGGCGGTCGCTGCATGGGCCTCCGCGCGCGAGAGATCGTCGGGCGTGTTCACGTTCATGAACAGCAGCTCCGGATCGCCGAAAGCTGCCACCTCGACTGCCGGAAGGCGAGCGACGCGCACCTGCGCATGGAACCCGACCACGCGCAAATCTCCACCGGCCAGCGACTGCTCGATGGCCGGCAGGCACGTAGTCGCATAGAACGCGCAGAGCGGCTCCACCCCGCGGCGCGACCCGCTCTCGGGGACCGCCACATCGGCCGCGTCGCCGAGCTCGCGCAAGTGCGCGAGCAATTCCCATGGCACGAAGGGCATGTCCCACGCGACGACGAGCACGGCGCTTTGGGCGTGGTGCAGGGCGGCATGGATGCCGCCCAGCCCTCCGGCGTTAGGCACCAGGTCGGCGCCGATCCGCACGCCAGGCAGCCATCCAGCGGCCGCGGGATCGTTCGCCACCAGCAGCAGGTCGTCGGTGACGTCGAGCAACGCGCTGGCCACGCGATCGATGATCCGCCGGCCACCCACGTGCTCCAATCCCTTCGGGAGCCCGCCATACCGCGAAGCGGCGCCGCCAGCCAGGATCACGCCCGTGCACGGCGACCGCATGGCTACCCCTGGAACCGGTGCACCTGCGGATGCCCGCTGACGGCGCGGCCGATGAGCATCATGCCCGATGCCCGCGCGATCTCAACCGCGATGGTTGACGGCACCGACGGCGTCGCGATGGCCGACAGGTTGGCGCGGGCCGCCTTGTACGCCAGCTCACCGGAAATCCGTCCCGTCACAAGCAAAACCAGATCGTCAGGCAGGCGCCCCAGCTGGACCGCTGCACCGAGCACCTTGTCGACCGCGTTGTGCCGGCCAATGTCCTCAGCGTGGAACAGCAGGTGCTCGCCGTCGGTGAGCGCGGCGGCATGGATGCCGCCTGTCTCCTTGTATCGGCCACCACGCGCGAACAGCTCCTTGAAGAGCCCGCGCAGTTTCGGCGTGTCGAGTTCCGGAGGAGAACTCTTTCGCCTTGGCACGTCTGCGATGCTGCCGAGGAAGGCCGTGACCGAACCGCATCCGGACGCGAGTATGCGGCGGCGGCTCGACGAATCCACCGCGGCCACGCGTTCCGGCGCGATGTCGACCCAGAAGCCGGGCTCTTTCGCACAGGGGCGCATCTTCGAGATGTCCTCGCGCCGGTTGATATAGCCTTCGCCGTACAGCCACCCGACGACAAGCTCGTCGAGCTGGTCCGGTGTGCACATCCACGTGACCACGGGCGTCCCGTTCAGCTCGAGCCAGACGGGAGTCTCCTCGACGGCGTCGAGGTCGGAGGTCAGAGGTCCGAGGTCAGAGGTCAAGGGCAACGCGCAAAGCGCAAAGCGCAAAGGGAAAGGAAAAAGAAAAGAACTGCCGGTTCAGGAGAAGTGCCGAGCCACGAGTCACGAATCACGAATAACAACCGCAGACAGGTTCTCATCCTCATCGATCCGGACCGATCGCACCCGAACGCCCCTGCCTAACGCGGCCTGTACGCGATCCAGAATGAACTGCGCCAGGTTCTCGCCGGTCGGGATCAGACCGCCGTCGGCGAATTCGGGAACCTCGAGGTTGATGTTCCGATGATCGAATCGCGCAACGACCTCCGTTTCGAGGACGCGATCGAGTCGCTCCAGGTCGATCACCATCCCGGTCACGTCATCAATCGGCCCCTCCACCGTTACCACGCACGCATAGTTGTGTCCGTGGTAGTTCGGTCTCGCGCACAACCCAAAGACCTCGACGTTCTTTTCTTCAGTCCAGTCGGGCTTCCGATATCGATGCGCCGCCGCGAAACGCACTCGCCGGATCAGCTGGGCAACGGGCATCGGCGCGACGCGCCCCGGATCAGCGCGGCCTGAACAGCGACACCCCGATCAGCAGCGCCGGGTTCCGCCGCCACAACGATCGAGGGGCACCGACGGGAAGGACCGCAGGGTCCTCGGTTGTCTTGAGGTAGTACGTGGTCGGGTACGAGATCCGGTAGATGTAGTGACTCCAGTCCAGTCGGAGCGCCACGTTGCGAGCGACAGTCCACGAGAGACCGGTGCCCACCGTCATGGTGAAGGGGATGCCGAAACGATAGCTGCCCACATCATTCGCGCCGCGGAGGTCGGCCACGAACCCGACACCGCCGTTCAGGAAAGGCGCGATACCATGCCAGGTCTTGTGGCCGGTGAGGCTCACCTCGAGGGCGGCGTCCGCAAACACCATCGGGACGTTTTCGGTGCCCACGACGCGCTCAGCGAGTCGCTTCGAAGGGTCAATGATCGTCCGGTCCAGCGACGCTCCAGCGAGTCGGAAGCCGAAGTACATCGGGCCGGTCAGGTGCATCTGCCAACGAATGCCTGCCATTGGCCCGTCGGTAGGCGCGACGCCCGCCGGATCAGGCTCGGCGTTGAACTGGCCGCCGAAGATGGTCCAGTCTCGATTGTAGTCGCGATCGCGGTACGGACTCCGATCAGGTGGATATCCGACCACCTGCGCGCCCGCCGAGCTCGCTGCTGCCGCCATCAAGGTCCCGATGATCAAGGCCTTCACTGTTTCTCCGTCAATTCGTCGTGAGGCGCAGGTCGCGCCCCGTCATCTCGGTTGGCTGGTCCAGCCCCATCATTGAGAGGATTGTCGGGCCGACATCGCACAAGGCACCACCGCCTCGAAGGGGCCGGTCGCCGGCTGGATCGACCACGACGAAAGGTACTGGGTTTGTGGTGTGCGCGGTGTGGGGACCGCCTCCCTCAGGGTCGATCATCAGTTCGCAATTCCCGTGATCCGCGGTGACCAGAAGACAGGCGCCAGCCTTTTCGGCGGCGCTGAGGACGCGACCAAGACACGTGTCCACTGTCTCAACGGCCTTGATCACCGCCGGAAGCACCCCGGTGTGTCCCACCATGTCGCAGTTGGCGTAGTTGCAGAGCGTGAAGTCGTACGAGCCCGAGTCGATCGCACGGCAGAGCACATCGGTCACACCATCCGCCGACATCTCCGGTTGAAGGTCGTACGTCGCGACTTTTGGACTTGGCACCAACTCGCGTTCCTCGCGTGCAAACGGGGCCTCGATGCCGCCGTTGAAGAAATAAGTCACATGCGGGTACTTCTCGGTTTCAGCAGTCCTGAACATTGCGAGGCCGGCACCGGAGACCACTTCGGCCATGATCCGAGCCATTGAGAAGGGCGGGAAGGCGACCGGGAAACTGAACGTGCGATCATAGGACGCCATTGTGACGAGAAAGACCTTCAGGCGGCCGCTCACGTCGAACTCGTCGAACCCAGGGTCGGTCATTGCCCGCACGATCTGCCGCATTCGGTCTGAACGGAAGTTGAAGCAGATGACCGCGTCGCCGTCGCGCATCGGCGCCACTGGCCCCGTGCCATCGCTCACAACTGCCGGCTCGATGAATTCGTCGGTTTGGCCGCGCTCATACGCGGCTCGGATCGCCGCCACCGGATCGCTCACCGTCGGTCCCACGCCGCCGACCGCGACATCGTACCATTTCTTGACGCGATCCCATCGCCGGTCCCGGTCCATCCCGAAATAGCGACCGCCGAGGCTCGCGATCAGGGCGCGACCTCGCGTTCGCGCGACGGTCTGACGCATGAACTCGAGGCCCGATGTGGGCATTGTGTCCCGGCCATCGAGCAAGGAATGAATGGCGATGCGCGGCACGCGCTCCCGTTCCGCCAGGTCCACTAGGGCGAAGAGGTGCTCGTCGAGCGCATGAACGCCTCCATTCCCGAGAAGTCCCATGAGATGGAGTGTTCCACCTGATTTGCGGACCGAATGACAGGCGTCGAGGAAGGCCGGTTTGGTGAAAAACGACCCGTCTTCGATGGCCTCAGTGATCCGCACGAGGTCCTGTTTCACCACCCGCCCGGCCCCGAGGTTGAGGTGTCCCACCTCACTATTCCCCATCTGACCCGCAGGCAGGCCTACGGCCTTTCCCGATGCCTCAAGGAGGGTCCGTGGTTGCCGCTCCCACAGGCGACTCCAGAATGGGGTCTTTGACAGAGCTATGGCGTTACCCGCGCGTTCTTTCCGATACCCGAAACCGTCGATTACGACGAGAACCACCTGTTTTCGGGGGGACGCCATGTGATGAGGGGTGCGAAAGAGTGTTGAATCGTCGGGTGAAGATACTAGGCACTTGATGTAGTACCTGATGGGGAACTGAATTTGATACTTGGGGTTCCCCTCATGTCGCTGCAAACGCATCTTACGCGCTCAATAGTCCGGACTCGCGCGATCCGGTCTTCACGCCGAACCGAGTCTGCCGCCGATGTCAAAAACGTTCGATTTGACCCTTTTGACGCACCGCTCGTGAAGGCACCCGCAAGGCGCCGGCGCCCGGACGGATCGCGACGGATCACGCTGATCGTTTCAGTCATTGCGGCTGTGGGATACGTCACGTTCCTGCGTCCCGCGGAAGGCCTCGACGCACGGTCCGTGAACCTGAGCTCGCTAGCGGCGCGTCCAGCGGCTGATGCCTTCGGGCGCAGCGGACAGCTCAAGATGCGCTTCGCGCTGCCTGGTTTGCCCGTTGACTATCCCATTGAAGTGCAGGGCGGTCTGGATGAGGTGCAGTACAGCTGGATCGCGCGCGGAGACTCGGTAGCAACCGGGCAGCCCCGCCCGCTGAGAGACGGCTTGGTCGCGCCCGATGCGCCCGGCTTCTATGCGCTTCAGCTGACGCTGGCGGGTGAGCGGCGTGTGGTGAGCGATCCGCCGTTGGCAGTGCTGGTTCCAAGCTCCGAGAAGAAAGGCTCGCTCCTCAACGGATATCAGATGGGTTTCTACCGGGGCGACCGCGCGAGGCGGAGCGACCCGGAGGCGCCGGCCGGTTTCGTACGGATCGACACGGCTGACCTCGATCTCCACGTTTCGGCGCATCTCCGTCTGTCCGATTTCCTCACCCGTGATGATCAGAGCACCTGGCCGCGCTATGCTGCGGTGGATCCGCGACTGCTCGACAAGCTGGAGCTAGTGCTGGCGGAAATCGCGACGTGGACCGGAAGTCCCTCGGCGGATCCGGTACCGATCGACATCCACTCCAGTTTCCGCACGCCGTATCACAACCGCCTGGTGCGCAGCGCGGCACGGGATAGCCGGCACCAGTTGGGTGATGCCATCGATGTCGCCGTGGACGCGAATCGCGACGGCCGGGTGAACTCGAAGGACGCGAAGCTCGTCACGATGGCGGTCGACATTGTCGAGCGTTTGCACCCCGACCTCGTTGGCGGCATGGGCACGTATGCGCGGAACCGCTCCTTCGTCCACATCGACGCCCGTGGCATAAAGGTTCGCTGGCGGGGCTAACGAAGCGGCTGCGTGCTGCTTAGCTGCTTACTGCTTGCTGGGGCTGGCGCTGGGTAGGTACGCCTTCGGAAACCAGCTCGCGCCCAAGCACGTATCAGGTAGCAAGTAGCTAGCTGCAAGCAGTAGGCAGCAACCAGCATTGGCCCCCATGAACGAAACCCTCCGCGATCGCATTCATCGCCATCTCGAGCCGCTGTCGGACGAGCGAGGCTATCAGGTGCTCGACTACATCGAGTTTCTCGAGTCGAAGTACGCAGGCTCGGCCGCGGCGTCACCAAGCCTGTTCCAGCGTTTCACTGAGGGCGTTGAGGATACGCTTCGTGTGGGGAAGGTCTCGACGACAGCGATTTCCGAGACGGTGGGGCTACTGAACAAGGCGGTTGGCGTGTTGAGTGGCGTCGCTGCCGCCGGCAAGTCAGTGGCATCCGACATCGCGACGGCCGGAAAGAACGTTGCATCGGATATCGCAGCCGTAGCGACGAAAGCCGCCGAAGCCGCGCAAACTGTTGCAACAGCTCCCGTGAACCCGCCAGCTCCTCCGGCCAGTCCGGTGCCCCCCGCTGCCGGCGGCTCGCCCCCGATCCCCGATCCCGCGCCGCCCCCAACCACCGAGTGAAGCCTCTGAGCTCTGAGCTCTGACCTCTGGCCTCACAGTTTGTAGCTATTAGTTTTGGCTATGGCTACCAGAAGTTCTCAAGCATCACGGCCCGCCAACCCCGACCAGGGTAGCGGGCCGTCGCGTATCAGCGACAACGGTGCCGGGCCGTCAGCGCGCGTCCGTGAAGCAGTCGCTCTCACGTTCGACGACGTACTGCTGCTCCCGCGTCACTCCCCCACGCATCCGCGGGATGTGGACACCACGAGTCGTTTCACGCGAGGCATTACCCTGAACGTCCCGCTGGTCTCGGCGGCGATGGATACTGTGACCGAGTCGGAGATGGCCATCGCCATGTCGCGCGCCGGTGGCATTGGCGTGTTGCACAAGAACATGTCGATCGACCGTCAGGCCGCGGAGGTCGATCGCGTGAAGCGATCGGAAAGCGGGATGATTCTCAACCCGTACGCGCTGTCGCCCGATGCCACGCTTCGCGAAGCCGTTGCCCTGATGACACGCTTCAAGATCTCAGGCGTACCGGTTGTGGATCGCAGCGAGAAACTCGTCGGCATCATCACCAATCGTGACCTGCAATTCGCCCGTGACCTCGGGCGCCCCATTCGCGAGGTCATGACCTCGGACGGGCTTGTCACGGCGCCGGTCGGCACGACGCTCGAGGAAGCCGAGCGGATTCTCGGTGAACACAAGATCGAAAAGCTTCCCGTTGTGGATGACAATGGAAAACTGAAGGGCCTCATCACGGTCAAGGACATCCATAAGCGCCGGCAGTATCCGACCGCGAACAAGGACCAGCACGGCCGCCTGCGTGTCGCGGCTGCGATCGGCGCCGGTGGCGACTACCTCGATCGGGCGCGCGCGCTGGCCGATGCCGGCGCCGACGTTCTGGTGATCGACACTGCGCACGGTCATTCCGAAGGCGTGCTCACCGCTACCGCGCTGGTGCGCGATGCGGTGCCCGGCGTGCAGCTGATCGCGGGCAACGTGGCAACGCGTGAAGGCGCGGCGGCCCTGGTCGCGCGCGGAGTGGATGCGGTGAAGGTTGGCGTGGGCCCGGGGTCAATCTGCACGACGCGCGTGGTGACAGGCGTCGGTGTTCCACAGTTGACCGCCGTGATGGAAGCGGTCGAAGGCGCGGGCGATGTGCCGGTCATCGCCGACGGCGGAGTCAAATATTCCGGCGATATCGTGAAAGCCCTGGCCGCTGGTGCTTCGTCGGTGATGATGGGATCGATGCTCGCCGGCACAGAGGAAAGTCCGGGCGAGTCGTTCCTGCTCGAGGGCCGCCGTTTCAAGATGATCCGCGGCATGGGATCGCTCTCGGCCATGCAGGATGGCAGCGCCGACCGGTACTTCCAGGAAGGCGAGATGTCGCAAACGAAACTGGTTCCTGAGGGCATCGAGGGACGCGTCCCGTACAAAGGGCCCGTGGGCGACGTCCTCTACCAGATGATCGGTGGACTGCGGAGCGGTATGGGATACGTCGGCTGCGCGAGCATCCAGGAGCTCCGGACCGACGCGGTCTTCGTGCGCATCACTGCTGCCGGACTTCGCGAGTCGCATCCGCACGACGTGCAGATCACCCGGGAAGCGCCTAACTACAGTCTCTGACGCAGATCGCGAGTGGCGGAAGGCGCATGGGAGAGGGGATTGGCACCTCCCACGGGTTTCTGAGCCGACTCTCATGCCTCGGCGGCGTTGACATTGGCCGAGAGGCGGTCGAAGTTGCGCGGTCCCTCAACGCCGGAGCCGCCTGATGGGCCTATGGTCCAGAAAGAGCATCACGCAACTGATGCAGGACGTCGATGGGAGTGGCGGGCCGACGCTCAGGCGGACGCTCACTGCCAGCAATCTCGTCCTCCTCGGCATCGGCGCGATCATCGGCGCAGGCATTTTCGTGCTGACGGGTTCAGCCGCCGCGCAGTATGCGGGCCCGGGCATCGTGATCTCGTTCGTCATTGCTGGCTTTGGCTGTCTCTTCGCCGGGCTCTGTTATGCCGAATTCGCCTCCATGATTCCCATCGCCGGAAGCGCGTACACCTATGGCTACGCCACGCTCGGCGAGTTCATCGCATGGATCATCGGCTGGGACCTCATCCTCGAATACCTTTTCGCCGCCGGTACGGTCGCCGTCGGCTGGTCCGGGTATTTCACCGCCTTCATCTCCGGACTCGGCATCACGCTCCCGGCCGCGCTGGTCGGCGCGCCACTGAGCGTTGAGGGCAACGCTACGCTGGTTCGATCGCAGATCTGCGTCGATCCCGCGTCAGGCGGCATAGCGGTCGACGCGGTCAGCCACACGCCTGTCCGGATCGCGGACTGTGTGGCGCAGGGATTCCAGATCGGCAACGGAATCCTGAATGTGCCCGCCATGCTGCTCGTCATCGCGCTTACCACGCTGCTCGTGATCGGCATTCGTGAGTCGGCGCGGTTCAACAACGTCATCGTCATCGTGAAGGTCGCGATCGTCCTGCTCGTGATCGGCTTCGGTATGAAGTACATAAACACGGCCAACTGGACGCCCTTCATTCCGCCTAACCTTGGTGAGTTCGGTCAGTTCGGCTGGAGCGGCGTGTTCCGCGCTTCGGGGGTGATCTTCTTCGCCTACATCGGATTCGACGCGGTGTCGACCGCCGCGCAGGAAGCGAAGAACCCGCAGCGAGACCTTCCCATCGGTATCCTTGGCTCACTCGCCATCTGTACGGTGCTGTACATCGCGATGGCGCTCGTCATGACCGGCATGGCGAAATACACGGAGCTCAACGTCCCGCATCCGGTGTTTGTCGCCATCCAGGCGGCGGGACCGTCGCTCGCGTGGCTCGGATACCTGGTGAACATCGGCGCCATTGCCGGACTGGCGTCCGTGGTGCTGGTGATGTTGATGGGACAGCCGCGCATCTTCTATTCGATGGCGCGCGACGGTCTGCTCCCGGCGGTCTTCGGTAAGGTCCATCCTCGATTCCAGACGCCGTACATCGCGACGATCATCACCGGGGCGGTGGCGGCCCTCGTCGCCGGCCTCTTTCCCATCGGCTTGCTCGGCGAACTGGTCTCCATCGGAACCTTGCTCGCGTTCGTGATCGTCAGCGCCGGGATTCTCGTGTTGCGCTACCGGAGTCCGGAGCTGGTGCGGCCGTTCCGGACGCCGTGGGTGCCGGTCGTGCCGATCCTTGCGATCATCATCTGCGGGCTGATGATGTATTGGCTGCCGAAGGACACGTGGCTTCGTCTGATCATCTGGATGGCGATCGGCCTGCTGATCTACTTCCTCTATGGCAAGAGCCACTCTCGACTCGCGAAGGAGAATTAGAGCCAAAAAGGGTTCGCGGGTGGTTAGTTTTAAGGCGGCGCCCCTCGGGGCGCCGCTTTTCTCTGGCGCCCAGCAATGCCCAAGTCGTCGTTCCTCGAAATCCCGCGCGCACGGACCGATGCGATCCACAAGATCGCCGGCGCGCTGAAAGGCGTTTCCTCGGTCGCGGTCACCACGCACATCAACGCCGACGGCGATGCAGCCGGATCGGTGGCGGCAATGGCACGGCTCCTGCCGCAGCTCGGCTTGAAGGGGGTCATCGTCAATCCGACGCCGTGGCCGCATCTGTTCGAGTTTCTGAAGGAGGGACTCGACGACCGCACCGGAAGCGGCGCCGAGGCGCTCCGGAGCGCCGGCGCGCTGGTGTCGCTCGACGTGAGTGATGTCCGGCGGCTCGGAAGCCTGGCCAATGCCGCGCGCTCGCTGCCCGGACCGCGGATCGTCATCGATCACCACGTGCCGACCGAGGAGCCGGCGGGCGACATCGTCCTGGCCGACACCGCCGCCTGCGCCACTGGTGAACTTCTGTACGATTTCGCCAGCGTCCTCAATCTCGAGATTGATCTGGCGATCGCCGAGGCGTTGTACACGGCCATCCTCACGGACACCGGCGGCTTCCGGTACAGCAACACGTCGCCGCGCGCGCATGCCATCGCGGCCCAGCTGATGTCCAAAGGAGTGGACCCCGAGCACACGTACCGGCGCATCTACGCATCGCTGACGCCTGGCCGGCTCCAGCTGTTGCGGGACGCGCTCGACACGTTAGGCGTGGACAGCAAGTTCGGCCTCGCCTGGGTCTCGGTGACCAATGAGGCGATGGATCGGTACGGCGTCAGCTCCGACGATCTCGATGGTATCGTCGAGCATCCCCGTTCCGTCGCGGGCACGCGCCTCGCGCTCTTCTTCCGCGATCTCGGCTACGGCAAGGTGAAGGTGTCGTTCCGGTCGACGGGTGACGTCGACGTGAACGAGCTGGCTCGGCGTTTCGGCGGCGGCGGCCACGAAAAGGCATCGGGCGCGTTGGTCGCGGGGACGCTCGACGAGGTGCGCGATCGCATCGTGACCGCGGCGCGCGACTTCATGGGTCCCGTCCTTACCGAAGGCAACGGCTCGCCTCGAGCCTGACGGTCTTACGCCTTCGACCAGGCCCCCACGCCCCACATGTCGCAAACTCTTCAGGAACGCATCGCTGCGGCACTCGGGACGGTGATCAATGCCCGCACCGGGACGGGCGTCCTTGCTTCAGAGATGGTGAAGAACATCGGCACGACGCTGGACGGCAAGGTCAAGTTGACGATGCTGCTCGCCGCCGGCGATGATGCCACGCTGGTGCGGGACGTGCGTCAGGCAGTCGAGCGAGTCTCTGGCGTGACCGCGGTTTCCATCGATGTGAAGGATTCGCGCGAGGTTGAGCCTCGTCCCGCGCGCGCGGCGGCCGCTCGGGCATTGCCGGTCATGGATGACCGGCCGGCGGCGCCGCGTCCCTCGGTTCCTCCGCCTGTGACCTATCCAGGTCTGGGCAAGATCATCGCGGTGTCGAGCGGAAAGGGCGGGGTCGGGAAGTCGACGATGGCGGTCAATATCGCGGTGGCGCTGGCGGCGCGCGGGGCGAACATCGGGCTGATGGACGCCGACGTCTACGGACCGAACGTGCCACGCATGATGGGTGTGAACGCCCCGCCACCGGTAGTGAACGAGAAGATCATCCCACTTGAGGCCCACGGCGTGAAGGTGATCAGCCTCGGCTTCCTGATTGAGCGCGACCAGCCTGCGATCTGGCGCGGCCCGATCGTGATGAAAATCGTCACGCAGTTCCTGCGCGACGTGAAATGGGGTGACCTCGATGCCCTCATCGTGGACATGCCGCCCGGAACGGGCGATGCCCAGCTCTCCCTGGTGCAGGCCACGCAGGTTCGCGGCGCAATTATTGTCACGACACCCCAGGACGTGTCGACCGGCGATGCCCTTCGAGGCGCCAAGATGTTCATGCGGGTCGGCGTGCCGGTGCTCGGCATTGTCGAGAACATGAGCTGGTTCGAATGCCCGCATTGCGGAAAGCCGACGCCGATCTTCGGCTCCGGCGGCGGCCAGCGGCTGGCCGATGAACTGGAATTGCCGCTGCTGGCGCAGGTCCCGCTGTATCCGCGCGTCCTGGAGGGCGGTGAGACGGGTCGTCCTATCGTGATGGCCGAGCCGGAGTCAGGCGCCGCGAAGGCGATTTCGGCGCTGGCCGATCGCATCGCATCAACGTTAGGCATCATTCTCGCGGATTAATGCGTAGCTGCTTACTTCTTGCTGATTGCTGCCCTGCAGCTTGCTTGCAGCACGCAGTAAGAAGTAAGCAGCACTAGCTCGCTGTTTTGTCGTCCATGCCTGGCATAATCACCCTTCTCACGGACTTCGGCACGGCTGACGGATACGTTGCCGAAATGAAGGGCGTGCTGATGACATCGGCGCCGGGCGTTCAGGTGGTAGACCTCTCGCACGACATCTCGCCTCACGCGATCGATGATGCGCGGTTGGCTGTCGCGCGATACTGGAGGCGGTTCCCGGCGGGCACAGTTCACTTGGTGGTCGTGGATCCCGGGGTCGGCTCGGCGAGGCAAGCTATCGCGGTCTCGTCCGATGACCGTTTCCTCGTCGGGCCGGACAATGGAGTGCTTTCGCCGGCGTTGCTCCTGCCCGGCGTTGAAGTCGTCTCGCTGCCTACTCCGGCCGGCGCGGCACCGACTTTCCATGGCCGGGACCTGTTCGCCCCTGTAGCGGCGGTACTGGCCCGGGGCGCCAAGCTCGAGACGTTAGGCGCCCCCTGCGCCGATCCCGTCATCCGCCGGACACCCGAAGTGCAGCGCGAGGCGGAGGGTTGGCTGCGCGGTGAAGTCATCGTGATCGACCGGTTCGGGAACGCAGTCACCAACCTGCTGGGCGTCCATGTCGGTGAGCTGTACGTCGATGAGCGCGTGATTCCCATGGGGCGCACGTACGCCGATGTCGCAACCGGGGAAGCGGTGGCGCTGGTCGGATCGTCAGGGTTGATCGAAATCGCGCTGCGCGATGGCAGCGCAGCGGTGGCGCTGGGCATATCGCGCGGAACGGTGGTTCGGGTTCGCGACCTCGCACCCGGGCCCAGGCAGAGCAGGTAGTTCGTTGGGTCTTAGTCTTCGACCTTCCGCCTTCCGCCTTCCGCCTAGGTTCTAGCGGGTTTCCTCGCCGCAGCCACTCCCGTGATTGGCGTGGGGGTTTGCCACGCAGCCGATTCGTCGACCTGAGCCTTCTTCGCCGCGTCACGGTGTGTCCCGCCGCGAGAAAGGATAGCCGCGCCGAACCCTGCGGTCGCCGCGACCCAGGTTAACGCCAGCGCGATCATCCGCAGGATCCCACTGATGGCTGGCGACCACTGGAACGCCGCAGCCAGCACCCAGACTCCCATGAAGAGCGCAATGCCGAACACAAGGCTGCGTAGCGCCTTCCCGCGGACCTCGCCGCGATTGGCGCCGATGCTTCCACCGGCAAGGCGAGCCACTGACAGGAATCCGAGCGTCAGGAAACCGGCGACCGCCAGGACATACGCCACGATCGCAAACGGGATGAGCAGGATTCCCACCACGGTCACGGCCAGGGCGGCCACGACCAGGATCATCGCCGGGATCACCGCGAGCTCGCCGGCGATGCCCACCAGGAACGACCGCCCAAAGCTCTGCTCCAGCACATCGGTGACTCCGTCCAGATAGGCGCCGGCGAACACGAGGACCCCAATCCCGATCAGGAGCATCACGACCAGCCAGCCTAACGACAGGCCCAACGCCTCCGACGTGCCTGGGCGCGGGGAAGGGGCCTGCTCGACCTCATCCAGCCAGGCGAACGATCGCGAGAACGAGCGTGTCGCTCCCCCGACCGATCCACGGGCGCTGACGACGCTGCCGAGGATCGCAATGGCGTCGCCGGTGATCGATCCCCCATCCTCGAGGATGATGTCACCGGCAATCGAGACGGCGGTGCCACGGATCACGCCGCGAACACGCAAATCGCCGGCGGCGGCCAGCACGGGGCCGTTCACGGTGTCGCCCGCTTCAATGATTCGACCGCCAAATCGGATCGTGTCCGATCCGACGGATTGAGTCCGGGCGGGGGTGCTCTGGGTCGCGGCGGGAACCGCGGTGGCCGTATCCTGGCTGAAAGCCGGAGCTGCGGGGGCCACCACGATCAGCGACGCGACGGCGAAAGTCATGACCGTCGCGCGCATGTTACATCCTCCGGCGACGGGAAGCTGCCGCGATCGCCCTCAGCCCGAACGCCGAGATGGCGACAGCCGCGAGAAAACCGGTGGCCGCAACCGCGATTCCGGTGTCACCGGACAGGGCGGAGCCGGTCGGTCCGAGCGCCGAACTGACGAACCCGCTGGCGGCCTGAGTACCCACGCCGCGCATCCGCTCGAGTGTCACACTGGCGAGGAAGGCGACCGCGTCGAGGCGGCTGGCCATCCACACCGTTCCGGCGGTCAGCGTAGTGGCAACGATCGCCGCCAGCCCAGCAGCCAGCACCCGTGCCGCCCGCGATCGGGGAACGAATCGTTTCACCGAATTCATGGCGGCCACGTGCCAGGGCTCAAACACCTGGACATCCCTCATCACCCGATATGCGAACAGTGGTGAGGGGGTGAAGTGGGGCATTTGCTCGAGGGTGGTCACGAGCTGTTCTCGTCCTTCGAGCTCTGTGCGACAGGTCACACATTCGTCGATGTGCGCTGCAAGAGGGGCAATGCCCAAACCCTCCTCGCCGTCAACGAGGAGATCGAATTCCTGGGGGGTAAGGTGACGGTGTTCCATCATTGCCTCCGGGGGGTCATACGATCCGGGTCAGGTGAGGGTTTCAAGAACAGCGCAAAGCGCAAAGCGCAGAGCGCCGAGGGGTTGCGGATCAGCCCTTTGCGCTTTGCGCTTTGCGCTTTGCGCTCTGCGCCCAGGCCTACTCACGTTCACCTCCAAGCGCTTCCCGAAGCTGATGGCGCGCTCGATGGATGTAGGTCTTCACCGTTCCCAGCGGCAGATCGAGCGTGGCGGCGATCTCTTCGTACGATCGACCCTCGACATGCCTCAGCATGATGCAGGACCGGTACTCCGGTCTCAGGGCGGCGATGGCGCGTTCGATGGCGCCACCCAGTTCCCGGGCCTCGAGTTCCTCGAGCGCGGTTTCCTGCTTGTCGCGAACATCGAACGATGTGGCCTCGACTTCGGCGGCCGACGCCGCATGGGGCGATCCGTCGATGCTGATCGTGCTGAGTTGTCGCTTGCGGAGGTGATCGATGGCGACGTTGTTCGCGATCTTGAATAGCCAGCTCGAGAGCCGGAATTCAGGGCGATACCGGTCGATGTGGTTCAGGACCTTGATGAAGGTGTCCTGGGCCAGGTCCTCCGATGTCTCGCGGTCCCGAACCATGCGATAAATGAGCGAGAAGATCGGCCGCTCATAGCGCCGGACCAGTTCCCGAAAAGCATCCTCCCGTCCGCGCTGCGCCCAGAGGACGACGTCGGCATCCGGGAGGTTCTGGAGGTCGAGGGTGCGTGGCTCGGGCATGTATGGGACCGTCGAGCTCGCGCGAACGCGATGCCGACGGGACGACGGAAGGTAAGGACGCGCTAAACCGCGGGCCAGCGCGAGCTTGCCGGGCCTCCCCCGGCGGGCGACCTTTCTCGCGATGACTTCGCCCGGTGAGGCAAGCCTCGGAGAGGCAAGCCTCGAACTCGATGCCGTCGAAGCGCGAGCGGCCGCATCCGGTGGCGCGGGCAAGCGTGCCTATGTTCGCCGGATTTTCTCCGAGATCGCGCCGCGCTACGACCTGCTGAATCACGTCCTCAGCCTCAACATCGACAGGGGGTGGCGGCGGGCCGCTCTCGCCGACCTGGAGTGGGGAAATCGGCCCGAAGGCACCTACCTCGATCTCTGCGCCGGCACGCTCGACGTTGGCGCCATGCTTGCCCGTTCCGAGGCTTTTCGCGGCCACGTACTCGGCGCCGACTTCGCCGAGCCGATGCTGAGGCGGGGGGTCGGGAAGGCGGAGGCGATCAAGCTGGCGCCGGTGGCTGCCGACGCGCTTTCCCTGCCGGTTCGCGATGGTTCGATGGCTGGCGCCATCGTCGCGTTCGGTGTTCGCAACCTCGCCGATCTCGATGAGGGGTTGGGGGAGGTGCATCGCGTCCTGATGCCGGGTGCGCGATTTGTCATTCTGGAGTTCTCGACGCCCCCGTCACCAATCGTGCGCAGCGCCTACCGGGCATACTCGCATCACATTCTTCCGGCGATCGGTCGAGTCTTGTCCGGCCATCCGACGGCGTACAGGTATCTGCCGGAATCGGTCGACTCTTTTCCAGAGGCGCAGGCGCTCGCGGATCGACTGCGTGCTGTCGGTTTCCTCAACGTTCGTTGGCGGTACCTGACGCTTGGTGTAGTGGCGATTCACGTTGGAGAACGCTGATATGTGTGACGGGAGACGGGGGACGGGGGACGGGAGAGAGCCCGTAAGCACACTCCGAGCATCTCGGCAAGCCATGCGTGCGCAGTCAGGCGCTGCGCTCTCTCCCGTCTCCCGTCACCCGTCCCCCGTCCCGTCGTGACCCTCGACTCCCTCTCCGCCTTCATTGCCGCCATTGACCAGGCCGGAGAACTCGCGCGCATATCCCACCCCGTGTCCGCAAACCTGGAGTTATGCGAGATCGCCGACCGCGTCATGAAACAACCCGGCGGCGGCAAGGCGCTCCTGTTCGAGAACGTCATCCGGCACGACGGCACGCGCTCTCCATGGCCGGTCGCGATCAACCTGTTCGGCTCGATGCGCCGGATGTCCCTGGCGCTCGGTGTCGACGATCTCGACGAGATTGGTGCGCGCATAACGAGGCTGCTGGACCTCAAGGTGCCCGATGGCCTGATTGCGAAACTCGGGCTGATCCCGCGGCTCCTCGAGATCTCGAAGTTTCCACCGCGCCACGCCAAGGGAACCCCACCTTGCCAGGAGGTGGTCTGGCGGGGCGATGATATCGACGTGATGCAGTTGCCCATCCTCACCACGTGGCCCGAGGATGGTGGCCCCTACATCACGCTGCCGATGGTCATCTCCGTTGACCCCAAGCGTGGCATCCGGAATGTCGGGATGTATCGCGTGCAGGTCCTCGGCCGCGACTCGCTGGCCATGCACTGGCAGCGCCACAAGGTGGGCGCCGCCCACTGGCGCGACATGGCCGAGCGCGGCGAGAAGATGTCGGTGTGCATCGCCATCGGCGCCGATCCGGCGTCCGTCTATTCTGCATCTGCGCCGCTGCCACCCATGGTGGACGAGTTCATCTTCGCCGGGTTCCTTCGCCAGGCGCCGGTGCAACTCACGAAGGCCGTGAGCTGCGATCTCGACGTCCCCGCCGAAGCAGAGTTCGTCATCGAAGGCGAGATCGATCCCGCCGAGCCGCTCGTGACGGAAGGGCCGTTTGGGGACCACACCGGCTTCTATTCGGAAGCGGATCTGTATCCCCGCGTTCGCATCACGGCCATCACCATGCGGCGCACGCCGGTCTACGCCACGACCATCGTCGGCCGGCCGCCGATGGAGGACTACTATCTTGGTCACGCGACCGAACGCATCTTCCTGC
>CAZSNV010000047.1:0-22341 GCA_964608035.1 uncultured Gemmatimonadaceae bacterium | reverse complement strand
GTTGCCATAGGGCACCTCGTAGTACTCGGCCAGCGCCGGCTCCGGCGGATTCGAGCCGGGCACCAGGCGGATCACGGATCCTGGGAAGCCTAACGATGATCCCCAGACTGAGCCATCCGGAGCCGGTGCGACTCCATAGAAGCCCGCCCCGATCCGCTTGTCCTTCGTCGGATCAACTGGCTGGTTTGCCTCGACGTATTCGTCACGACGGCCGTTCCCGTTCGTATCGAGGATCAGCGCGGTCCAGCCCTGGGCGCGCTCCTCGTCACCGGTCTCCTCGAAGAGCTTCGTGTTCAGCCACCCAACCACCGGTCCGCCGCCGCTCGTCCACAACGTGTGATTGGCATCCTCGGCGAACATGAGGTGGTGCGTGCTGAAGCAGGTGCCGATGTGCGTCAGCTTCTGCGTCTTCGGGTCATACATCGCCAGGTGCCGGCCGGCGCGCAGAACCGGCGTCAGGCGCGCCGATGGATGCGTGGATCCCTCGCGGCATATCGGTGGATTGTCCACCGGACGTACGGCGGACGTGAGCCACAAACGCCCGCGATCGTCGAGCATCGGGTTGTGCACGTTGTTCTTGCTGGTCCAGATCACCTCGTCACCCCAGTACGGCGATGGCGCCGGCATCTGTGGCGATGTCGGTTGAGTCGCCGGGTCGCGCACGGTCAACGGAATCTTGCTGGCGACATGTTTGACCGGGTCGAGGACTGGCGTGTAGTCGGCGCTGAGCTCGAGTGCGCCGTACACCGGACCGTTGGCGTTCACGGTGGGATTGCGTCGGTCTGTCGAGACGACGTCGTGGAGATAGACCTTGGGATCGGCCCAGTCCCACTGCGTGATCACGATGTTGCGTTCGATGCCGGTCGGACGGGGAGGCACCGGCGGCAATTCGCCGGCGGCGATGCGCTGCGTCCAGTCGCCGAACATCGCCAGCATGCGTTGCCGGCCCCACTGGTTCAAGTTCTGCGTCATGCCCCCGCCTGCCTGGCCGGACTGCACGCGCCGGTCCCAGGCCGCGGCGTGTGTATCGAACGCGCCTAACGCCGCTGGAATCTCGCGGGTCGCCTTGCTGCCGAGCTGGTGGCAGGCCCAGCAGCCACCCGACTTGACCAGCCGGAGGAAGGCGGCCTGGTTCGGGATGTTTGGCGACAGGCCGTTGCCGGTCGGTCCCGTGCCAGGGAACTCGCTTGCCGCCGGCACCTGCAGCAGCGAGAACCAGTATCCCGCCGGATAGTACTCGGCGGCCGCCTTGGCGTTAGGCGCCGGGACGGCCGTGAGGTTGACGCTACGGCCCGGGGCGGAGCGCGACTTCGGCGAGTCGACCAGTCCGTAACCACGGACCCAGACCGAGTAATTGGCGCTGGGGAGGTCGGGGAGGACATACCGGCCGCGGTCGTCGGTCACGACGATGCGCACGAACTTCGTCGGCAGGTCGCTCGTTTCGGCGATGACCCAGACGCCTGCTTCGGGTCCGCGCGGCCCGGTCACGACCCCGCCGATGTCATCCGGATCTATTGCGACGCCCTGTGTCCTTGGCGCGCTGAGGACCGTGGTGCTGATCGCGAGGAAAGCCAGCGCAATGGCTGTGGCGGGCAGGTACGGAGTCGGCGTCATGGCTCAGCTCTCCAGCAGAAGCGAATGGGTACACAATAGTCCACCGGCGGTGCGACAATCGCCAGTTCTGTGACCAGCCTTCCGAGGCGCGGTGAGGATCCGCTTGCTACGGCTGGGCGACAACAATGGGCGGCAAGCCGCGACGCCTGAGCAGCTCATTGAATGCAGTCAGTTGTGATCGAATGAGCGCGTCGTACTCCGAGCGTACCAGACGGAGCTGCGCGCGGAGGAACTCGTGGGACTCGCGCGCCTGATCCGTGGGTTGGTAGTCGGAGGTCTGCACGTGTGTCGCGAGATACTGCAGCTTCGCGAGCAGCTTGACGGGACGTTCATAGAACGGACCCGGTATCTGCTGCACGAGACTATCGGCCAGCTGCATGAAGCGGCGCTCGAGGCCTTCTGACTGCGAGCGCACATCGGCCTGGCCGGCGTCGCTGGCGACGCGCGCTCCCAGCGAGCGCAATTGGCCGCGCACGTTCTCGATCGATCCGTTGAGCACGCTGGCGGATCCCAGATCGGTGCCGATGTTGACGAGCATCGCCTGCTGCGCCGCGAGGTCGGCGGCGCTGGCGCCCGTGTCCGGGTCTTTGAGAACAACCAGCGGCTGCGTTTGCTCGCGCCCCCCGATGCGAAGCCGAACGCTGTACCGTCCCGGAGGTGCCACGATGTTGAGGGACGGCGCTCCACCGCGCCCGCCGCCGCGTCCACCACCAGCGGCGCCTTCGCCCGCGGCGCGTCCGGCCGGCAGAGCGCCTGACGAGAGTGGATCGAACCGGAGGTCCCACATCACGCGATTGATCCCGGCCACCTTCGGTCCAGCCAACGTCCGGATGGACTTGCCAGCCGAGTCGGCAATGACGAGTGAGACTTCCTCCGTCGGGATGGCGGCGAGCCAGTAGTTGAGAGACGCACCATAGGGCGGATTCCGTCCCGCTGAAGGATCGTCGGCCTGTTCGCGAATCACGTTCTCGATCTGGCGGAAACGATACGCCTGTCGCGGCGCAAACAGATGCGAGGGCGAGGCACGCACCTCCGGCGTCAGCTGCTGCAGCGGAGTGATGTCGTCCAGGATGTAGAACCCCCGCCCGTACGTCGACACGACGAGATCGTTGAAGTGGCGCTGGATCGTGAGCCACGACACCGGCGCCGGTGGCAAGTCGAGCTGCAACGGCTCCCATCGCGCGCCATCGTCGAAAGAGACGTACAGCGCGTTCTCGGTACCCAGGTACAGCAGCCCGCGCCGGACCGGGTCCTCACGGATGATCCGCGCGAAACTGAGCGGAGACTTCGGGATCCCATCGATGATGAGTTGCCACGTCTGGCCATAGTCCTTCGTTCGGTAGACCCACGGATCGAAGTTGCCCTCCTGATGGCCGTTGACGGTCAGGTACGCGGAGCCCGCGTCGTGACGTGAGGGCTCGATGTTCCCGACCGTTCCCCACGTCAACATCCGTGGGATGTTGCGCGTGACGTTGGTCCAGGTGCGCCCGCCATCTCTCGTCAGGTGCACCAGGCCGTCGTTGGTCCCCGCCCAAATCACCCCTCGTGTCACGGGCGACTCGGCGATCGCGTACACCACGTTGCCATACTCGACGCCGATGTTGTCCGGCCATATCCCACCCGATTGCTGCTGCTTTGTCTTGTCGTTCAACGTCAGGTCAGGGCTGATCACGTCCCAACGCTGTCCGCCAGTTGTGGTGCGATGCACGAATTGGCTGCCGACGTACACCGTGTTGTTGTCGTGCGGCGAGATCGCGATTGGGAAATCCCAGACAAAACGAAACTTGAGGTCTCCTGCCGCGTGGCCGCCGGCGTTCACCGGCCAGACTTCCACGTCGCGACCCTGTCGCGCCCGCACGTTGTACCTGACGACAATTCCGCCGACGCTTCCCCTGCCTGACGCGGTGGACCAGATGATGTCCGGGTTGACGGGATCGGGTGTCGCTGCGCCGCTTTCCCCGCCGCCGACCGAGAACCACATCCCGCGCGGAATCTCGGCGCCTCCCGTCACGTTCGAGCCACTCGCTTTCGAATTGCTCGGCCCGCAGGTCGAAGGCCCGTCCTGCATATTGCCGCAGACGGTATATGGAACGCGGGTGTCCGTGGTCACTCTGTAGATCTGGGCGACAGGGAGGCGAATGCGTTGCCAGGTGCGCCCGCGCGTGATGGAGATCGAGACCCCTTCGTCGTTCGCGACAATCATTCGATTGCCGTTCAACGGATCGATCCACATGTCGTGATTGTCGAACCCCGGGCTGGCTCCGGTCCCACCCTGCGCCATGGTGCGACCCGCATCGCGGGTCGCAGAGAAACCAATGGAAAGGAAATACGCCTCGTCGGCGTTGTCGGTGTTGACAGCCATGCGAGTGTAGTACGCCGGACGTGACAGCAGTCCGCTGTTCGAGCTGACGAGCTGCCAGCGATTACCGCCATCATCGGAACGCCAGAGGATGCCCGTATCGGTGGGCGCACCGTTCCATGGAACGCCTTTTCCGGTCTCAATGAGCGCGTAAAGGCGCTGCGAATTGGCGCGCGATATCCCCAGGCCGACTTTGCCGAACGGCCGCGTGGGCAGGCCATTCCCTGACAGGCGTGACCACGTCGCGCCCGCATCGATGGACTTCCAGATCCCGCTCCCGGCGCCTCCGCTCTTCCGGCCCCACGTCTTCACCTCGATCTGCCACGTCGCGGCGAACATGGTGTTCGGATCGTTAGGGTCCATCACCACGTCGATGCCGCCGGTGCTGTCATTGACGAAGAGGACTTTCTGCCACGTCCGTCCGCCGTCCACGGTGCGGAAGATGCCGCGATCTGCCTGCGGTCCATAGGCGTGTCCTAACGCCGCGACGACGACGATGTCCGGATTGCGTGGATGGATGACGATGCGCCCGATGCGGCCGGTAGTCTCGAGGCCCGTCCTGGACCAGGTCGCTCCAGCGTCCAGACTCCTGAAGATTCCCCAGCCGAGCGAGATGTGGCTGCGGATGAAGGTCTCGCCGGTCCCCGCCCAGACGATGTTCGAGTCGGACGGTGCAATGACGAGCGCGCCGATCGAGGACACGGGGTGATTGTCAAAGATCGGCCGCCACGTCGTGCCGCCGTCGGTGGTCTTCCAGATGCCGCCTGACGCGGCGCCAACGTAGTATGTGGCAGAGTTGCCGGGGATGCCCGCGACGGCGATGGTGCGGTTACCAGGGGGGCCGATGAATCGATACGAGAGCGCGCCCAACGGCCCGTCATTGGAGCGCGGCAACGGCCCGCCGCGCCCGCGCTGAGCTTGCGCGCTCGGGTGAAGCGCGAGGCTCATTGCAACAACGACACTGATCAACCGCGACATTCGACGAACTCCGGTCCCTGATTCGCTGAATGTGCGAGCTGGTCATTTCGGCCGCGAGGCCCGAGTGAGCGACCAGACCATGACAAATGCCCCATAACGGGCGAATATTATGATCGCAGAGTGACCGAGGGTTCCCAATGCCGATGCTCCGCACTGTCCTGCTCCTCGGAGTCCTGTTCCTCGGCGCTTGCCGCTCAGCGACCGATGAAGGCGAACCGTGTGGCGTGCCGCCGTACTTCACGGTGCTGCCTGTCGCCCTCTCGGACCTGAATCTGATCACGGTGGTGGGCGGTCTGGGCGCGCCGGGCCACACGCTTCCGACGGCCCACGCCGGCATCTATCTCGCGCGCCCAGGCGTGACCGTGCGCTCCCCAGGACTGATCGAAGTCACCAAACTTCGCCGAACGTCGTACCTGGTGTCGCCCATCCGGCAGGGGCAGTCGGACTATTCGGTCGAGTATCGCGTGTGCCGCGACGTGACCGGCTGGTTCGGGCATGTGACGACGCTCTCGTCATCAATCCCTGAGGACGATCTCGATTGGCGTGAGTGTAAGACGTACTCGACCTCTGATGAGACAGTCCAGCAATGCGTGGCTGCGCCGGATAACCTCTCGCTAGACGCCGGCGAGGTGATGGGCACCGCCGGCATGTCTGCCAACGTGTTGGGACTCGACGTCGGGTTGCTCGACGCGCGGGTGAATCACGTCTACGTCTCACCGCAGCGATTTCCCTACGCGACGTTCCACGCCATCTGTCCGTGGGAGCAATACGACGCAGCGTCGCAGGCGGCGCTCTTCAGCAAACTCTTCGACCCGACGCGACCGCAGACACCCGCGTCAGGTACCCCGCGATGCGGAACGATGCAGGTCGACGTGGCCGGATCCGCCAAAGGGGTTTGGGCAGAGCAGGGAGTTACTGGTCAAGTGGCCGGTGATGAGCGGCGATACATCACCTTGGCGGATTTCCCCTATCGGCCGCAGGAGCTCCTCGCGCTGAGCGTCGGCCCGACCACACTCGGGGCGACCGTAGCACATGTGCCCCGCCTGACGAGTGGGCGCGTCAACCGCGCGTTCGAGCATCTGACGCCGGACGGCGCGATTCATTGCTACGGCCCTGGAGGCATCAACAACGCGTCGAGCTGGTTCATCGCGGTGACGAGCGCAACGAGCCTGAGCATCGAGCGGGTCACGCATGCCTCGAGCGCAGGTCCATGTCTCGCCGATCCCACAACATGGGCGTTCAGCACGGCGCGGGTCTTGATGGTTCGTTAGGCTTGTCGCGCCGCCGAAGGGGAGCCCCGTCATTCGCGACCCCCTGACACCGAAGAGTCAAGGACGAGACCACTGACGCCTGATCCACGGAATCGCCGCTCGAAGCGCCGGGCTGTAATTCCTCACCGGAGTGTGCTTCAAACTGTCCAGTGCGACAAAGTCCACCAATCCACCCCGCGCATTGATCTGCGCCACCAGCGTCGACTCCGCCGCAAACGCCACGTTCTCGTCCTGCCTCGAGTGAATCGCGTACACCGGCACCTGGCGGAATGGCTCCGCCCACGCGCCCGACCTGTCATTCACCATCTCGTTGTACGCAGCCGTCAGGCCGGGGCGATCGATCGTAGTCCTGCGAATCAGCGGAAACGACGTGAGCGGGACCGCGGCGCGAAAAACCTTCGGATGCCGATGCACGAGGAACCATGCGCCCATCCCACCCATGCTCACGCCCGTCACCAGCGTCCGCCGCTCGTCGATCGGATACCGGCGTTTCATCTCGTCCACGAGTGCCAGCACCGCCCGTTCGGCCAGCGGGTCCGTCCAGTTGTTGCGAGGGGCGTCTGGCGCGACGATGATCGCGCCTAACGGCGCCAGCGCGATCCCGAACAGGGCCTCCAACGGTCGCTGGCCCTGGAATGCGGGGACGCTGTCGGGGTTGGCGAGCCCGTGCAGTGCCACGACCAGCGGCACGCGTTCACCGGCGTTGATCGGCGGAACCAGGATGGCAAAGCGGACGCGCGTGCCTTCGGGGCTCACCCAGGTCCCGGTCGCCAGACTTGCCTGGTTATCCGCGGCGATGCTTGGCCGAGTCCTCACCGGTGGAGGTGTGGTCTCCGGAACGCTCAACCCTCCGCATGCGGACAGGAGGGACAGTGCCAGCGCGCGAGTGACGAAGTGCTGCAACCGAAAGACGTGGTTCATGGACCCCTGGTGTGCCGTTGAGTGCTGGACTCGCTCCGCAATCCGCGGCAGCGCGATTGAACTAATTGCCGGCAGGAAACGTCCCTTCCACACGACCCGTCTCGCTGATCACCCCTGACTACGGTACTATCTGGACATGAAAGTGGCGACTTTGATTCCGATTGTATCCAGCCGAGTGGCGATGGTTGCACTGGTGCTCGCAACCGCAGCGGCGACCGGTCGTGCACAGGATCCGCGTTCGGCGCGGGTGGACAGCGTCTTTGCGTCGCTGGCAGTCCCGGGTTCGCCGGGGTGCGCGGTTGGCGTGATGCAGGACGGCAGGTTGGCGTACGGGCGCGGCTACGGATCGGCCAACCTCGACTACGACGTGCCGATCGACACGCGGTCCAGGTTTTATCTCGCGTCGGTCTCGAAGCAGGTCACCGCGTTCGTCGTGGCACTCGCGGCGCAGGAAGGGAAGCTCAAGTTCGATGATGACGTCCGCAAATACATCCCGGAGCTTCCCGATTACGGCACACCGGTCACGATCCGGAACCTGATCCACCACACGAGCGGAGTCCGCGACTACCTGACGCTCATTCCGCTCTCGGGCCGGCACGCTGACGATGCGTGGACAGACGCGGCGTTCCTCGCGCTCGTCACGAGGCAGAAAGCGCTCAACTTCGCGCCGGGCACCGAGTACCTGTACAGCAATACCGGATACGTGCTCCTGGCCGAAATCGTCAGGCGCGCCACGGGGAAGTCGCTGCGGCGCTATGCCGATGAAAAAACCTTCCAGCCACTCGGCATGCGCGACACGCATTTTCACGACGATGCGTCGCTGGTCGTGCCGCGGCGGGTGATCGGCTACACGCGTACGCCTGACGGATGGCGGATGAATCACTGGTTCTCGTTCGACAAGGTCGGCGACGGCGGGCTGTATTCGACCATCGAGGACCTGGCGAAATGGGACGCGAACTTCTATTCCGGTCAGGTGGGCGGGGCCGCCTTGCAGCAACAGGTGGTGCAGCGCGGCGTGCTCACCAAGGGCGACACGATTCCGTACGCCTTTGGACTCACCGTGACCTCGTTCCGAGGCCTGCGTGTCCTCGAGCATGGCGGGTCGCTGACCGGTTTCCGCACCGGGCTGATGCGCTTTCCTGACCAGCGGTTCAGTGTCGTGGTTCTCTGCAATGCATCCACCGCCGTTCCATCATTTTACGCCCGCCGTGTGGCCGAGGTTTACCTGGGCGACCGAATGACTGGTCCTGCGATCGCCCGGGGCGGCGGACCACCTCCGCCCCAACAGGGCACACAGCCAGCTCCCCTGAACGCAGCGGAGGGCGCGGATTACGTGGGCTCTTATCGGAGCGAGGAGTTGGAAGCGGTCTATGTCTTTGCTGCGGACAGCGGTCGCCTCGTTATGCGGAATGGCCCGGCCAGCACCGTCGTCAGGCGCTCCGCGCCCGACATACTCAACGCCGGCAACACGACGCTCCGGTTCTCACGCGATCCGGCCGGTCGCGTAACGGGCTTCACGCTCGATGCCGGGCGGGTTCGCGGCATTCGCTTCGAGAGGATGAGATAAAACCTCTTTGAATCGCGGATTCTCGCGAACTTCTGGCAGCTGACTTTCAGGGTCATCCACGAGTTCGGAAGAGCCCGCCGGACCCTCGGTCGAGAATGCCGGTACGCAATCATTACGTATGCTTGCACCTCGCCATCTGCCGCGTCTGGCAGCAACGATCGGGCTCTTCACGCGCTACGGACTGGCCGAGTTCGCGCGTGACCAGGGTCTTTCCGCGCTGGGGAAGGAGGATGAGAACGGTCGCCAGGAAGGCGACGGCGACATGGAAGCGACCGCCCGTGCCTTCCGTGAGCGACTCGTCGAGCTCGGACCCGCCTACATCAAGCTCGGCCAGGTTCTCGCGACGCGGTCTGACCTCCTCCCGGCCCCTTACATCAAGGAGCTGGAGACGCTCCACGACGATGTCGAGCCTCTGGACTTTGCCGAGGTGGCGAAGATCATCGAGGACGAACTCGGCGCACGGCTCAACGCGCTTTTTCCGACCATCAACATAGAGCCGTTAGGCACTGCCAGCCTGGGCCAGGCGCACGCTGCTACGCTTCGCGATGGCCGGGAAGTCGTGGTCAAGGTCCAACGACCGAATATCCGCGGCCTGCTCGCCGACGACATCGAGTTCTTTCACGAGCTTGCGCGCTTTCTGACACAGCACACGTCGGCGGGCAAGCGTGTGGACCTGTTAGGCATCCTGCGGCAGCTCGAGCGCGCCCTTGCCGACGAACTCGATTATCGCATCGAGGCCCGGAACGGGGCGCAATTCCGCAAGCGCCTCGCCGTGTTCCCGCACCTGCTCGTCCCGCGCATTATCGAGGGGTACTCCACGGAGAAGGTTCTGACGGCGGAACGGATCCGGGGCACAAAAGTCAGCGAGATCCCGCCCGTCGCGCGCACCGAACTCGAACTCGCTCCGTTGGCCGAGGAGCTGACGCGCGCGTATCTGCAACAGATTGCGATCGATGGGCATTTTCACGCCGATCCGCATCCGGGAAACATCTTCCTCGTGTTGCCGACAGATCCGAATCCGCCGACGCCCGCGGAGTTGGTGACGTACGGCGGAGAGGTGGAGGCCATCGAGGGCACGAGCCGAATCGCTCGCGCGGAGCAAGAGGCGCGGCTGGCGGCTCCCCCCGCTCCGACCATGCTGGAGCCCAAGCTTGCGCTCATCGACTTCGGGATGACCGCTCATCTCTCACCGTCGTTGCGCGACCAGTGCGTCAGGCTCCTCTACGGTCTTTCCGACGATCACGGTGAGGAAGTGGCCGACGTGCTGATCGAGATGGGGGAGCCGCTTGAAGGTTTTGACCGCGTGGGCTACGCGCGCGAAATCAATGAGCTCGTGGCGCAGGCGTACGGCTCTGACGTGAGCGAGATGGAAGCTGGTGCGATGCTCAACAAGGTGATCGCCGCGTCATACCAGCGCGGCCTGCGCTTACCGGCGGACCTGACGCTCCTGGCCAAGACGCTCGTTCACCTCGGCGGCGTGACGCGGTCGCTCGATCCGTCGTTCGAGCCGGCGGTCGCCATTCGCGAAAACATGAGCGAGATCGTGGCTGAGCGGATGCGGAGCCGGTTGAACCCGCGGATGGTGTATCGCGCGTTGAGCGAGGGGGCCGACCTGATGACCAACCTGCCGCGACGCATCGACCTGATCACGAAGCGGCTGGCGGACAATGAGCTGAGCGCGAAGCTCGAGGTGCCACAGATCGCCGTGCTGGTGGAGGGGCTGCAGAAGGTGGCCAACCGCGTGTTCAGCGGGCTGGTACTCGCGGGGCTGATTGTGGCGAGCGCGATGTTGCTGCCGCACCGGCGTGTGTTAGGCACGGCGGGGTTCATGATCGCCGGCGTGATCGGGTTGTACATGGTGGGGTCGATCCTCTGGAAGGACCGCCGCATCGCGAAAGCCAGTGCGACGCGCGTGAACTGAGCGGCACGGTTTCGGCTGCTCGAGGATCGCCTATTCGACCAGCGCGCGCAGCGCGTGCGATCCCGCCCTGCTGGCCACTACGCTCCCGCCGGAGCGGAACTCGATCAGGAACCGTCCGGCGTGGTGAGGCAACAGTCGTGCGACGTGTGCCAGGTTCACCACGTGCTGACGGTGGACGCGAACGAAGTCGGCGCGGCGGATGCGGTCGTGAAGAGTGCCCGGCGGGACCGCCACCGGCAGGCGACGCGTCGCGGTAACCACCGCCGTGTAGTCCCCGTCGGCCTCCAGCCTGACGATTTCGCTCACCGACACGGGGACGATGGCGCTGCGATCGCGAACGAAAAGCCGCTCCAGTAGCTGGCCGTCGTCGCGGACCGCGATCACACGTTCCGCCAGGGCTACGGACGAGTCTCGTGATCCCTCGTCAGGCGCCCGTTCCCGGGCACGCACCCGTTGCAGCGCGGGGGCTCAAAAAACGTTGGGGCCGCGACCCGCCAAACTGCGGCAGATCGCGGCCCTCACCGCTTCCCGCGGTGCTCGATCGAAAAGAATCCTAGGTGATGGTGAGCACGAACGTCATCGTGGCATCAGTGATGCCGGGACCGGTGCCCCGGATCGTGAGGTTGAAGGTTCCTGGAGCGGCTCCGGCGGGCACGGTGATCGTCATTGTCGAGGCGGTACCAGTGGTGGGACTTGGAACGAACGCCGCCGTGACTCCCGCCGGCAGGCCTTCCGCCGTGAGCGTCACCGGCACAGTGAAGCTGCTTCGCGCCAGGTTGATTGTCCTCGCGCCGTTCGCGCCCCTGGCAACCGTCAACGTAGCCGGCGAAGCCGACAACACGACGCCATTGCCGGCCGTGACCGTCAACGCGAGCGTGGCCGTGGCAGCTGTAATGCCTGTCCCGGTTGCGCGGATCGTGACGTTGGTCGTTGCCAACGGCGTCGG
This sequence comes from uncultured Gemmatimonadaceae bacterium, assembly GCA_964608035.1. Lineage (GTDB taxonomy): Bacteria > Gemmatimonadota > Gemmatimonadetes > Gemmatimonadales > Gemmatimonadaceae > JABWBJ01. The sequence goes on along the minus strand of CAZSNV010000047.1, from coordinate 10,764 downwards.
CTGGGTGGTGATGAGCGTCAGCGTCGTCAGGGTCCCGGTCCCCGTGTTGGGGTTCGGAACGAATGACGCCGTCACGCCGGCGGGGAGGTTTTCTGCGGTGAAGGTGACGTTGCCCGTGAAGTTCGTCCGCGCGATAGCAATGCTCGTGCTCGCATTTGCGTCCTGCGGGATCGATAGCGCCGCCGGCGTGAGCGTCAGCGCGACCCCAGCCGGCTGCGGCGTGATCGTGAGAGCCAGCGTCGCCGTCTGGTTGGCGGCTCCCGCTGACGTTCCGGTGAGCGTAAGCGTCGCGGCGCCTAACGTAGCATTCGCCGCCGCCGTCACGGTCAGCGTCGAGGTCGTTCCACTGGTCGACGTGGGCGAGAGTATCGCCGTCACACCGACCGGCGCCCCGGCAATCGCCAGCGCGACGTTACCGGTCAGGTTGTTACGCGTGATGGCCACGCTGCTGCTGCCGTTGGCGCCCTGCGCTACCGAGAGCGTGGCCGGCGTGAGCGCCAGAGAGAAGGAGAACGCGGTGACCGTGAGCGTATACGCTGTCGAAACGGCCGAAACGCCCGATCCCGTCGCGTTGACCGTGATGGGATAGACGCCCGGCGTTGTTGTCGCGGCGACATTCAACGTGACGGTCGCTGTGGACGTCCCGCCGGTGGTGACCACGCTGGACACGGTGCCCGTTACGCCGGCCGGAACGCCACTGACGGCGACCGCTGGCGTCCCGACAAATCCGCCGCCACCTGTGACGGTCACGGTGGTGTTGGTCGAACCACCTTGTTGGGCGCTCCCGCTCGTGGGAGACAATGCGACGGTGATGGTCTGTGGCGCGACCGGGTCCTCATCACCACAAGCCTGAACGAATCCCAGTGTAGCAACGAGGAGGAGCGCCGGGATGTGGCGCGTCTTGGGAGTGGAGTGACGCATAGTTCCCTTCCAGGAGGCAGGTGACCACCACGCAGCGCCTCGAGCGACCACGACGGCGCGACCCCGATCCATGTCAGGCGGGTGGTGCGGATGATACGCCGCCTCCTATGGGAAGTTCACAATCCATCCGATGACCGCAACGGATGAGTTGGTGTGCTACGAGCTCTAGCACAGTAGGTTCACGATTCACGATTCACGAGTCACGTCTCCAGGAGGAACGCCTGATGTGCGGTTCACGGACGGGCGCTGCGATCAACGCGGCCAGCGTTCTGCTGGTGGCATTGGTATCCGCAGCCGGCGCGCAGACGACACCACGGACTATCGCAGCCAAGCTGGACACGACGGTCGTCGAGGCCACGATCACGGAGCTGCAGCGTGGGATGAGCCAGGGACGATTCACCGCGCTCGCCCTGACACGCGCGTATCGCGCCCGCATCGCCGCATACGACCAGAAGGGGCCGGCACTCAATGCGATGATTCGGGTGAACTCGGCGGCAGAGCGCGACGCGATCGCGATGGACGCCGAGCGTCGCGCGGGGAAGGTGCGTGGGCCTTTGCACGGGATTCCGGTCATCCTCAAGGACAACTTCAACACGGCAGACATGCCGACGACGGGCTCGACGCTGGCGCTGGCGTCGTTCGTGCCGCGGGAGGACGCGTTCATCGTTAGGCGTCTGCGAGAGGCGGGGGCGGTCATCATCGGCAAGTCCAACCTGCATGAACTCGCCGCCGGCATAACGAGTGTGAGTTCGATGGGCGGCCAGACGCGCAATCCCTACGACCCGCGGCGTTGCCCCGGCGGATCGAGCGGCGGCACCGGCGCGGCCATCGCCGCGTCGTTCGCCGTAGTCGGCTGGGGGAGCGACACCTGCGGATCAATCCGCATTCCGGCGGCGTTTGGTTCCCTGTATGGCCTGCGGCCGACGAGTGGCCTGGTCAGCCGGAACGGCGTCATTCCCCTCTCGCACACGCAGGACGTGATCGGCCCGCTCGCGCGCACGGTGACCGATCTCGCCATGGCACTCGACATCACGGTCGGGCGGGATTCCGCGGACGCCGCGACACAGGTACTCGAGGGCCGGGCACTACCGAGGTTCGTCGAGTCTCTCGACAAGGATGCGTTGCGCGGGAAACGACTTGGTGTGCTCCGCAACTACATGACCGGAACCGATGGCGACATTGCCGACTCCATCCGCGCCGCTGCGCGCGCGATGGGCGCCCTGGGTGCGGAGGTCATCGACGTAACGATTCCGAACCTGGACTCGCTGATCGCGGGATCCAGCGTCATTGGGTTCGAGTTCAAGTGGGACCTGATGGATTTCCTTACGAAGTGGCCCGGTGCGCCGGTGAATTCATTGCGCGAGATCATCGACCGTGGGCTCCACCACGAGGCGCTCGACGCGACCTTCCGCATTCGCGACAGCATCTCGACGCGCGATAGCGACGCATATCGTGCGGCTCTGGGCAAGCAAGCAACCCTCCGCACGCGGCTCGTGGCGCTGTTCGACTCGCTGAAGCTCGACGCGATGATCTACCCGACCATGCAGCGACGTCCCGTCCTGGTGGGCGAGGCGCAGCCGGGAACGACGTGTACCCTGAGCGCGCACAGTGGACTGCCGGCGCTTTCCCTGCCCGCGGGCTTCACGAACGATGGCCTCCCCGTGGGACTGGAGCTGATGGGGAGGCCCTTCGATGATGCCAGGTTGGTGGCGATGGCGTACGCCTTCGAGCAATCACCCGGCGGCGTTAGGCGACGGGCACCGCTGACGACACCAGTGCTGTTGAACGGGCGCGCGCCTGGCGCGCAGGCCTACGGCGCCCGCGCTGGAGCGGCAGTGGCGGCGTTCCGCTTCGACGCCCTGCGCAGCGAACTGCATTACGAGGTCACCATCCTGGCGTCCGCGATGCGCGGTTCTCAGGCCGTCGTGCTGCGTCGCACAGATGCGACCGGCGTCGGAGGTGGCGCGCCTCGCGTGCGTGTTGTCCAGCGACTCGTGGGCCCGGGTGTGACCTCAGCCAGCGGGGTGATTCCGCTCGGCGAACTCGATCGTCGCGCGCTTGGCGCTGGTCGGCTGGGCATCCTGCACGTGACGGCAGACGCGCCGCTCGGTCGTGCTGCTCCTGTGGAGCGCGCGGGGCGGTGACTGCCCGCAACACGTAGGCCTCTCAGATCAACCACGGCGAGTTCCGCGTGCTCGATCTGCAAAGGCACGCCTTCGGAAGTCACGCGACATTCTAGTGTACCGATGCGAAGGTCTCGTTCACCAGGATTCGTCGAAGTCAGGAACTCGGATTTACCGGATGGGACGGATACGGCGGATCGGCCATTGCCGCCAAGTGCGCTACGCTGATGGCCCCCGAGGGCTCTGCACATCTATTGCATGATCCGTTTGATCCGTCCGCTCCGGCGCATCCGATTTCCAAAACTCGACGAACCACTGACCCGTAGGCAGGTCTACTCTTCCCGCAAAGCTCGAGCCGGTTCGATGCGAGCGACGCGCCGTGCCGGCAAATAACACGCCGTCACTGCCACCAGCCCGAGACCGACCGCGACGCTCGCCAGCGTCGTGGGATCGAACGGCGAAATCCCCACCAGCGTTCCGCGAATCACCTGCCCGGCGAAGTAGATCCCGGGTGCGCCGATCAGCAGCCCGAGCGCGATGAGCCGCGCTCCCTCGCCGATGACCACGCGCAGGACCCGCCCGTAATCAGCGCCTAACGCGAGCCGCACCGCGATCTCGTGGCGTCGGCGCGTGACCGAGCCTGACACCACACCGAACAGCCCCATCGCCGCGAGCAGCAATGCGCCGATCGAGAATCCGCCGATCAGGACCGCGGTCAGCCGTTGCTGACTGAGCGACGCGCTGACCAGCTCCTCCATCGGATACAGATCGGCGATGGCGAGTTCCGGATCGATCTGGCGCACGGCCGTGCGCACTTCCGGGATGAGCGAACGCGGCAAACGGTCGGTGCGGAGGATCCAGGACATCGTGCCGTACGTGACGGCCTCGTTCCGGAGATAGACCTGCCCTCGCCCATCCTTATGCACATCGTAGAGCCGCGCGTGTTCCACCACGCCGATGATGGAAAAGGTGTCGGAGTCGAGTAACATCCTCGCACCTATCGGACTTCCACCGGGCCAGAACTGCGCCGCCAGCGTGCGATCGACGAGCGCTTCACGCGTTCCGGGAATGAACGATTGGGCGAACGCCCTGCCGCCCAGCACCTTGATCCCCATCGACTCGATGTATCCGGCGCGGGTGGTGAAGTAGTCCACCAGCGGATTGTCGCGCTCCCTGTCGCCGGTATTGCCGGGCGCTCCGGGGAAAATCACGCCGCTCTGGTCACTGCCGGCAGAGAGGGGAAGGGCCGAAGCCGCGCCGACCGAGGTCACACCAGGGAGCGATGCAAGCGCCTGTTCCAGGCGAGCGTGCAGCGCATTCCTGACGGTGTCGTTAGGATAGCGCGCGGCGGGCACCGGAACCCGGAGCGTAAGCACGCCGGCAGCCTCGAACCCGGGTGTCGCGCGCAACAACCGCTCGAAGCTTCGGACCACCAGGGCGCCGCTGCTCAGCAGGACGAGCGAGAGCGCAACCTGCACGGCGACCATGGCGCGGCGCATGCGCCCGTGTCCCCCACCGCCACGCACGGCGACGCCCCGGAGCAGCGCATCGAGCCGGGTCCGCACGGCCCAGGTGGCGGGAACGGTTCCCGCGACGAGTCCCAGCAGGGTGCCGACGACGATGACAATCAGGACGATCCACCCGTCCATCACGATCGACGCCCGGCGCGGAAGATCCAGCGGCGCCAGGCTCGCTAGCAGCGGTACGCCCCACATCGCCAGCAGCGCGCCGCCACCGCCGCCTAACGCGCCGAGCAGGGCGCCTTCGAGCATGGTGGCCCGGGCGAGCGCACCCGAGTTGGCGCCCAGGGCGCGGCAAACGGCGAACTCCTGTTCGCGTTGCGCGGCGCGGGCCAGGAGCAGCGTGGCCAGGTTCACCAGGAGGACCAGCAACAGGAATACTCCCGCCACCCCAAGCGCGACGAGCGCCGGTCGCACACTGACCACGAGGTCGTCTGAGAGCGAGACGGGATAGAGCTTCATGCCACGCTTCTGAAAGTCGCGTTCGTCCACCACGCGTCCGACAGCGGTCACCGCCTCGGATACCACCGGGAACGTGGTCCCCGGACGGGCGCGAATCAGCGCGGCGAACGATCCGCTTCCCGGACTGGTTGACGCCAGCGACATCGCGAACGTCGTGTACGCGTTGGCGCCTTCCGGAGGACCCAGGCTCTGGTGCCGCATGAAATCGAACGACCGGCCCATCACGCCGATCACGGTGTAGGCCTGCCCATCCAGCCTGATGTCACGCCCGACAACAGACGAATCAGCGCCGAGCCGGCTCCATAACGAGTGACCGAGTACGATGAGGTTCCGTCGGCCGTCACCTTCCTCGTCAGGCATGAACAGACGTCCCAGGGCGGGGCGGACGCCGAGCATGCCGAAGAGGCGTGCCGACGTCACCATCAGCGTGATCTCGGTGGGCTCGACGTTCGCGGCGCCGGAGATCGTAGCCGATCGCGTTCTCAATCCCACCGCCTCGGCGATGGGACCACCTTGTTTCTGCAGCTCCACCACATCAGTGCCGGCGACCCAGCCGCGCGGGAAGTTGATCCAGGTGATGTCGCGCCAGACGAAGTAGAGATCCTGTGGGCGTTCGTAAGGCAACGGCGCGATGAGGACCTTGCTGACGACCGTGTAGACCATGGCGAAGGCGCCCAGTCCGACGGTGAGCGTGCCGGCCATGGCGGTGACGAAGAGCGGCGCGCGCCGCATGCGGCGCAGGACCATTTCGAAGTCACGTCCCCAGTTGCCGCCGCGCCGCCAACTCACCGCGGGCCGCAGGCGTTCGGCGAGTCCGTTGCGCAGTGAATCGACGACGGCGCCGAGCCAGATAGGCGGCAGTCGCCACGCACCGCCATGTGCGAGCGCCGCGCGGCATCGGTCGCGGTAAGTCTCGACCAGTGACGTGCCCATTTCGTCGCGAAAGTCGGCGGGATAGAGCCGGAGCAGGAGTCGGAACCAGCGCTCCGAGCGTGCGAGCCAACGCGCGTGTGTCATGACGTTGCTTCCTTCAGCAGGCCGGAGAGCCGCGCGTGCCGGGCCAGCGCTGTCAGTCGGCGCGCCTCGGCTTGAGCGATGCGCAGCCCGCGTGGGGTGAGTTGGTAGTAGTTGCGGCGTTCGTCATCGTTGGCCGCGGCTGGTCGCCGGGTGGCGGCGCCAATGCAACCGTCCTCGGTGAGTCGCGCTAATGCGCGGTAGAGCGTACCGACGTCGACCGATTCGCCGCGCTGCTCGATGTCCTGGATGATGCCGTAACCGTGCCGTTCACCGGTGGCGAGGCTGAGCATGATGTGGAACTCGACGGGGCGGAGCGGGGCGTGTTCGGTCTTGCGAGGGCGGTCCATGGGCATATGCGTGCGCTCTGGCTGTGTGCCGCATATATGCGTCGCGCATGTAGTAGTGTCAAGGCACTACGAGTTCCGCGTGCTCGATCTACAACAGCGCGCGTCGGAAGCCCCGCGACATTTGAGACCCACTCCTGACGCAGTTGACCGTTTTACGCATTTCGGAACGCGGACTCTTTCCCGCAGTCTCAGTTCTTTACCTATGGCGCTGTTTACGCCCCTGAGAACCTGAACACGGCATGAGTAAACGACAAATAACTGCGGGAAATGGTCCGCGTTCCGAAATGCGTAAACCGGTCAACGACGTAAGGCCGTCCGGAGACCTTGGAATGGTGGTATGACCATGGTATAATAATAGTATGAAAACGGCGATCTCGCTTCCGGACGAGCTCTTCAAGGCCGCAGAGTCGCTGGCCGGACGCCTGGGGATCTCCCGGAGCCGGCTCTATGCGACGGCGCTCGAGGACTACATCGCGCGGCATCAGGCGCGTCGAGTCAGCGAACGGCTCGACGCGGTATACGCCACAGAGTCGTCGGAGCTGGATCCAGCGCTCGGAACCGCCCAGAAGCGCACGCTGAAGAACTCTGAGTGGTAATGGAGAGAGGCGAAATCTGGTGGGCAGACCTTGGCGATCCGCTGCATGCTGAGCCGGGCTATCGACGGCCGCTCCTGATTGTCCAGACGGACGCGTTCAATAGAAGCCGCATCGCGACGACGATTGCCGTGGTGCTGACGTCGAACCTGCGATTGGCGGACGCGCCCGGGAACGTTCTCATTCCGGCCGTTGAATCGGGGTTGCCGAAGGATTCGATTGCCAACGTTTCTCAAGTCGTGACGGTTGCTAAAACGCAACTCAGTGAGCGCGTGCGGAAGCTGCCGCCGCGATTCTTACGAGCCGTGACTGAGGGTCTCAAGCTGGTAATTATTCCGTGATGAAAACGTCCTCGGTTTCCCCGCAGGCCGGTGGCACGCTCGCGCGCGAGATGGGCGTGCTGGGCCTCGTGGCCACTGGCGTCTGCGCCATGGTCGGCGCGGCCATCAACGTCATTCCGTTCATGATCCAGCGGAATGTCCCAGGCATCGGCGCCAGCGTGCTCCCCGCGTATCTCCTGGCCGCGGTCCCCGCGCTGTTCGCCGCCCTCGCGTACGCCATCCTTGCCTCGGCCATGCCGCGCGCCGGCGGCAGCTATGTCTACGCTAGCCGGGGCCTCAATCCATACCTGGGATTCGTCGCCAGCTTCTCGCAGTGGTTCAGTCTGTGCGTGGCGATTGGCGTGGTGTCGTACCTGCTGGTGCCGTTCCTGCGCGACGTCGCGCTCGCCGCCGGCGCGTCAGGCGTGAGTGCGGCGCTGGAGACGGGCGCGGCGCGGCTCGTCATCCCCATCGTCGTGCTCTGGACGTTCGTCGGCGTGAACCTGCGCGGCATCGCCGCGTACCAACGGACGGTAGTCCCGCTGATGTTCCTCACTCTGATCCTCGGCGGACTGGTGATCGTCGCCGGCTTCTCATACACGCATAACGACTTCTTCATCGCGGTGGCCGGCTCGCCCGCGGCCGTTGCGGAAACGCCAACGAGTATTGCTGACCCGCGTTCTGTGTTCGTGGCGTCCGTGCTGCTCTTCTCCAGCTTCATCGGCTTCGACACCATCGCACAGGCCGGCGGTGAAGCGCGCGACGCGGCGCGCACGGTGCCTCTGGCCATCGGCATTGCGATCATCGGCGTTGCGGCCTTCTACTTCCTTTTCACAGCGGCCGTTTACCACGCGGTGCCGTGGCAGTGGGTGGCCGAGCAGGCGCGAACGAGGGACCTGACCGCACCGGGCCTGCTGGCGCCAATGCTGCCACGCCCACTCACAGTGGTGATGATCTCGGGCGCCGCGGTGGCGCTGATGAAGGACCTGCCGGCGATGCTGCTCGGGACGTCGCGACTGATGTTCGCTTGGGCAGAGGACGGAATCTTCCCGGCGGCGGTGGCGCGCGTGCATCCGGTTAGGCGAACGCCCGACACGGCCATCATCGCCAGTGGCGCCATGGCAACCGCCGGAATACTCGGCAGCCACCTGGCCGGCGACTTCTTCCTCGGCGTGGACATCCTGGTGATCTCCATGCTGATCAACTTCCTGTTGATGTCGGTCGCCGTGCTGACGCTTCCCCGCCGCAATCCCGCACTCGCGGCGCGGGTGCGCGTGGTGCCGCAGCGCGGCGCGCAGGTCGCGCTGGCCGGTACCGGCGTTCTGATCATCGGCGCCTTTCTCGTCATGCACATCTGGCGCGATGTCACCGCCGACACCGCCTGGTACTTCCGTTCCACCAACCTGTGGCTGGTGATGCTCGGCGCGGCCAGCCTCATTTACTGGCGCGAGCGGCGTGCACTCGTCAGGCGCGGAGTGGATGTGCGGGCAGTGTTCTCGACGTTGCCACCGGAGTGACTCGTGTCGATTGAGCGATATGAGCTGGCGCCGGGCCTGTCTGTCTCACGCGCGATCACGGGTCTGTGGCAGGTAGCGGACATGGAGCGCGGCGGTCGGACGCTTGACGCCGGAGCGACATCGCTCGCGATGTCGCAGTACACAGACGCCGGACTCACCACGTTCGACATGGCCGATCATTATGGATCGGCCGAGTTGATCGCCGGGCACTTCCGCGCGACGAACCCGCGCGGCCGGGAGTGCCAGTTGCTGACCAAGTGGGTGCCGAAGCCCGGGCCCGTGACGCGCGAGCAGGTGCGGGCCGCCGTCGCGCTGGCGTGCGAGCGGCTGCGAGTCGATCGCATCGACCTGATGCAGTTTCACGCCTGGCGCTTTTCGGATCCGGTGTGGCTCGACGCGCTCACGTTCCTTCAGGAACTCAAGGGTGAGGGACTGATCGGTCAACTCGGCGTCACCAACTTCGATACAGCGCACCTGCGAGTGGCCGTGCGCACCGGCATCGAGCTGGTCTCGAACCAGGTGTGCTGTTCGCTGCTCGATCGCCGTGCCGCGGGACGGATGGCCGAGTTCTGCGGCGCGAATGGCATTGCGATCCTGGCGTATGGCACGCTGGCCGGCGGGTTCCTGACCGAACACTGGTTAGGCGCGCCAGAGCCTGCGGAGGCCGACCTGACCACGTGGTCGCTGATGAAGTACAAGCGCTTCATTGACGTGGCCGGAGGATGGGCTGCGTATCAGCAGGTGTTGGTTGCTGCGGACAGGGTCGCGCAGCGGCTGGGCGTGGCGATCGCCAACGTAGCGACTCGTTATGCGCTGGAGCAGCCGGCGGTGGGGGCGGTGATCGTCGGTGCCCGGCTTGGGCAACGTTCGCATGTGGACGAGACGGCGAAGCTATTCGACGTCGCGCTCGACGCTGAGTCCAAGGCGGAGCTGGACGAGGCGCTTTCCAGGTTGCGTCCCATTCCCGGCGACTGCGGCGACGAGTACCGGCGGCTGCCGTTCCTGACCGCGTCGGGCGACCTGAGCCACCACCTGCGCGAGTTCCCGGCGCCGTATCCGGTGCGTGTCGATGAACGCGGTCGCCGGCGCGCGTTGTCGGGGACGGTGTGGGAAGATCTGGCCGGGTTCAGCCGGGCGGTGCGGGTGGGGAACCGCGTCGTGGTCTCCGGGACGACGGCCACGCATGGGAGTCGGTGCGTTGGTGGCACCGATGCTGCGGCCCAGGCGCACTTTGCCATCGACAAGATCGAAGGCGCCTTGGAGTCTCTTGGTTCCGCGTTAGGTGACGTGGTGCGGACGCGGGTCTTTGTGAAGCGGATGTCGGACTGGGAGGCCGTGGCGCGCGCGCATGGTGAGCGTCTTGCCGGGATTCAGCCGGCGAACACGCTGGTGCAGGCGGATCTGGTGGGAGATGAGTATCTCGTGGAGATCGAGGCCGACGCCGAAGTTGGCGGCTGATCGTCCGCGCCGCTCGCGAGACTTAAGGTCCGGTCGCGGATCGCCTCGGCGATATCGCGATCCTGCGTTCCCTTGTCACCTCCGACTAAGAGGAGCACCACCGTCGCCCCAAGCGGATTCTGATTCGGATCCGACGATTATCACTCGGCCTTCCGAGGATAGTTGCAAACTCCGGATTGCCGTTTGATGACAGCGCTTTGTAGAGGCTCTCACGTCCAAGACCGGCTTTCCTCGCGACCGTTGTCATCCCACGCGCACGCGCGATGTCGCCGAGCGCAGCGGCAATGACGGAAAAATCGCCATCGTCGAGCGCGCTCTCGAGGTACGCGATCGCATCCGCGTCCTTCTTGAGGTAACGGGCTGGATCCCACTTTCTCGTCCGTGTCGTGGAGCGTGCCACTATGACCCTCCAGCTGCAGGTTCTCAGCAAGGCGGATCGCCTCGGCGATATCGCGATCCTGCGTTCCCTTGTCACCTCCGACTAAG
>CAZSNV010000046.1:0-22534 GCA_964608035.1 uncultured Gemmatimonadaceae bacterium | reverse complement strand
AGGCAACGACTTTCGGAACCAGGTTGCCTCCGTGACCTCCGCGACCTCCGTGTTGAAATCTTTTCTGGGTCTGCGGGATGGTCGTCAGTCGTATGAACCCACTTCAAACTACGGCCTGCGCGGTTATTCACCGAGTGCTTGTTCGAGTGCGGCTCGAGTATGGCGTGGAGCTCCCGTTCCTGTCATTCCCGTTCCTTTCCTTCGGTCTTGCTCCATGAACCCACTCGATTCCCCGAAGACCCCGTGTATGTTGGGCGCCTAACGCATGGCGGACGGGGGAGCGACCATGCGCAGCGGGCGCATGGCTGACGCTGAAGTGCTACCTCGTCCAGATGAGGATGACGCCGCAACTGCCGTTCAGCGGCTGATACTGCGGCGGTGCCTGGCCCCCGCGCGAATACACCTCGATTCCAGCGACGGAACCCGTACCGATCATACCGTCGAGACCTCCTCCTACAGGGTCCACGCCACCCCCGCCTCCCGTATAGAATCCGGTCCCCGAGGAGAGGCGCTGTTCTGAGTAGGCCACCAGGCGCGCTCCATCCAGGTATGTGGTCATGACACATCCCCCAGTCCCCGTTGGGACCATCAGGTCGCGCCTTCTACTAATACCGACAGACGGGATTTGATCTAACAAAATCGTGAACCGATGGGGGAATCCGCGCTTCTCGATCTCCTCGGCCGTGATGAAGTGTCCGGAATTGGTACCCTTTTCGCGATCCGTCATCCGGCGGTAGAAACCTGCGCGCTCGAGTTTCACCATTTGCTCGCGCACCTTCACCACGGCGGGAGAGAGCAACTGCGCGTTCGGGATCAGTGCCACTGAAAGAGTTGTGTCACCGCCAGCGGCAAGCTGGACATCCGTTGGGACATACCCGATGCGGCGAAACTCGAGTTTCGTGGCCTTGCGGTCATTCAGCGCCACCGAGAAGCGCCCCGAGTCGTCCGTGACTCTCAGATCGCGGCCAACGCGGACGTTTACGTAGGGTACGGCAGCGCCGGCAGTATCTGTCACGGTTCCGCGGATCACGCGCGGCTCGCCCTGGGCGCCGACCACCCAAGGTATGAGGGAAACCAGTGCAGCCGTTAAACAGAGGGCATGACTCCGTGCCATAGCAGCCTCCGCAGGAGTCGCTCTGGCGTCGAGCCAGAGCGGTGAACCCTGAGATCCTGGAGCGTCCGGAATGAGACGTCATGCCAGCAACGCCAGATACTTTGAAGTCTGGCGACGACAAGACGGCAAAGTAAGGGGCGCCCGATTCTCCCTCACGGGTGCGCACGCCTGCGCGCCGCGTCGAAGGGCCCAAGCGGCGACCGTTAGACGTTTTGCGAAGGCGCCCGAAGGCTCGTCGTCTCGCTGACACGCGTTGCTGCTGCGAGGTCTTGTGCACGAACAAAAGCACGATCTGAGTCGTTAGGGCTGGACTTCCCCCCGTGTGACCGCGACGGCGCGATCAGAACTTCGGAAGGGGCCGGCGCTGTAAGTGTTGAATGCCGTTGTCGTCGGTCGCCACCGTATACACGGCGCGGTGTCCGAACCCGACGACCTGGACGTCGTCTCCCGCTGTCACGCGCGCCACGAGCGAGCCTCGGCGATCGACCACATCGTAGGGGGGATCGGGGTTGCCAGCGGTTGGCACGCGCCGGATCCAGAGCCGATCGTCGGGTGCGGGCAAAAGCGCCTCGGCCAGGAAGGGGGGAATGATCTCCGGCCATTCAGGAAACGAACTCGGATCACGCGATTCCCGCCCGGTGCGCGTCGCCTGTCGCTCCACGAACGCGCGTCTCTCCCGCTCTTCGAGCCTCACGCGCTCGAACGGAAGCGGTGACCCGAGGACGCGCGCCCCCGCCGGCGCAACCCAATCGACGCGATAGGGATCGAGACGCGCGATGGCGATCCAGCCGTCGGGAAAGAGCGCGGCCAACTCACCAGCGGCCAGTGGGTTTGTCAGGACGCTGACGGACGTCGGGCGCTCAGCCGGACCCTCGACCCTGATCAATGCCGGCCGCGCCCTGAGCATCGCGATGGTGTCGGGGTGTCCGGTGGCTCGCGCAACGCGGAAGAGCAGCACAGAGTCACGGCGCGGCATGGATCCCGACGCACGCGAACCCACACCGATCCCTGTGGTAAAGATGACATGCCCCCGAGTGTCGGCGCCGAATGGCAGTCGACCGCCGCCCCTGATGGCGGGCGCGTCGGGACCGATCGTTGCCGCGATTGCCGCACCATGGAGCATGAGCCACCGGCCATTTCGCGAGTCCGGGAGGAGAGTGGAATCGCCGCCGAGGGCGAGCAGCGCTAACGGCTGCAAGTACTCGCCAGGCCCGCTGCCGTTTCGGCCGAGTTGGGTCACGTCGGTCGTTGTCCAATCCGCGACGAGAAGCTTCTTCTCCGACCAATCCACGATGAGGAGTCGTCCATCGGACAACTCGCGTACGGCCGACACGAGGGTGAACTCGTTGGCGAGGGTCGCGTTAGGTGGAGACAGTGCGATGCTGCGCGGGCCCGTGGACTGCGCGAGCAATTGGCCTTGGGCGGCTGCGACCAGCGCGACGAGCGCGATGTGTACCACCGTGACGGGCATGGTTCTCCAAGCCCACTGGCGGGCTTTGCCAACGTTGGTAGCAGGTTACGAAGGCGGGTCTGAGCTGTCAACTAGTTTTATCGTAGGTGGATCCTCGCGCCTCTCTTCTCTCATGCGGTGTGGGCAGGGGCCAGTACATTTACGGGTGGAAGACGCAGGAGGCTGATCGCTTGCCCTCTCGGTCACTGAGCTACAGTATGGTGACCAGCCACCATTGTTTGGCAGGCGCCGCGCTGAGCGTTAGGCTGCCGTTGCACTTCTTCCAACTTGACAGGGGGCCGAGTGGACAATCCCGCTCACGCATTTCTCGCGGCATGGGAGGCCTACTACGTCATCGTCGGCACGTCGGCGGCCGCGCTCACGGGACTCCAGTTCGTCGTAATCGCCCTGATCGCGGATTCGCCGGGCCTTGGCAACGCCGACAGCGTCGACGCATTCGGTACACCGACGGTGTTCCACTTCTGCCTCTGCCTGCTGGTGTCGGCCCTGTTGTCGGCACCCTGGTTGAGCCTGACTCCAGTCACGTGGCTCCTGCTTGGCGCGGGGATCGTGGGAACCGTCTACACGTTCATCGTCCTTAGGCGTGCGCAGCGACAGACTCTGTATAAGCCGGTGCTTGAGGACTGGGTTTGGCACGGGATCCTCCCGTTGCTCGCCTACGGTACCTTGATTGGGGCGGCCGTCCTTCTTCCAGCCTATACCGAAACGGCGCTCTTTCTCGCGGGGGCCACGGCAATCACGCTCATCTTCATTGGCATCCACAATGCGTGGGACGCGGTGGCATACGTGGCAGTGCAGCTTCGGCCGAAGCCGTCCGGGGAGGCACAGTAAACGTGTCAATGTTCACTCGTAAGGAGCCAGGCGACGAACCCACGAGCGAGTACGCCAGATTCTTGCGAACAGCCGAGCGCGGCTTGCAGCTGGTGCACTTGTTTGTCGCCGCCGCCACAGTCATTCTCGGCGTTGTGTTCATGTTCGCCATCGGCGGAGGACGGGGCCACCTCGCGGCTCGGCTGACAGTCGCCGTGGCGGCGGTGTTCATTGTCGGCGCGATTGACACACAAGCCACGCGCCTGGCTCAGCGACGACGACCGCTGTTGGCTCCGGATCCACGTTGGTATCGGCGTTTCGAGGTTTGGAGCGCGCTTGGGATGATGGCGGCGGCAGCGCTACTCCTGGGCCTGGCCTGGTTTCTGCCATAGAGCGCAACGCTGCGCTTCGCGGCGCTTATTCGCTCCCGCGCGGGGCGTCGTGTTTCATCGGGCAGCGGCGGTTGAAGCGCTCTTGAACATCCTCGTACACGTCAAACACCGCCCGGGCGGTGGCGTGAGCGACATGCTCGTCGAGGCCACCGGGTGACAGCGGCTCATGGATGGTTGGAGGCGACGTGCCAAGCATGGCCCGATACAACGGGATGATCGGATCGGTCGAATGGGTCTTTCTCAGCTCATGCGCGATCTCTACCGCGCTGTCCGATCCGGACAGCGACACCGTGGGCCGGCTGGGGTCCGCGCTGACGCCGAGGTGCGTCTTCGGGAGCTGAATGTGATTGTCGCGCCAGGTACGAACGTGCTGATGCAGGATCACCAACTGCTGTAGAATCGGTCCAAGCGCCGGCTCCTGAGCGTCACCACTCAAGAGAGCGACGGCTCGCGCATGAACGGCTTCATCATCGTCGGCCACATCGACGTTCCAGTCCGCAATCCGCAGCTTGAAGGCACGAACCAGCAACGGATACGTCGCGTTGAACAATGTCTTGCGCAGCACCATCGACGACGTGCCGCGGACCATGCCGAGATTTGGGCGAATGGCGCTGTAGGCTCGTGGCGTAAGCGTGCGCATCATGAGCTTGATGCTGTCGTCGACGACCGAGAGCAGGCGGTTGCCGAGGATCAGCTGACGCAGCACCGGATCCAGATCCTGCTTCGGGGTGGTCAACAGGCGCGTCGCGGCCTCGCACGCCTGCGCGTTCACCACGCTCGCCACGACCTCGCTCACCTGGTGGATGACGCGGAACGACAGGAGATCGGTGTCGGCGGCCGTATCCATCGCGGTTTCCATCCGCTCGATCTCGTCACTGCACACAATGCGGGCGTAGAAGGCCGCGTCATCCTCGTCTTCCGTCTTGAGCACGCCCGGGAGCGTGACCTGGGCCAGCAGGGACGACCACACCCGCTCGTCGCTGATGTTCACGAACTCGTGGAAGAACACGTTGCGACGGGGATCGTCGATATCCTTTCCGAAGACGTCGCGGTCGTCCTCCTTCCACGTCGTGGCCAGCCACTCGTGAAGCCGGCGTCCCTGCGTGGTGTAGTCCTTGTAGATGCGCGAATGCCGGATGTTCAGCGGCGAACCGGTCGCTGGCCCGGGGTTCGTCTCGACGACGAGGAGCGAGAGCTTGTACAGCAATTGCTGGAATCCATTGCGCCACCGGGCATTGGACAGGGCTTCGCTGATCCGGTTCTCCTGCAGGTTGTGCAGCATCTTTGTCGACAGCGTGCCAATGGTGTACAGGCAGATCTCGGCGCTTCGAAAGATCGCGAGGATGGCGTTGGCCGAGTGGCTCAGGCGGGCCGACTGGCCAGTGATGGTATCCAGGTGTTGCAGGCCGTGAAGGAACGAGTACGTCGTGAGCACGGCCGTATCGTTAGGCGCGGAATTCCATTTCAGGGTGCTCAACTGGCGCGCGATTTCGGCGTTATCGAGGCCGTGTTCGTTCAGCCGCTTTCGCGTTTCGGCCGCAGTCACGCGCTCCGTATGCTCCACTCGCGCCAGTTGGCTGGCGCGCTCGAGCAGTTTGCGCACTTCCGGGCCGGCGGCGGGACTGGCTGGTTCTGGCATCATCTCAAGACGTAGGGGATCCCTGCGCCACGTCGTCGGCCGGCGCAGTCAGTCGATGCAGATGTAGTGGCAAGATCTTTGCCGACGCCGTCTGATACGGTTCTCTCCGGACCAGCTTCAGGGTCCCTCCCTGGCGCCAGTGCTGCGTCATCACGCTACCCCCCGGGTACCCGCTGAGGGTTTCGAGGACCCGCTGCACGACGATGCTCTCGTCGAGCGGACCGAGGACCGGGCTGGCCACGATCAGGATCCGGGACAATCCGTTCTCCTCGGCTTCGACAAGCTGGTAGTCGGTGGGAGCGCCGCCGAACGATTTCGGCAGCACCTCTTCGACCAGCCGCAGAAGCTCAGTTCCCAGGAACGACACTCCCTCACTGGTGAGCTTCTCGTAGCTGCGAATCTGGGACAAGTGCTGTGTGAACCCGAGCCGGCCCATGGGACATTCACAGGCACGTGACGACAGCGTGGCGTAGTCTCCGCTTTCGACGTTGAGGAGCAGCTTCGGTGAACTGGATAGCAGTGTCGTGTAGATCAACGCGTCGACACTCGAGTCGCCAATACACTTGGGCCGAAGCAGCGCCACCACCTTGTCCGAGAGGAGATGAACGTCATCGAGCGCGTCCGGCGTCGCGCATGGCGCCCCGGCGAAGCTCATCTCGGTGATCGAGTAGAAGCAGGTCGAGCGACAGCCGACATCGTCGATGAGGCGAGCCTTGGCGGTGGTGAGTGGCTCGCCCCCGAGGCGGAACAGCGTGCCCGAGATATCGATGCCACGCTCCTTCGCGTGTCCGCAGAGTCGCACCGCCGAGCTGACCATGGTGTCCAGGACCGCCGGTGTGCCGCGCCGGCGCATCTCGGCGAGCCAGACGGCGACAGGTTCAGGCGCGCTGCTGGGAACGTGCTGAGGGGCGGGGAACCGCCGTCCCAGGATGCGTCCCTCGGCAATGGTCGCGAGCGTGAACAACGCGAATTTCCAGTGACCATCGCCGAACACGACGCGCGTCTGCGAGAACCAGCGATCGAGCGGCTTGCCAAGCTTTTCCAGCCGGAGGATCCACTTCACGGCGGTGACCACCGGCGGCACGGGCCGCCAGACCGCGTAGGGACGGCGCCAGAGATCGAACCCGTCGAGATACTGATGAACGTACGCCGCCTCATGCTCGAGCAACGCGAGGTCGATGTTCACGCGCGTCCGGCGTCCGCGGGAGCCGCTGCTCATTCCCTGGTAGTGACTCGTCATGAGCGGGTTGTCGAATGCGGCGGCCGTGATGGGCTGCGAGAGTCCGTCGCGCTCGATCGGCCGTCGCCCTTTCACCTCGTCGAGGGTCACGTAGACGCCCGCATCGTACAGCGTGCCTAACGCGCCCTCGAGGCCGTTGGCGCGGACCAGCGCTTTCACGTCCCCGAACTCGACGCCGGCCCGCCGCAGCAGCGGGAGGTAGGGACTACTGGCGTGGCCGAAGACTCCTTGTTCCATGACGCGGAGGAAGTTCGCTTCACGATTGGCCAGGGCATCAACGAGTCGGTTACGCGCCTCGTCCGACCCCATGCGACGTCGCAGGTAGCCCGGCAGCGTCGCGGTATAGCGAGCAAAGGTCGAGAGTTCTGAGAGTGAGGCTGGCACGCTGGCTTGGCTATGCGGGCAACGAACTCGCGGCAGGACCGCCGGGCTGCTGTAGCGGCGCGACGCGCGGGAGGTGGATGACGTTGCCCAGTGTCGCGAAGTACTCGTCATGCAGGCGACCCACGGGGCGAAAGCGCTGATAGTCGGGCTGGCCCCCGGGGAAGAGCGCCTCGTCGAGGTGCACGGCTACCACGCGCGCCGTTACGAGGTCATGGCCGGTTCCAATGCGAGTGACGTCCTCGCAACGACACTCCATGGCGGCCGCGCATTCGGCGATTCTTGGAACGGCGATCGACGTTGACGGAACAAGGGTCAGCCCGGTGTCCTTTGCCTTGCTCACTCCCGGCGGCGCCACGCGCGCGGTGTCGACAACCTTCTCGAGCAGGTCCTCGGTCACGGAATGAATCACGAACTCGCGGGTCTGCTCGATGTTCCGGAGCGTGTCCTTCTTGTGCACGCCGCCAACGCGAGCGAACCCTAGCCCGACCATCATTGGCCCGAAGCCGAGCATTGTGTAGCAGGCGAATGGGGCGAGGTTGACGACGCCGTCGGGCCGGAGTGTGGTGATCCAGGCGATGGGCCGTGGGACCACCAGCATTTTCAGGAGGTCGTGACCCTCTTCGGCCTCGATATCGACGGTTTCCAGGTCAATGCTCAAAGCATCTCCGTCAGCGCGGTACCCTTGGATCTTCGTGACCGGCGTCTGGGCAGAAGATCGAATCTGGTGCAACAAGCACGCCACAAGTTACGGCTGCCTGGTTAGATAACCTGCCATCCGAGGACAGTCTCCGGCAGAGGCGGCCGGTGGGTCGGGGATGGTGGTGAAACCAGAGTATGAACCCGTTGCGCTTGCGCCACAGACTGGGCACGAGTCTGAGTTGCTGAGCGGGGCGCGTGGGCTCACGGCTGCGAAACGGTAATCGTTAGGAAACCACAACGAGAAGCTCAGTATGCAAGGCAGACGTTTCATGTTGTTCATACTCGTCGCGGACGCGGCGTGCGCACGGCACCGCCCAGCGCCGCCGGCTCCGGCGGCGCCCGCATTCCTGCTCGGCGGGTTTGCGGACGACTATGGAGTGCAGTACGAGATTACGCCGACGGAATGGGCACAGCTCCCGCGAGCCCGTTATCGCATCGTGCGCTGGGATGCAGCGGGCCAGTTCGCCATCGCGCAGAACGATCCAACTAATCCGGGCGATGGGGGTCTCTGGACCCGGATCGACTGGGTCGCGCTTCCGGGCATGGAGCCATTCACCTGGGGTTTTTGCTATAGCGCCTACAAGGCGCCGAGCGCAGCCGCCGCGGAGAGCGTCACTGTCGCCAACCGGGCCACGCCGCGCACGGGCTGCAACGGGTTTCCGTTCTCGCGCATGCGCCGTCGAGCTCCAGGCGGCGGTGCGCTTCCTGGTGGCACCTAACGGGCACCCGCTGCTGGCAAACTGAAGCGTTAGCGGTACAAAGCTCGTTTCACCCCTACGGGGTCTGTTTGACGGTCGCCCGGAGCGATACAATGTCGGTGCGATAGGCATGTTCCGGCGGTGAGATTGGCGGCCGGAAAGGCGACGTCTCCGGGAGAGTGGCGATCAGGTCACCAGCAAGCGAAACGGAGTGCGTCCAGCCGGCATGGGAAGCCCTTTGGACGTCCACGTCCTGCTTGAATCGCTGCCCGCTGCGGCGTACACCTGCGATGCCGACGGTCTCATTACCTACTTCAATCGGCGTGCGGTGCAAGCGTGGGGGCGCGAGCCGAAGCTCAACGATCCCTCTGACCGCTACTGCGGGTCATTCCGGATGTCGACGCCGGACGGATCGCCGGTGCCCCACGACAAGTGCTGGATGGCCCTCTGCCTGCACGAGAGAAAGGAGTACAACGGCAAAGAGATAGTTGTCTGGCGACCCGACGACAGCCGCTTGATCGTTGAGGCCCACGCTACCCCGTACTTCGACGAGCAAGGCGCACTCCTCGGGGCGCTGAACATCGTCGTCGACATCACCGACAGGAAGCGTGCCGAAGAGCAACTGCGTCGGAGCGAGCGGGAACTGTCCGAGTTCTTCGAGAACGCCACGTTAGGGCTGCACTGCGTTGGTCCAGACGGGATCATCCTTCGAGCGAACCAGGCGGAATTGAACCTTCTCGGCTACGCAGCCGACGAGTACCTCGGTCACCACATCGCTGAATTCCACGCCGACAAGGAAGTCATCGACGACATCCTGCGGCGGTTGCACGCAGGCGAAGAGCTACACGACTATGAAGCTCGCCTGCAGTGCAAGGATGGTTCGATCCGGCAGGTGGTCATCAGCGCCAATGTACAGTGGGAGGACGGTCAGTTCATTCACACCCGGTCCTTCACCCGCGACATCACCGATCGCAAGACAGCCGAGGAGGCGCTGAAGGAATCCCACCGCCGCAAGGACGAATTCCTGGCGACGCTGGCGCACGAGCTGCGCAATCCGCTGGCGCCGATCAGCAACGCCGTGGAGCTCCTTCGAATCAGGAACTCGGCCGACTCGGAACTTCGGGCTTCGCGAGACATAATCGAGCGCCAGGTGCGGCAGATGAGCCGGTTGGTGGACGACCTTCTCGACATATCTCGCATCACCAGCGGCAAGATCACGCTACAGAGGAATCGGGTCAGCCTGAATACGGTCGTGACCGACGCCGTGGAGTCGAGTCGGCCGCTCATCGAGGCGTCGCTCCACAATCTCACCGTAACCCTGCCGCCAGAGCCGATCTTCCTGGACGCCGACGCTATACGGCTGGTCCAGGTTTTCTCGAACCTGCTCACGAACGCGGCCAAATACACGGAGAAGGGGGGCCACATCTGGCTGACCGCTGAACCGCAAAACGGCGATGTCGTGGTATCGGTGGTTGACACTGGCATCGGCATAGCCCCCAAGCACCTGCCCCAGATCTTCGAGATGTTCTCGCAAGTCGCTCCTGCCTTGGAGCGGTCGCAGGGAGGCCTCGGCATCGGTCTGTCGCTGGTGCGCGGATTGGTCGAGCTGCACGGCGGGACCATTGATGCTCGCAGCGCCGGTATTGGCATGGGGAGCGAATTCATCGTCAGGTTGCCCATGCTGGAGTCGGCGGGGCTCACAGATCAGGAACCGAGCGGCGCGGGCCAGACATTGGAGCAGTGCCGGAAAAGCCGCATTCTCGTCGTGGACGACAACCGCGATGCCGCGGAAAGTCTGGCGATGTTGCTCCGTCTGATGGGTCATGACACGCACACCTCCCACGATGGGCTGGAGGCGATCCAAGCCGCTGCGACGTTCCGGCCGGAGGTGGTGCTGCTCGACATTGGCCTGCCTAACATGGACGGCTATGAAGTGGCTCGTCATATCCGGCAACGGCCGTGGGGCAGGCACATACTGCTCACCGCCCTTACGGGCTGGGGTCAGGACGGGGACAAACGGCGTTCGATGCTGGCGGGGTTTGATCACCACCTCACGAAACCCGTAGACCCCGCGTCCCTGATGAAATTGCTCGGATCTCGACCTGCCGCCGACCAGCCACCTGTCCCACATTAAGGCAGGCAGCGGGCTGAGCACGCCGTCATAACAGGAGCTACCATGGCAGGTGACGGTTCACAGAGACTCCCCGAAGCAGTGGCCAAGCAGGTGCTGGCGCGCGCCGCACAGCTTGACGAATCGGAGCGAATGAAAGTCTCAGTGCCTGATCTGCGGACCGCTGCGGTGGAGGCAGGCATCTCGTCCAGCGCGGTTGATCAGGCGTTGAGCGAGATCGCGAATCCGCTGGTTGTTTCCACGGACGACTCCGCTCGGCGCGGGCAGTCGAGTGCAAGGCCGGTCTGGCGGAAGGTCGCCATCATTTCTGTCGTCGTCATCGCTCTTGGAATGATCTGGATTTCGAGAAGGGTGGTTGTCGAGGTTCCGTCGAACGTGCCGGTTCCCACGACGCCGGTGCCGCCAACTCGCTGAGGCAGCAGACCCGTCCTAACGAGTGTCGGCAGACGCGAGCCAGCGCGAGCGCTTCAGGGTCGAAGCCGCAGCGTGGGATCCCCAATGATGATCGGCGTTCCGAAAAGGGTATTCCCGAGAAACGCCTGGAGCGACGAGACCAAAGCTCCGGCAAAGGCGGCTCGGCTCGCTGGACTGTCACGGACTGCGTCGAAGTTGGATTCGATCTGCACGCCGGCGAACGCGTTCGACGTTCCATGTCGTTGCGTACTGTACCCGCCGTCGAAATACGGGGCAGAGCCGGGCGATGGATTGGCTGGACTCGGAACTGACGGATAGCCCGCGGCTTCCAGGTACGCGCCGAGGCTCGAGGTCCCGCGGAGCAACACAGGGAATGGCGTGCCCACGGACACCGACATCGGCCAGAGCGAACTTGAACGCGTTGCTACGTGGAGTGAGAGCTGCGCATCATCGAGCGAGAGCACTGAGGCGCTGAGCAGGTAGCCCAGTTCGAGCCGCTGGATATCATGACCGTGGCCATGGAGATCCACATAGAACCCGAGGCCCGGTGTCCGCCGCACCTCGGCTGCCGAAGCCTCGATGAACCCATGGTATTCACGCCATGCACGTTGCGCGATTGGATTGCCGGCTGCCGCTTCGACGATTTCCCGATTTGCGTCCAGCTTGCGCCGCGATAGGCGGCAGATGATGAGGTGCGGCCGGCGTCCAAACCGCGCCATGAACGCATTCACTATGTCACGCGCAAGTTCTTCCGTGTTCAGGTCGCGCGTGTTCGTGCCGGTCGTCCGGTCGGGAATCTCTGTCGGTAGCATCGTACCGCCGTGCGGCGCGCTGAGCACTATCGGCAGGTCACCGGGAATCCACTCGATGAGCGCATCACTGCCGAGGACTTGTGTTCCGACGGCGGGCCGCTGCGCGATCGCGTCGAACCGCGCGGTAAGCGACCCGACCCTTGCCTCCAACGATTGCGGTTCCGCGGCAACGGGACCGAGATACCACGTCGCGGACGCGCGGCCTAACGCATCGGTGACACCATTGTCCGCAACCACCCATCCGTTGCCGGCCGTCACGTTGAACAGGACTGTGACTCCCAGCAGTGGCCGCCCCGTGCTGTCCACGACTTCGACGGTGGGATTGACGGGCAATGCCGTCGAGGCGGTCGCCGACTGGCCCCTTCCCGCAACGGCTTCGATTGCCGCGGGAACAGTCCCCGGGGGGCCAGGGGGCTCGCTTCCCGAGGACCCGCAGGCAGACAGGGCCGCCGCCAGCGCCAGCACCAGAAAACGCCGCATGATCGTCACGCCACAACGGTACTGCGCGCGATCGGTCGCGTGAACGCCGTTGCCTCGTGTTCCGCAGCCCGGGTAGACTTCCCGTTCCAGTACTGTCCGGCCCCTACTCGAGGTCACGACGGAGAGAGAGTTCTGTTCGTCTCACATCTCCCATCTCCCATCTCATGTCTCGCCCCATCCGCGTCCTGATCGGCAAACCGGGCCTCGATGGCCACGATCGTGGCGCAAAAGTTGTTGCTGCTGCGCTCCGGGATGCCGGCATGGAGGTCATCTACACCGGTCTCCACCAGACGCCGGAGATGATCGCCACCGCGGCGGTGCAGGAGGATGTCGACGTCATCGGCCTCTCGATCCTGAGCGGCGCACACATGACGCTCTTTCCTCGCGTGCGCGCGCTGCTGCTGGAAGCCGGACGCGACGATGTGCTCATCACCGGCGGCGGCATCATTCCGAAGGAGGACATGGATGCCCTCCGTGAGCTTGGGATAGGCGAACTATTCGGTCCCGGCACTCCGACCACCGCCTTGATCGATTATATCCGCCAGTGGTTCGAAAGCCGGCAGCAGCAACGGGCGTGACCACGCGGCTGAGGGAACTCAGCGCGCAGGTTCGCGAACTGGAAGACCGCATCAGGGAAGGCGGCGGACCGGAGCGCGCTGCCAAGCAGCACAAGCAGGGAAAGCTCACGGCGCGCGAGCGCGTCACGAAGCTGTGCGATGAGGGCAGCCGGTTCCTCGAGATCGGGCTGCTGGTCGCCTATGACCAGTATGACGGCGAGGCGCCGTCGGCTGGTGTGGTGACGGGCGTCGGCATCGTGCACGGCCGCGAAGTCGTCGTCGTCGCGAACGACGCGACCGTGAAGGCGGGGTCGTGGTGGCCCGAGACGATCAAGAAGATCCTGCGCGCGCAGGAAATTGCCATGCGCTGCCGCGTGCCGATCATCTACCTGGTCGACTCGGCGGGCGTGAACCTGCCGTATCAGGGTGGCGTGTTCCCCGGCCAATACGGCGCGGCGCGGATCTTCTATTACAACTCGATCATGCGCCGGTACCTGCGCGTCCCGCAACTGGCGGCGGTGATGGGGCAGTGCGTGGCCGGCGGGGCGTACCTCCCCGCGCTGTCCGACGTGATCGTGATGGTGAAGGGAACCTCCTTCATGGGACTGGGCGGCCCGAATCTCGTAAAGGGCGCAACGGGCCAGGCGGTGGATGCGGAGTCGTTAGGTGGAGCCGTGATGCACACTGAAGTGTCGGCGGTGGCGCACTATGCTGTTGACGACGATGCAAGCTGTCTTGCGACGTTGCGCGAGTTGGTGGAAAGACTCGGGCAGCGGGCAGCGGGCAGCGGTAGAGAAGCACAGCCGCTGCCTGCTGCCCGCACGCCGCTGCCCGACCTGTACGATTTGCTCCCTACCGACCACCGCATGTCCTACGACATGCATACGGTCTTGAAGGCGATCGTCGACGGTGGCCGACTCGACGAATTCCAGCGGGACCTGGCCCGGGAGATGATCTGTGCCGATGCCGCGATCGATGGCATGCCGGTCGGTGTCATCGCCAATCAGCGTGGATTGGTGAAGGGACGCGAAGGCGAGAAGCCACGATTCGGCGGAATCGTCTACGCGGAGAGCGCCGAGAAGGTCGCGTTTTTCATCGACCGTTGCGATCGCGAGGGGATCCCGCTGTTGTTCGTCCAGGACGTGTCCGGCTTCATGGTGGGCCCGGAAGCAGAACACGAGGGCATCATCCGGTCCGGCGCGAGATGGGTTGAAGCCATGGCCTGCGCGCGCGTCCCCAAGGTCGTGCTGACGATCAACCACGCCTCCGGCGCCGGCTACTATGCGATGGCGGGGCAGGGGTTCGATCCCGATTTCATCTTCACGTGGCCTTCGGGGCGGATGGGCGTGATGGAAGGCGAATCGGCGGTCCAGGCCGTGCATGGGTCGGCACTCGACAAAGCAGCGAGGGAGAAGCAGCAGCCATCCCCCGAGGTCAAGGAGTCGATTGAAGCGATGCGCGAAGACTACGAGCATCAGCTGGACGCGAAGTACGCCGCGGCGCGCGGCTTTGTCGACGCCATTATCCATCCCGAGGAGACGGCCGGCATCCTGTCCATGGCGCTCCGCACGGCGCTGCATAACGACGGACCGCACCTGGGCCCGTTCGTGTTGCCGCCTCAACCTGCGCCGGTGCGGTGAGCTTGCTGACACGGGCCAAAGTCGCGCTCGCGCTGATCGGCCTGGTGCTCTTTGGCGCCGGAGTCAGGCTGGAGCGCGACGAATTGCGCTGGATCGGCATCGGATTCGTCTCCGTGGCCTGGCTCATGCGGTTCGCTCGGCGTCGGAATGAAGCAGAATCCACGGAGCGGGCTGAGTAGATTTAGGTCAGCGATCAGTGATCAGCGATCAGCGATCAGCCGCTTCTCCAGCACCAGCAACCAGCAATAGCATCAGCAATTAGCAATAAGCACGCAGCTATCTGTGATCGAACTTCTAGCTCCCGCCGGCTCTCTCGACGCCGTTCGCGCCGCCATTGCCAATGGCGCGAATTCCGTCTACCTCGGCGTCGAGCGCTTCAACGCCCGTGATGAGGGCGCCCAGCTCACGTTCGATGAGCTCGATCAGGCCTGCGCCATGGCGCGGGCGCGAGGCGTGCGGATCTATCTCACGCTCAACGTCCTGCTCAAGCCCGACGAGCTTCAGGACGCGTTGCTGCTGCTTGGCGAGGCGATCGATCGCGGGGTAAGCGCCGTCATCGCGCAGGACCTGGGCTTCATCCGGCTCATCCAGCGCGTGTATCCGGGCTTTGAGATTCACGGCTCGACGCAGATGACGGTGCATGACGTCAGCGGCGCACAGCTCGTCCGCGACCTTGGCATCAAACGCGTCGTCATGGCGCGCGAGAATACGCTCGACGACCTGCGTGCGGTGAAGGCAGCCGTTCCGGAACTTGGCCTGGAGTCGTTCGTGCACGGCGCGTTATGCATTTCGTACTCCGGCCAGTGCCTCATGTCGGGACTGATCTCGGAACGCTCGGCCAATCGTGGCTCGTGCGCCCAGTCGTGCCGGAAGGATTACGTGCTCAGGGACGACGCCACCGGCGACACGCTCGACCGCGGCTTCCTGATCTCGGCCAAGGACCTGGCGGCTCACGATGTCCTGCCGGACCTGGCCGACATCGGCATCCAGTGCGTGAAGATCGAGGGTCGGAAAAAGAAGCCGGAGTATGTCGCGATCGCCGTCGAGCGCTATCGCGACTTCATCGATGCCGCCGCGCGCGACGAACGTGAGCCGCATACCGAAGCGGAAGTGCAGCCATTGGTGCAGATCTACAGCCGTGGCTTCACGACGGGGATGTACCGTGGCCGAGGTGGCCGCGACTACGTGACCCGGCTGCAACCGGACAATCGTGGCACGGAACTCGGCACCGTGGTTGGGTTCGAGCGTGGCGAAGTGGTCATCGAGGTAAGCGAGACTGTACGGGTGGGAGATGGACTCGGCTTCGAGCCGCCTCCTGGCGTCACGGCTCCCAGCATCGGCTTCTCGGTTGAGGAAGTCCGCACGGTTGCCTCACGCAACGGCGTCGTCAGGCAGTCGATCCGCGCTCGGACTCGCGTTCCAGTGGGCTGGCGCGTTGTGCGCAGCTCACAGGCCGCGCTTCTGGAGCGCGCCAGGGCCACGTTCGCGACCATCGAACCCGCCGCGCGTGCACGCGTTCGTCTGGACGTCAGGGCCACCGGTTTGCCCGGCCAGCCGCTGCGAGCCGTGTTTATCGCCGACGGGCACGAGGTCTCGGTTGAGGGGAGCATGCCCCTGACCCCTGCCCTGGCGCACCCGCTCGACGACGCAAGGCTGCGAGACCAGTTCGGGCGACTCGGCACGACCCCATTCGCGTTAGGCTCTGTCGACCGGTCGGGGCTGGCCGATGGGCTCTTCGCTCCTGTGAGCGAGTTGAATCGCCTCCGGCAGCAGGCGGTGGAACAGCTGATGGTGCAGCGCGACTGGACCGAATCCGAGCGCTTGCGGGTTCGCCAGGAGGCCGTCCGCTCCGCGGTACAGGCCCTCCGTCACACTCGGCAGGCAGCCACGTCGTCGCCGCGCCTGGTGGCCGAGGTGTACCAGTTGGAGGACGCCCGGGAGGCCGCGGATGCCGGCGCGACCGAGGTAGT
The DNA here is from genome assembly GCA_964608035.1 of uncultured Gemmatimonadaceae bacterium. Classification (GTDB taxonomy): domain Bacteria; phylum Gemmatimonadota; class Gemmatimonadetes; order Gemmatimonadales; family Gemmatimonadaceae; genus JABWBJ01. The sequence continues at coordinate 6,083 of CAZSNV010000046.1, read as the reverse complement.
CCTCGATCCGTTCCTGCGCCACCCGGCGCCGCCTCTGAGTCGCGTCCGCACCCTGGCCGAGGAGTTGAAGGGGCAGGGGATCCCGCTCCGGCTCAGGACGCCCACGATCATCCGTCCCGAGGACCGGCCGTCGCTGGACAAGTGGCTGGCCCTGGACCTTCCGATCCTTTCGGGTCATGTCGGTCTCGCCTGCGAGCTCGCCGCGTCAGGCAGGGACGTCGTCGCCGACTATGCCGTGAATTGCTTCAACCAGCACACGGCTGCCGAGCTGTTTGCACGCGGGATGCGCGGAATCACTGCGTCCGTCGAGCTGACGATCGATGAACTGCGACAGATGGTGTCGCCGTGGTCCGGCGTTGGATTCGAGGTGCTGATTTATGGTCGGCCGGAGGGCATGACCATCGAGCATTGCGTGCTCTCGGCAGCCTTCGATCGTGAGCCGACCACCTGCCGCGACCTGTGCGTGAAGAAACACCCGGTCGTCTCGTTGTCGGATCCAGCGGGGTACACGTTCCCTGTCGCCACGGACTCGGATTGCCGCAACCGGCTGTTGCACAGCCGCCCGATTGAGGGATCCGAGTTCATCCCCCGCCTCGCCGAGATGGGGATTCGGTCGTATCGGGCGGTGTTCAACGTGCCGGGCGAGCCGATACAGTCCTTGTTGTCTGCCTATCGCGCACAGCTCGGCCTGCCGGTCGATGCGGTCGACGTGGGTGCACGCGAGGTCGTCGGACAGGCCTTCACGCGAGGGCACTTCGTAAGGGCTGTGTAGGACTCGTTGCTGACCACCTGCTGGAGCTGATCTCGTGGATGCCACCATCCAGTCAACGTTGTTCTACACGCTTAGCACCGTGGCGCAGACACTTGCGGGCGCCATGGGCCTACTTGGCGCCATCGTGCTCTTCTCGCTGCAGTCCACTGCCCGGAGCATCGAGCGCGCCGCGCAGGAGTTGACGCAGATCCCCCACGCCGATCTCAACCAGTTGTACATCCGCCACCTGTTCACGCGGCGCAGCTATCACGAGATCGCGCGACGCTACGGCGATCTCCTGCACGGTACCGAGACAAGCCAGGACCTTCTGGTGCATCACTCGACACTGATGTGGGAGCTGCACCAGGAGGAGGCGATTCGGCGCTCCTTCTGGAACTCGCTACTCGGGAGCGGGATCGTGATTTCGTGGTCCATCCTCGGGCTCGCGCTGGTGCCACAGCTTACCCTGAACATTGTGGTCGCCGGTGTGTTTCTTGCGACTGCGGTGGTCGGCGCGCTGGCCTGCCTGATCCTTTTTGGGATGCTGCTTCGCGTGATGGTGCGATCCGCGTCCATGGAAGGTGCGGGCGAGCCGCCGAAGGAATAGGCAGCGCCCGCAGGAGCGAGGACCAGGCCGCAGTCAGGTACTCGAGGCGCCGCGAAGACCTGAGTGTGCCGCGGGAGGGCCAGGAACCGTTTGCCTCAATGTGCGGAGCGTTCCAACTGCGCCGCCAGGCGCGGCGCAATCGGGATGGCCTGAAAGCGCTCGGCCTGCACCCGGAGTTTCTCGAACTCCGGTTCCAGTAACGGATGGGTGAGCCACGATCGCCAGACGGCATTGTGCTTCACCAGCCCGTCGTGGCAGCCGAACAAGAGATCGACCGCCCGTCCCAACCATTTCGCGGCCTGCTCCGCGTCACCGAGCAATGCAAACCCCTCGGCCACGATCTCGGCGTATGACAGGTCGTTCCATGATCCTTCCTCCACCTGGGACGTGAACCCGGAAGCGTCGCCGCGACAGGCTGTCGCGAGAAACCCAGCCATCGCCGTCACCATGTCGGGGGGCTGGGCTGCACTCAGGTCCAAGGCGATTGTGGCTTGCGATCGGTCGCCCGCGGCGAGAGCGGCCATGCCCTGAAGCAAGTACCAGAACGTCCCAAATGCCGTACCAGGGCCCGCTGCAAACCGTGAGACCGGGCGCTCGGGATGGCCCGCCATCTGCTCGCCAACGATCACCATCAGCGGAACCAGGGGATGAGTGGGCTCCCGCCGCAGCACGTCACGTATGAGCGCCATCCCTGCATCGATGCGTCCCGCATAGATCAGAACGGCCCCGTACCAGAATGCGATGTCCAGGTCCTCGGGCATCGACTCGTAGGCCACGCCAAGGTCGCTTAGTGCCTTCTGCCCCTGTCCGCGCAGGACGCCGACGAGCCCGCGGATCTCCGCAACATACGGGCTCCCGGGCTCGAGTCGCGCAATCTCGTCGGCATATGCCAACGCCTTGTCGAGCAGCGAGACGTCGGTGCTCAACGCGAAGTTTACCGCCCACCAATGCGCCCGCGCCTTGCTGCGGATGAGGAACACACTGTCCGGTGCGATTCGCGAGGCCTCGTCCAGGTGCGCGAAGGCCCGCTGCAGTCCGGTTGTCGTAAAGGCGTTGAGTCCCTCCCGCGCCCGCAGGTATGCATCATAGGCTTGCGGATTCTCGATGGGACGCTCGACCAGCCGTGACCGCTCCTCGGTCGACAAGGTGATCGACAGCGCGGTGACGATCGCCGCCGCGACGCGATCCTGCATGTCGAACACATCGGCCAGAGACCCATCGAACCGATCGGACCAGAGCGAGGTATCGCGCTCGGCGTCGACCAGCGAAGCCGAGATGCGGAGCCGGTCGCCTCCCTTGCGCACGCTCCCTTCGAGCAAGTGGGTCACGCCAAGTTCGCGTGCGATGTCGCGAAGCGACGCGGTACGCGCGCGGTATTGCATGACCGTCGTCCGTGAAATCACCCGGAGCGAGCGGACCTTGGACAGCGTCGTGATGACCTCTTCGGTCAGGCCGTCGGCGAAGTAGCCGTTTTCGGCGTCGGTACTGAGATTGGCGAATGGCAGCACGGCAATGGAACGTTCTGTTGCCGCCTTTGGGGAAGTGGCTGCCTCGCCTAACGCTTCGGAAAACGCGCGCGCGCTTCCAAAGCGCTGCGCTGGATCACATGCCAGGGCCTTGGCGATCGCGGCATCGCAGGACGCCGGCGTATCGGCGCGCTTCGTGGCGCACCTGGGTGCGTCCTCCGTGAAACGCTTCACCAGGATCGCCTCGAACGTGGCCCCCGTGAAGGGAGGCTCCCCCGTCAGTAACTCGAACAGAATCGCGCCGAGTCCGTACACATCAGATGCAGGACCCAGCTCCCGCTCGCCGGTGGCCTGCTCGGGGCTCATGTACGCCGGTGTGCCGAGTGACGTGCCGGTCTGAGTCAGCCGCGCGCTTTCAGAGTGCGCGGTGCGGGCTATGCCGAAGTCCGCGAGTAACGCATGCCCCCGGCTGAGCATGATGTTCTCCGGCTTCAGGTCACGATGCAGAACTCCCTGGCCGTGCGCGTAGTCGAGGGCACCAGCTACCTCTCGCACAATGCGCACGGCATCCGTCACCGGCAACCTGATCTCGCGATCGAGCCGGGCGCGCAGGGATTCCCCGTCGACGAGTGGCATGACGAAGTACAGCTGATCGTCGGCGCGACCGGAGTCGAAGATCGGCACGATGTGTGGATGTTGCAGGTTCGCCGTGGTGCGGATTTCGGCCAGGAAGCGATCGGCGCCGACGTCGGCACTCACATCAGGGCGCATGACCTTGATGGCGACGCGGCGATCGTGCTTGAGATCCTGCGCGAGGTACACCGTCGCCATCCCGCCCGCGCCAAGTTGCCGCTCGATGCTATAGCGCCCGGCCAGGGCGGCATTCAGGCGATCGGTCTGGGATTGCACGTCCAAAGATGCGGCGAGATGGGCGCTGTCGCGAGACAGAGCTGATTCCTCACCGGGTCAAGCACGGCGCCGAAACCGGATAGTTGCCGACCGTGCTGGCCCCAGCCGTCCATTGGCTGCACGTTACTCCCCGCCCGCCGTCGCGCCCACACGAATCCCCCACGAACCATGCATCGCCGTTTCAGCATCATTCTCGCAACCGCGCTCGTCGCCGCCTGCAGCCGTGGGCCTACCTACGACCTCGTTATTGCGAACGGCCGCGTGTTGGACCCCGAGTCCGGGCTCGACTCCACCCGGCATATCGGCATTCGAGGCGACAGCGTGGTGGTGATCTCTGCAACGCCTCTGAACGGCACACGCGTCATCGACGCAACGAACCTCGTCGTTGCCCCGGGTTTCATCGACCTCCATGAGCACGGGCAGGACGAACCCTCGTACGCGCTCATGGTGCGCGATGGCGTGACGTCGGCACTGGAGCTGGAAGTGGGAAGCGCCGATGTGGCAAACTGGTACGCCGCTCGGTCGGCCGGACAGATCGTGAACTTCGGCGTGAGTGCTGGCCACATGCAGGCGCGTATCAAGGCCATGGGCGACCCGAGCAAAGGTATTGCACCTATCGGCATCGGCGCCACCGGGACGGCCACGGAGGCGCAAGTCTCAGAGATGGAGGGGATCCTCCGCAGGGGCCTTGCCGAGGGCGCGGTCGCGGTCGGACTGGGAAGCGCCTACACGCCAGGCGCGAACATGGCGGAGATCGAGCGCATGTTCCGCGTGGCGGCAGAAGGCGGCGCGTCGGTGCATATCCACATGCGCAACGGCGTAGCCGGTCTCGATTCGACGATCGCCGCAGCGGCCGCCGCCGGGGCAAAGCTACACATCGTGCACGTGAACTCGAGTGGCGGCGACGATCTCGTCACCTTTCTCGAGCACATTACGGCGGCGCGCGACAAGGGACAGGACGTGACCACCGAGGCCTATCCCTATGGCGCCGGGATGACCGAGATCAGCTCCGCCATGTTCGAGGGCTGGGAAAAGTGGTCCGACGAGAGGATTGCGTTGCACCAGCTGGTATCGACCGGCGAGCGCCTGACGCGGAAAGCCTTTGCGGAGAACCGCGCGAAGGCCAACGTCACCGTGATCATTCACGGTCGGAGTGAGGAGCAGACCCGCACCGCTATCCTGAGTCCCCTGTCGATGATCGCCAGCGATGGTTTCATCGAGAACGGCCGCGGCCACCCGAGGACGTCAGGTTCCTACTCGAAAGTGTTAGGCAGGTACGTTCGCGAAGAGAAGGCGCTCTCCCTGATGGACGCACTGCGTAAGATGACCATCATGCCCGCGCAGCGGCTCGAGGCGCGAGCGCCGGGTATGGCCAGGAAGGGACGCGTCAAAGTCGGTGCAGACGCCGACCTGACGATCTTCGATCCGGCGACGGTGATCGACAAATCCACGTATGAGGACGCGGCCATCCCCGCCGCCGGTATTCCCTACGTCATCGTCGGCGGACAGGTCGTAGTCGATTCGGGGCGAGTGACGAGCGCGCGACCGGGAAAGGCGATTCGCGCGCCGCAGACAACAAGGTAGCTCACGCGGAGCCGCGGAGATTTCGGAGACCAAGCCTGATTAGCTAGCGACACGAACAAGGGTACTGGCATTCTTCAGGATGTTGCTCCGCGCCCTCCGCGCCTCCGCGTGACATGTCCTACGGCGAGACCGCCTTGATTCGCGCACCGCGCGAGTGCTTTACGAACCACTCGCGCAGGTAGACCTGCGTTCTCAGGAAGTTGGACGGCTTGGATGTCGTGCCGTGCCATTCATCGTTGAACCGGATCATCGCCGTCGGGACCTTCTGGACTTTCAGCGCTTCGTAGAATTCCTCCGTCTGGCTGATCGGCGTGCGGAGATCGTTGACTCCCGTCATCAGCATGGTCGGCGTCTTGACGTTCCCGGCGTACATGAGCGGCGACCGGCGCAGGTGCTCGCTCGGGTCTTCCCACGGCATCTTCTCGAAGTTGCGATACCATCCCGCTCCATCGGTCGTGCCGACAAAGCTGATCCAGTTGATCACCGGGCAGTTCGATGACGCCGCGGCGAAACGCGTCGTGTGACCGACGATCCACGCCGTGAGCACGCCGCCACCACTGCAGCCGTAGACGAACATGTTCTCTTCGTCGACGTAACCCTTGGCGATCACCTCGTCGACGCCCTTCATCAGGTCGTCGTAGTCCTTGCCCGGATAGGCGTTCTTGATGGCGTTGCCGAACTTGCTGCCGTATCCCGTGCTGCCGCGCGGATTGGTGTACAGCACGACGTAGCCGTTCGCCGCGTGCTCCTGGTAGCCGAAGTTGAA